>CAZCPL010000180.1:0-11398 GCA_964500255.1 uncultured Solibacteraceae bacterium | reverse complement strand
CCACTGAGATCAACACGGCCGCAGATCTGACGTTGAGCTTTACGGGCGCTGCCGCGGATGATGAGATCACGGCCAGCGGCTTGGTGCGGGGCCCCGCGCCTGAGCAGCCTTCGAAGATTGTGAGCCGTGTTTGGACCTGTGTTGCGCGCGGTACCGCGGGCAAGATCGTTGCGCCTTCTGCGATGTTGCGGAAGCTTCCGACCAATGCCGCCGACCTGATTGGCGCGGGTCCTGAACAGGTGCAGCGCAAGTAGTATTCAAAGACCGCCCCGATCAAAAGGGGTGGCAACGGAACTTTGATCCGCTTGAAGTCGACCGCCACAGTGGACGCCGTAAGGGTTCCAAGGCGGCCTTCGTTCACGACGGAAAAATCCTTGGGCTGCAGGGCTAGGGCTCCTCTCTGGCAACTCGGAGGCCCAGATCTCAAACAATCTCGGCTCGCAAGCCGGTCCAGAATCTCTTCGTTCGTGAGCTTCCAGAGATGCATGGGGACAGGTTTCGGCAGGTTCAGCCAACGGTAGTTGGCCACAGCGAGGTCCACCAACGGTGCTTTCCACCAGTTCCTGCAGGTGCAGCACAGAAGCGATGACGGACCCAGTCAACGACGGACGCTCGAACAGACCTTTCAGCTTTCCGGTATCAACCCATGGTCGATCAGAACTTGCGCGCAGGGATCCGCATGGAAAGATGCAGGGAGTGAATCCTCGCGGCTCCCCCCATCAACTGGGGTTCTTTAGGGGCATGAGCCAAAATCCGCTTCGATTCCCGGGTCAAAGGGACATCCGCCGACATTGGGGTTGTTGGGCATCCCGACTTGTTCGCGCAGTTTCTCTGCGGATACGAGTTCGTGAGGGCAGTTTCACGGATCGAACCAAGCAACAGATGTTCCGACGCGATCTCTTTCGTCACGGGCAAAGAAAACCACCCGGCGCGCACGTTCGGTATAACGTCCAAACATTTATATTCTCCTATGTTTACGGTGCCAGTCTAACAAGATTCCAACAGGCCAGGAGTTTGACGAACCACCCCCCAGCCCGATATACTGAATCTTGGACGTGAGCTACGCGCAACAAGTGTGTCTTGTTTCACTCCAGTAGAAACACTGTTAGCAGGTAGACCAAGCAATGCCGAAGAGAACATTTCAGCCCAACAACCGCAAACGCGCGAAGAAGCACGGTTTCCGCGAGCGCATGAAAACCCCGAATGGTCGTGCAGTTCTTGCCCGCCGCCGCGCCCGTGGCCGCTGGAAGTTGACCGTCAGTGACGAGCGTGCCGTCCGCGCCGCCCACTAGTATCGACTCCCCGCAACAAGAACCCGGGGACTTTTCTTTTCCGAAAAGTACCCGGATCCTCAAATCCAGTGACTACCGCAAAGTCTATGACCACGGGAAACGTATGACCTGTCCCTACTTTGCGGCTTTTGTATTTTCCCCGGCGGATCTGGTGACAGGTCCGCTGTTTGGCTTTACCACGCCGCGTGCGCTGGGCAAGGCTGTGGTCCGCAATCGGATCCGCCGCCGCGTACGAGAAGCTGTCCGTCTTGAACGCCACGCGTTCGGCACTAACTGGATGATCGTCTTCAACCCCCGCCGTTCCTGTCTCGAAGCATCGTTCGAAGACATCCGGCGCGAAGTGGCGAGGGTGGCATCGCGATGCAAATAGCCGTTCTCACCTCGCTCCGTTTCTACAAGCGCTGGATCTCCCCCCTTCTGCCCTCCGCTTGCCGTTTTCATCCCACTTGTTCGGTTTATACGATGCAGGCAGTCGAGATGCACGGTCCCTTGACCGGTATCTGGATGGGTCTCAAACGTTTGGGTCGCTGTCATCCGTTTCATGCAGGCGGTGTCGACCATGTCCCTCGAACAACGAACCGCTGACCCCAAGCTTTCGTACACACAGATAGATTGATAGAGGTTGTGAATTCCCAATATGGCCGAGTCTCCGAATCCGCTGAAGCCGCCAAAGAACGAAATGGAAAGCCAGATGAAGCTGCTGGCTGTCCTTCTGCTCGTTGGCGGGCTGCTTTACGCATGGCAGTTGTTCAGTCCGCCGCCGGTGACGCCGGTGACCCCGCCTGAAACCAAAAAGGAAGCCACAACGACTCCGGCGACTGGCCAGCCTGCACCCGCCGCAGTAGTGCCTGCCGCCAAACCCGGCGAGATACCCGCAGCGATCGCCAAGGAACCCGTCCAGGCTGCCGCGGAAGAGACTTTCAAGATCCAGACGGATGTCTATTCCGTCACCTTTTCGAACCGTGGCGCAGCGGTGAAGAGCTGGATCCTCAGAAAGTATACCGACGTCAACCGCAAGCCGGTGGAATTGCTCAATGTCTCCGCCGCCGGCAAGATTCCATCCCCCTTTGTCCTCGAATTCAAAGGCCAGCAGCCCCAGCAGGATCTCAATCAGGCCCTCTGGGTCGCCAGGAGATCCGCCGATGGGCTCGGCGTCGAATTCGAGTACGCCAACGGCTCACTGACCGCGAGAAAGAGCTTCCAGTTTAAGAAGGACGCCTATGAAAGCGCCATCGGTTCGCAGGTCATGAACAGCGGAGTATTGCTGCCCCATCGCCTCGTCTGGCGCGGCGGCTTCGGCGACTTCACCGTCGAAAAATACTACGGCCAGTTGAAGAACGTCTACTGGAACAAGAACGAAAACAAGCTCAAAACGCTGGACGCCAGCGAAGCCAAGAATGGACCCGCATCGCTCAGCGGCCCCCTCTCGTTCGCCGGTATTTCGGATCAGTACTTCGCTGCGGCGTTCCTGCCCCGCAACAACGCCCAGTTCGAACTCACCACCTACGCCGACAAGCTTATGCCTTCCAACCAGACCAGCGGTGAAGAACCGCACATCGGCATCGGCGGGGGCGGAGAAGGTCGCAATGATTTCGACTTCTATGTCGGCCCTAAAGATCTCGACCTGCTGCGCAAGGCCAATCCGCAACTCGAACGCCTCGTCGATTGGGGCTGGTTCGAAATCATCGCCAAGCCCGTTTACATGGCCCTGCGCTGGGTACACGACACGCTCACCCACAACTGGGGCTGGGCGATTGTCGTCCTCACGATTCTGATCAACCTGGCGTTGATGCCGCTCAAATTTTCGAGCCTCAAATCCGCTAAGAAAATGCAGCAGCTCGCGCCCCAGATTCAGAAGATCAACGACAAGTACAAGGGCATGGGCATGACCGATCCGCGCAAGGCCGATCAAAACGCCGAAGTCATGGAACTGTACAAGAAGAACGGCGTGAATCCGCTGGGCGGATGCCTGCCCATGGTTGTGCAGTTGCCCTTCTTCTTCGCTTTCTATACCGCCCTTCAGATCGTCATCGATATTCGCGGTGCCGATTGGATGTGGGTCACCGATCTGTCGAGGCCCGAAACCATCGCCATCCGCGTTCTGCCCCTCGTGCTCATCGCCTCGCAGTTCTTTATGCAGAAGATGACACCCGCGTCGCCGGGCATGGATCCCGCGCAGCAGAAGATGATGCTGTTCATGCCGCTGGCCCTTGGATACATGTTCTGGTTCTCGGCGTCCGGGTTAGTGTTATACTGGCTCACTGGGAATTTGGTTGGCATCGTGCAACAATGGGCGACCAATAAGATATCTGGTCCCGGGCCAGCTCCGGCCGTGATCGACATCAAACCGGTGCAATCTCAAAAGAAGAAGAGATAGCGTGTGAGCGATACCAAATTTAGCGTTTCCGACACTGGACCCAAGGTCGAGAGCTTTCTCAACCGCCTACTGCCGCTTGCCGGTTTCGATGTCATGTTCGACATCGTTTCAGGCGAGACCGTGCACAAAGATTTCGAAACCCCAGACCTGCTGGTAAAGTTCACTGGCCAGGATGTCGACATCCTGCTGGCGAACAAAGCGGAAGCGATGCTGGCGCTCGAACAGCTCACGATGGAGATGCTCCGCATGTCCAGCGATGAGCATTCGCGCATCTGCTTCGACGCCAATGATTATCGGCTGTTGCGCATCGAAGAGTTGCGCATGAGCGCGGCAGCGGCGGCGGAAAAGGTGCTCAAAACCCGGTTGCCGTTTCAGTTCAATCCGATGAACAGCCGCGAACGCCGTATTATTCATCTGGTGTTGCGCGACTATCCGGAACTGCGCAGCGAAAGCATCGGACAAGGCCAATACCGACATGCGGTCGTGCTGTTGGCGGATGCCCCTCCTCTGCCTGAACCGCCGCGGCCTGCCGGACCTCCGGTACGCAGACCCGGTGGTTTCGGTGCACCTGGCTTCGGTGGCGACCGCGGACGCGGCGGCCCTGGCGGCGGTGGCTTCAATCGCGGCCCCGGTGGTGCCGGTGACCGTGGGCGCAGGCCCGGCGGCGGGGGCGGCTTCGGCAATCGTGGTGGCGGCGGTGGTTCGCGCCGCGGCGGCTGAGCCTCTTTCATCAAACAACCAGTAACCCAACTCCCCCGTATAGGAGTCTTTTCACACATGCGTCGTCGCATTCTCATCCTCGGCTCGGTCACCCTGGCGGCCGTCGCTGTGCTGATCGCACAGCAGCAAGACAAACAGCAAAAGCAGCGCGAAAATCGCAACACCCCGAACACGGGCTATAGCGATACGCCTGTGATCCCGGGACAGAAGTGGAAAGTCCACGATGTTTCGCGCCCCGCGCCGCCCATGGTGACGCCCGGCGCGAAGCCCGGTGACCCGCCCTCGGATGCGGTCGTGCTCTTCAACGGCAAGGATCTTTCCCAATGGGTCACGCCCGGCAGGGGTGCGGATAAAGGCAAGATGATGGAGCCCAAGTGGGCCATCAGAGACGGCTACATGTACGCCGCCACCAAGTCCGGCGATCTCGTTTCCAAGGAAAAATTCGGCGACTGCCAGATTCACGTGGAATGGTCCGCCCCGCCTGATATCGAAGGCGCCTCTCAGTGGCGCTCGAACAGTGGCATCCTGATCATGAATCAGTACGAGATGCAGGTGCTCGATTCGTGGAATAATCCGACGTATGCGGACGGTCAGGCGGCTTCGATTTACGGGCAGTGGCCACCCCTCAAAAATGCGTCGCGCAAGCCCGGCGAGTGGCAATACTACGACATTATCTTCGAGGCTCCTAAATGGGAAGGCGACAAGATGGTGGTGCATCCTTTTGTGACCATTCTGCACAACGGAGTGCTCATGCACCACAGGCAGGAAATCATTGGGCCCATGGCGCATCGCACCGTCCGACAGTTTGTGAAGCATGGCGCGGAAGAGCCGCTGGCCTTGCAGGATCACGATACTCGCGCGCGGTTCCGGAATATTTGGGTCCGCAAGCTGAAGGGTTACGACCAGCAGTAGAGGAGTCACCGCCGTGCGATTTGCCACCGCATTCTTCTCATTGGCCCTCTTTGCCGGTGCCACTTTCAGCTCCGCCGAACTGGAGGACCATCGTAAGTGGATGGACGATGCCCAGGATCGCAAGGACGACATCCGCGAGGCGCTTGCCGCCAAAGATCGCGCCAAGCTGGAAGTCGGCGTCAAGGCTATTGAAGCGCTCACCGTGCGCGAACAGGCCTTCTGGGCGCGGACTTCGATCCAACAGGCCAAGGATCTCGCCGTCAAGAATCGCGCAGAAGCACTAGATTTGCTGCGATCCGCCAAGGCCTCGCGCTTTGCCGATGCCGAGAAGGCGTTCGCACAACTCGAAAAGACCTGCACCGCCTGCCACGATCTGCACTTTGAGAAGCATCCGTCGATGACCGCCCGTTAGAGCATTTCGGACTTCTGTAGCTGGCGCGAGGCTGAAGCCTCGCGCCAGGCATCTACACAATTTCTGAAAAGGCTTAGTGGCGTTGCTCGTACCGCATCGCTCCCACGATATTGCCTTCGGGATCCTTGAACTTCGTCAACACCCCAACCGTTGGAATCGGCGCGCGATCCATCGTGATCTGGCCACCGTGTTTCGCGATCGCTTCGGTCACGGCGTCGATATCATCCACCGAAACGGTGCATTCAAAGCAGTTCGGACCCCCTTCCCCGCGCGGCTCCATGCGCTGGTGCAGCAGCCCTTGGATGCCGGGATTTTTCTCATCTCCCGTGTGCACAAGATAAAATCCAGGAGGTCCCCACGGTTCAAAGCTCCATCCGAACACCGCTTCGTAGAAGCCGCGGCAGCGCGCCACATCGTCGGCTTGAATCGCGAAGCTCGCAACATTGTTGGCCATGAATCGAGAATAGTCGACATGGGCGGGAGTCGCAATCCTGCTATTCTGCCAATGAATGTCGCAGAAGCGTCACATGGCATCCGACGAGGCCTACTTTCTGATCCGCAGCTTCGCGGCTGAGTATCCAGACGGTGGTGCTCTTGCCGCGCACTCTCACGACTGGGGACAACTGATCTTCGCCCAATCCGGCGTCATGCACGTTTGGACATCCGAAGGTTCCTGGATCTCGCCTCCCCACTGGGCGATCTGGGCGCCGGCAGGGGTTGAGCATGGCATGCGCTTACCGGTAAGACCTTGTTGCGCACGTTGTATTTCCGCCCCGGACTCGTTGGCTTGCCCGCCAACTGCGGCGTGATTCGCGTCTCGCCGCTTTTGCGCGAGCTGATTCTCCGCTCCGTTGCGATTGGATTCCTCGACCAACGCGAGCCGATCCACGCCGCGATGACACAGCTTATTCTCGACGAACTGCACTCGGACGCCACACCCTCTCTCGAGCTGCCCATGCCGAAGAACCCACTGCTCTGTCGCGTCGCCGAGCATGTCTCGCAGACTCCGCAAGATCGCCGCAGCAATGCGGGGCTGGCGAAACTCTTCGGCATCGGAGTGAGGACTCTCGAACGCGGCTTCGTCGCCGAGACTGGCGTCGCCCTCGGACAATGGCGCAGACAAGCGCGCTTCCTGCGTGCGTTGCGGCTGTTAGGTGCAGGCGCAGCGGTAAAACAAGCGGCGATGGATGCGGGCTATCGGAGCCCCAGCGCATTCATCGCGGCGTTTCGAGAGGTCTTTCAGACAACGCCTGGGCGGTATTTTTAGATGAAAAAAAGGGCGGATCCTGCAAAGGACCCGCCCCGTTCGCCCGCAAACCAAACTACGTTTTCACTGTATGGAATTCCCAGCCCTTGCGGAACGTCGGCTTCAACAGCTTGTTCGCCTCGCTGTTGTTGGTGACCTTCATCTTGTCCGGATCGTACTCCAGCTTGCCTTCATGCCGCAGTGCGAGTACGCCCAGCAGCATCCATTCCACGAACGGCGCCGCGACGTCGAAGTTCGAACAAGCCGGATCGCCGCCCTTGGCCGCACGGATGAAGTCCCGCATATGCCCGGGTGACCGCGTGAGCAGCGGAGCCGGCATCTTGAAGTCCTTCATCTTTTCCACCGGCAACAGGCGCGTCACTTCGCCATAGGTGCCCGTGGTCAGCATGCCCTTGTCGCCGATGAACACGCTGCCATCCGGAGAAGGCTTGCGGATCTGCGCATCCGGAGCACTCAAGGCATCGAAGTCGGCCTGGTTGAACACGCGTCCCGGCGAGTTGAATCCATTTCCCGCAGGTCCGCCAGGTCCGCCACCGGGGCCACCAGGGCCGCCCGCACCGGGCCGCATGGCCATCGGTGGATCGCCAACCCACTCGCCTTCCGGAACCCCCGGAACCTTCGGACTTTCCGTCATGCCGTCGTACCAGAACACCTTCAACGCAGGCATATCGCCATACGCAGCGAAGTCGAAGCGGATCACCGAAGCCTTGGGGAACATGAAGGGGCTCGCGCCTTCCTTCTTGATGCATTCCACGCCGACAATCTTGCGCTTCGAAAGATGCAGCGCCATGTTCGGCGCGCCGAGAATATGACACGCCATGTCGCCCAGTGCGCCGCAGCCAAAGTCATAGAATCCGCGCCAGCCGAACGGCTGATAGAAGAAGGTTCCGAAGCGGTCGCCTTCTGTCCTGCCGCCCTTGGTGAACGGACGCTTTTCCGCGACACCGAGCCACAGATCCCAATCGAGCGTCGATGGCACTGGCTCTTCCGCAGGGATCGTAGTCAGGCCCTGCGGCCAGATCGGACGATCGCTCCAGGCGTGCACTTCGGTGACGTTGCCGATCTCGCCGCTCCAAACGATTTCCGCGCACTGGCGCGTGCCTTCGTTCGAATATCCCTGGTTACCCATCTGCGTGGCGACCTTGTACTTCGAGGCCGCTTCGCGCATCTGGCGCGCTTCCCAAATGGTGCGCACCAGCGGTTTCTGCACGTACACATGCTTGCCGCGTTCCATGCACCACATCGCAGCGGTCGCATGCATGTGATCGGGAGTGGCCACAATCACTGCATCGATGTTCTTGGCTTCGGGCGAATCGAGCATCTTGCGGAAGTCGCGGTGCTTGCTCGCATTCGGAAAGAGTTTGTACGTTTCCGCGGCGCGTAGATCGTCCACGTCGCAGAGGGCGACGATGTTTTCGGTGGGCGAAGCGGCGCGGATATTGCTGTGGCCTTGTCCGCCCGAGCCGATGGCCGCGAAGTTCAGCTTTTCATTGGGCGACTTGTAGCCGGCCGCTTTGAGAGAGGGCGTGCGGCCGAATCCGGCGGAAGGAACCGCGCCGGCCAACAGGCTGCCGTAGAAGAAATGACGTCTGGTTACTGCCATGCAGTAGGTGCTCCTTATGGACATCCACAAAACGGGATCATCAGTATTGGCGTTTCGCGGCGTCGAACGTTACTTGTCGCGCACGTTTGCGCAAGTGCTGAATCAAGACTCGCCGGTCCAGTAGAATTATACGCCTTTGGCGTGAAGGCTTCTCAACGTAGGAGAACGAGCCGCGCAGTTTTTCTTTCCTGCAACGGACTCATCCCTCGCCGGTAAGCGCTGCTCAGTGCCTGGCAGCCGGTCAACTAACGAACTCTGGACATCTTCTGACGCGGTCCTGATGGCTAGGCTAGCTAGCCTAGCTAGCCCGGAAAAGGGCGCGCGGGCACCCTCACGACATGCAAGCAACGACGCCGCGCGCTCCGTTTTCCGGGCTGGTTACTTGGCAGTTAGGGCGCGAAGTAGCCGCTGAGATCCAGAATCAGGTGCGCGGTATTCGATCCGAACGCCGTGATCCCTCCACCCGGAGAGGCCGTCGGAACAATCGCCAGATTCGAAGTTAGCGCCCCGTCTACGGCGTTCAAGGTCGAAACAAGAGGCTGTGCCAATCCTTGTGGCCACAGAGCCAGGTATCCAAAGACGCCCTGTGGCAACACCGTCGCGTTCAACGTATACGCCTGGGCTGTCAGGATCGAGCTGCCGCAGATCGGCACAGGAACGTCACGCGTCACAGTGGCTGTCAGGATCGGGGGATTCACGCGCGTGTCCAGAATACGGCACGGCCCCGTGGGATTGAACCGCAGCGCGCCGGCCCCGCCTGGCGGCGCGAAATATCCGTTGATGTCCAGGATGAGGTCGGCTCTGTCGGTCGCATACACCGAGACCTCACCCGAGGTTCCGGCCCGGACGATGGCTGCGTTGGCGGTTACGGTTCCTGTGAGGGCATTCAATGTGGAAACCACGGGTTGGGATAGGCCCGTGGGCCAGACCGAGAGGAATCCAAATTGGCCCTGCGGCACAACCGTTGCGTTCAGCGAGTAAGCCTGGGCACTGGCGGGAATGCCGCAGCTCGATGAGAGCACCGGAATGCTGCGGGTCTGCAACGCCACCAGCGCGGGTCCGCCACGAGGACCAGTGGCATTGCGTGTGTCCGAAACACGGCACGGCGTGACGGGATAAAAGGCAAGTCCGTTTGCGGAGGGCGCGTTCACGAAGTAGCCGTTGATGTCAATGATGACGTGCGCATTATCCGTCACGTAGACACTGACTGCGCGATTCACTCCAGCGGCGACGATGGCCGCGTTGGCCTTGATGCGTCCATCAAGCGAGTTCAGAGTGGAAACCGTGGGCTGCGCGGTTCCCGTGGGCCAGATACTGAGGTACCCAAGCTGCACGGTGGGCACGACGGTAATGTTCAGCGAGTATGCTACCGGATCGGCTCCTGCGATACAAGGATGCGATCTCAAATCGAAACTTCGGGTAGTGAGTCTTGTGAGGACCGGTCCACCGAATTCACCGTTCGCAAGACGCGTGTCCGCCAGCCTGCAGGGATTGATCGGCACGAACAATGTGCCGGTGGCCGTTGCCAAAGGCATGGTCGTAAACTGCCAGATCGGCGAGGCCGCGGTTCCCGCCGCGTTCCGGGCAACGATCCGCCAGTAGTAAGTCTGTCCAGCCCCCAGCAGGCCCGGACTCGCGAACAATCCGGTGGTAGTGGTGAGAAGAGGCGGCGGACTGACAGTTCCGAAAAAGACGTCGTAGCTTGTCGCACCGGCCGCGGCGGACCACGCCAGCGCTGTGGACGTGGAAACGTTGGTTTGACCGGGTGTTGGCGACACATTGCCCGGCGCGCCGGGAACACCCGGATCGCTGACTCTAACCGGGGTCTGGCGTTGCGTCGTGGTCCCATCGCCGAGTTGCCCGGTTAAGTTGTAACCCCACGCCCACACACGCCCGTCGCTCGTCAGCGCCAGGCTATGGTAAAGACCGCCCGCAACCGCCACGACCCCGGTGAGCCCGCTGACGGGGAGCGGCGTCTGGCTATGCGTCGTGGTCCCGTTGCCGAGTCCGCCGAAGCCGTTAAATCCCCACGCCCAGGCTGAGCCGTCACTCCTCGCGGCCAAGGTGTGATAATAACCGCCGGCGATCGCCACTGCCCCACTAAACACGTTGACCGGCGTTAATCGCTGCGTCCCGGTGCCGTCGCCGATTTGGCCGTACAGGTTCCACCCCGAGGCCCGGACCGTTTCATCGTTCCTCAGCGCCAGGCTGTGGTGACTACCGGCCTCAACCGACACGGTCTGCGTAAACCCACTAACGATTGGCAGCGGGCTATTTGTCGTAGTCCCGTCGCCAAGTTGACCATTGCTGTTATAACCCCACGTCAAGACCACTCCGTCGCTTCTTAGGGCCATGCTGTGGTACTGCCCGGCGGCAACCTCCGTCACCCCCGTGAGCCCGACCACCTGCACCGGCGTCAGGCGAGTCGTCGTGGTACCGTCGCCCAGTGCGCCATAAAAGTTGAATCCCCAGGCCCGCACCGTCCCGTTGCTCAGCAGGGCAAGGCTGTAGTTGAAGCCGGCGGCAATCGCCTCCACTCCCGTGAGTCCGCTCACCTGCACCGGCGTTAGGCGATTCGCCATGGTCCCATCGCCGAGTTGGCCGCTGCCGTTGGTGCCCCATCCCCAGACCGACCCATCGCTCTTAAGGCCAAGCTGTGGTTAGAGCCGGCAGCAATCGCCACCACTCCGGTGAGCCCGCTGACCTGCACCGGCGCCAGGCGGCTCACGACGTTGCTGCCATCCCCGAGTTCGCCTTCTCCATTGCGTCCCCACGCCCACACGGTGCCGTCGCTATTGAGAGCCAAGCTGTGGAA
>CAZCPL010000179.1:0-11466 GCA_964500255.1 uncultured Solibacteraceae bacterium | reverse complement strand
GAATAGGGTCCACCGGTATCGATCGCCGTTTTCAAGTGCTTTTCACCATCGGCGGTGTTGCCCGATTCGGCGAGGTTGATGCCCAAATAGTAAGACGCGATGGCCGCTTCGTCGCTGCCGCTGTATTCGGCAATGAACTTGGGGAATTCGCTGCGCAACGCGGCATCCCGCTCGGCGTCGGTCTTAAACACTTTGGCAGCGAACGGAGGAGCTTCGCCTGCAGTCACCGTCGCACCATGAATGTGGAGCAGCGCCTGTAGCTTTTCCTGACGAACTTCGTGCCGATACGACCGGTACCATAAAAACCCGCCAATGAGGACCACTGCCGCCAAGCCTGCCACAATGTACTTCATCACGTCGGACTTGTGATGAGAAATGTAGTCGACCGTTTCCATGGTGCGTTCCTGGAACGCATCGTGCTTGGCCATTTCCTTGACTTGTTTATGCGAGAGCTTATCGGTCTGTGCCACGAGTGTTCGATGATCCTTTGGGCAATATACTGCCTTTGTGCCCCAAAGCAGGGAGGGAACCTTCAGTTTAGCATCCGTTGGGGGAGGGCGCTACTTCTTCTTCGAGCTTCGGCAGCCAAGAGCGACGAGTGCGATTAGCGCCATAAGCGTTGTGCCAAGGCCAAGGTTGAGGGACTCTGGCCAGTACACGAACTCCAGCGAATGCTTGCCGGCGGGTACGGCCACGCACTGAAACGCGATCTCGCATTGAGTGATTGCCACGGGCTGCCCGTCAAGGGTGGCTCGCCAGCCGGGGTAAAAGTTTTCACTTAACCGGAAGCCGGTCTGGCCGCTGCTTTCGAGTTCGAAGCGTCGGCGTTCCGAGGTCCAGCGGTCAAGGTGAACGCTGCCTCCCGGGAATGCGTACGGCGGCTGTGGATCTTTGAGGGCGAACACCTTAAAGTAGTCTGAACCGCTTTCATCAAACTTGAAATTCGGGTCTGCGAGGAATTCCTTGTAGAGCGGACTCGCTTCCGCCGTGATGAAGTAGCCAACTCCGAGCAGCCGCAGCGCTTCGGGATCGCGTGGCAGGTTGAAGGTCCGGTTGGTGACGAACTTCCCACCGCGGGCTTCGATCAGCTTCTGGTAGGCGATCGGCAGGAAGGGATCGAAGCCGTTGACTGTGGCGACTTTTCCGTGACGCAAGTGTGTTGGGTGAGGTCCCCATTCGTCACCAGTAGTGCGAACGGGCTGCCCCTGGACGATGCGTTTCCAGGCTGGAGGGCTGAAGCCGAGGAAGTCCCGCGGTGACTGGCTGGTGTTGCTGGCTCCATCCCGGCTATTGATGCGTCGACTGGTTCCAAAGACCTTGTAGTCAACGAACGCGAGGACGAAGAGAGCCGCCACGGCGACTCTCGAAGGGGTGAAGAACTTCAGGCAAACGAGGAGTCCAAGCACCAGGATCGATCCGACGATGGCGTCTCTTGCGGAGGCCCAGCCGGTGGCGAAGGGATGCCTCCAGATCCACAAAGAGAGCAGATAGGCAGACCATGCGAACGCCGCGAGAGCAAGCACGATGCCAGCGCGCTGGCTGCTGCGCTGCCGATCGTTGCGCAGAAAGCGGTCGATGCCTATGGCGGCGAAGGCGGAAAGAATGGTGAACAATCCGGCGAGGAAGTACCAATCCGAAAACACCTGCCGCAGCAATTGGGATTTTTCCACCGCTCGGCCGAACCATCCACCGGGGTTCAGCATCACGATCAAGGTTCCGGCCATGGCGGCGAACAGTGGCAGTGCGCTACGCCAGATGCGTGGCAGGGCTACTAAGAAAAGAAGAAAGCCAACGATTCCCAGAGCGCCAAAGTAAGCGTACTCTTTGCCGGGGTTGGTGTTGATATCGATGTTGAGGTCGAAGTCGTAGAGGTTCGGCACGAGCAACGCGTAAAAATAGGAGATATCTGTCATGCCTGAGTGCCACGCGTATTTCGGATCGAACTGCTTCAGCGGTGCCGCTTCCATCGTTGGCAACAACTGTACGGCGCACAGGGCCAGAGACCAGACCATGGTCACCGCCAATGCCAGCGTCGCCCGCATCGAGCGGACGCTCGCCAAGCCATAACATGCTATGCAGACCGCGAAACAGGCCCATGTGGCGGGATATCCGGCGAGCAATCCCAACGCGGAAGCTGCAGTCAGTTTCACGATGCCGCGACGTGTTTGGCCGTGCACCGCGATATCGTCGATGCCCCAGAATCCCAGCGGAAACCAAACGTAATTGCAAATCAGCCCCAAGTGGGTCATTTGCGAGCAGGCATAGCCGTTGAACGCGAAGATGGCGGCGCCAGCGAAGGAAGCGGTTTCCGAAAGGCCGCGGCCACGCCGCATCCAGAGATAGAACAGGATGAACGCAATCGCGATGTGCGCGATGAGAAACGCCTCGATCGACGCATAGGGCAGTCGCCTGCCAAAAGGCAGATGGGATGCGTACAGCAGCCAGCTTGGCGGATAAAAGAGCGCAGCCTGGATGTTGCCGGCAAGAGGGATGCCTGCGTAATTCCAGGAATCCCACAGCGGGAGCCGATGCTCTTTCAACGAAAGAAAAATAGTATTCGCGAGCGGGTAATGATAGCCTTCGAGATCCCACGGGATGTGAACTCTGCGCCAGAGATTCGTGTACTCGATATGGAACAGAATCGTGACCGCAAAGGCCGCCGCAAGCACACGCTTCATCAGTGGTTGTAGAGAAACGCCTTGCTGTTGACCAGCGCCCAGAGCAGGTCTTGCGACCGCGCGGCGCGGCCTCCGGGGCCGCTGAGGTACTTGAGGGCGTTGCTGGATTCGCTGGCGTTGGGCAAGCGTCCCACTGAGGCCAGGTAGAGATCCTCAACGATCTTGCTATCGTCGACTCCGCTCAGAATGAGCTTGGTCACGCGGCCCTTGGGGTCTGCCACGGCCTCTGAGATCGTACGTCCGTTGACGAGGTTCAGGGCTTGGGGCAGTGAGAAGTCAGAACGGCGTTCGCACTCGCAGGGGGATTCGCGCGACGGGCGTCCGAAGACATCGAGGAAGCCTTCTTTGCCGATATGCGGATCGGGGGCTTGTGCAGCGGTGGTATCCGGTGGGACCTCGGCAAAGTTCGGCCGCGAGCCTGTGGCCAGCGCAACGCCGTCCATCAATTGTTCCGCGGTCAGGCGTCGTGGAAACTGATGCGAGAAGTTCTCGGTGTCGTGGGCATTCCACTCGTTGGATTCAATGCCCGCTTGATAAACACGAGAGTTCACAATCACGCGCATGAGCTGCCTGAGGTCGAAATCGTGGGTGGTCAGTTCTTTCGTGAGCGCATCGAGCAACTGTGGATTCACTGGCGGATTCGAAGCGCGGATGTCGTCCACGGGATCGATAATGCCGCGCCCAAAAAAGTAGCTCCAGATGCGATTCGCAGTGGAACGCGCAAAGAACGGATTGTTCTTCGACGTGAGCCAATCGGCATAAGCGTCGCGACGTTTCGCATCGTTGGGAATCGGCGGTGCGCCAACGGAAGCCACCAGGAACTTGGGCGCCATCACCCGCCCATCCTTGGGATGCTTCATCTCGTAATCTTCGCGCTGATCGTATACGATGTCCTCGCCCACTTCGTAGCCAGCGCGCACGCCAACGGGCGAAAGAAACGCGGACATCTCGTAATATTGGTTCTGCGTCCACTTCTCGAACGGATGATCGTGGCACTGCGCGCACACCATTCGTACGCCCAAGAAGACTTGGGTGGTCTTTTCCATTGCGGGCTTGGGCTCTTTGGTGATGCGGAAGAAGTTGGCTGCGGGATTCTCATACGAAGATCCGCGGCTGGAAATCATCTCGTGCACCATCTTGTCCCAAGGCTTGTTGGCGGCAAGCGAGGCGCGGATCCATTCGCGGAATCCGTAAACGCCTTTTTCACCGAGATACTTGCGGCTGCTCTGCAGCAGATCGCCCCATTTCACGGCCCAATGATCGACATAGGCTGGGCTCGCGAGCATCTTGTCGATGAGCTTCTGACGCTTGGTCTTGCCGGGGTCTGCGATGAAGGCGCGGATCGCTTCCGGTGTGGGAGTCTGGCCGGCGAGATCCAACGAGACGCGGCGGAAGAAGGTCGCGTCATCCACAAGACCAGTTGGCTGGATCTTCAAGCGCTTCAGCTTCGCGTCAATCAGTTCGTCGACGAAATTGTTCTGCGGCAGCGGCTTCCACACAAAGCCCGCTCGCGGGTTCAGCACTGTCACCGGCACTGTGGTGAACTTGCCCTGATAGCGGACCAGTAGCGTTGCTTCGCCCATGCGCTCGGTGGCGATGTCCGCATCGTTGGCGACGCGGGCGACATCCGGGACGTTGCTTTCCACTGTCGCGTCAGCGGTGACGTCGCGCTGCGTGCCGTCTTTGAACCTGGCGATGACTTTGACTTTGGATCCGAGACCGGGCCTCGCGAGTGCGATCTCTTTAGGCTCGACCTCGAGCGTGTCGACTGAATCTTTCTCCGGATCGCCGTAGGGCACGCCTTGCGAGATCCAATTGTAGATGGTCCTGTAGTAACGCGAGTCTTTTTCAAAACGCAGACCGCCTTGATGCGCGACCTCCTGAATCGGCTTGGCGAGCATCAGGCTCTTGCCGGGATCGGCGCGATTGAAGCGGCGTGAGGAAACATCGTAGAGCAGAGCTTCGTAGTCGAATTGTGGATCGTAACCGCGCAGCGAGAGTTTGAAGCCGTTCTTGCCTTTGGCGGAGCCGTGACACGGTCCAGAAGTGCAGCCCGTTTTGTTGAGAATCGGCGCGACATCGCGGAGGAATGTCGTGGGCTCGGCGGCGGTTACCAGGCCGACTGTGGCGATGAGTTGAATTGCTACGAAAGACTTCATTGAACCTGGACTCCGCTTTCAGAGAAATTGTGAATGAGTGGGATCGGATGCGCAAACATCATTTGGCCACATCCTTGCCCACTGGCCCCGGCTTCGCATCCAGGGCTGGGACTTCCACCCGAATCGGTTGTGCGTAGATCTCTTCGTTGACACCGTCGCGCATCACAGGACCCGAAGCAACGAGGTCATAGAACGAAGGCATGGTGACTTTGGTGGTGGTGATGACAAAGCTACCCGCGTTCGGATCTGTGGCGTTGCGGATCACATCGATGATGCGGATATCGTTGGCGCCAACGATGTCGACACCCAAGGAATCGGGGCGAACCACTTGCACACCGGGCATGAGGTCCCACTTCCAGGTGAACCGATAGCGATCGCCTTCGGCCTCGCGTTTGTATTCCACCTGCTTCACGATTAGGCGCGCGGCGGGCTCGCTCGTGACCGCGGCCGGAAGCTGCATTCCCAACCACGGCGCGGTTACAGGACGCTGCCGATCCACCACGCCCTGCGAGGTTGCGCCCGTCACGGCGACTTGCATCGCGGGTCCGCGGGCACGGCGCTTCAACACCACACCATCGGATGTCTCGCCCTCTGCCCAGATATCGAGCTCGCCTTCGAACTTCAGATCGGCTTCGGAGGTGAGCGTGAGCACGCCACGCCGTGAGAAGACTTTGCTGCCTCCCGAAGAGCGGTCTCCCTCGGTGGGAATGAGTCCACCGGCAACCGTGAGGCCCTTGGGAAGATTAGCGATGGTGAACTGCACGGGTCCATCGACGCCACGGCGATCGATGTTGACGATGACTTGCGCGGTTCCGCCGCGCGGGATGTTCACGTAGGGGTTCGAAATCGAGGCTGTGAACTCTTCTTTCTGCTTGCGGGCGATGATCCGATAGCCATATCCAGGCCCTCCGCGCGACGCCAGATCCTCGACGGAGACGCTCACTTCGGTCACACCGTCCGGCACAGTGAAGCGCACGTAGGGATCGCGCGCCGAAGGAGATGCCAACAGGCTGAAGAGGTTCACCGAGGGCGGTTCGTCACCCGCGCGGGCGAGCTTGGTTCCTTTGGGATCGCGCACGGTGAGCACGGCCATGAGCTTCGATGTTCCAATTTCCAGCGCCTGTATTTCGAGTAGAATTGCGTCGCCCGGCTGAACGCTCAGCTTGTATGTGTCGGTCTCCGCAGCTTTCGAGATGCGTCCGTTGATGGTAGTGGGCAGCGTCACCGGCGCGTTCACCGGCTCGCGGACTTCATTGTATTCACCGATCGCGAACGGCAGCGGCAGCGCGGCGCTATCCGGCAGGTTTACCCAGGTTTGCGATTGGCCCTCTGCTTTGATGCTGACTGACTTCGAAACGCCAGGGCCCGTAAGCGTCACCTCAACGGTTTCACCGCGCTTGCCGCCGAGTGGAAAGAGATCTTCGGCATACGGATACGAGCCCATTTTGAGGCGGTAGAAATTCTGTTCCTGCGCGCTATAACGGGCATCGTGGACTTCGACGTAGTAGTTGCCTTCGCGCGGAAAAGTGAGGTCGAGGCGGGCGTCCAGCCCTGCGCCTGCGGCGTCCTCGGATCGCGCAATCATGTTGCCTGCGGCGTCAAGTACGCGGATCACGGGGTCAATGGCCGATCCAGCGCGGCGGGCTTCTACTTCCAGCACGCGGCGTTCATTGGCCTTGGCGGCGATGCGATAGACGTCGCGTTCCGCGCCGTTCAACTTGCCGTTGACGACAAGAGGCGCTCGCTGCAGCGATTGTGCGGATTCGATGCCGTCGTTGGAATTGGGCCTGGCTCCCGGTTGGGATTCCTCTTCCTGAGTTTCGGGGAAGGTTCCGATGGTGAACAGCAGGATGTTGGAGATGCCGTCTGGCGTCTGTACGCGGATCGGGTAGCTTCCGACGGCGATGTCGCCTTTGGGCTCGACGAGAAAGGTTGCGTAGCGCGTGGTGACCATCTTCGATGCCATTGGCGTAAAGGTGGCGGGGAGTCCGCTGACGATACGCGCGCCTTCTTCGATGTTGCGTCCCGATATGGTGAGCGTGAAGGGGCGGCCGCGTTCCGCGCCGCGCGGCTGAAGTTCCACGATGACGGGTGCGGCGGCGTGCGCGAGGGATGCAACGAGCGCGAAGAAAACGAACGCTCTCATTTCGTGCCTCCTTGGGTGATCACGTTGAGCGGAACCGGCGAGAATGTTTTGGCGAGTATGCCGTTCGAGGCATCGTACAAGCGGATCTGTCCATCGAAGCCGCCGGTAGCAATGCGCTTCGAATCCGGCGAAAACGCGACCACATAGATTCCCGCGCTATGGCCTTTGCAGGAGGCAGTGAGCTTGCCCGATTCAGCGTCATAAAGGTTGACCTCGGGGCCACCGCCGGCGACCGCGATGGTCTTGCCATCGGGCGACCAGGCGAGCGCGAAGATCGATCCACTCTCGCGATCCAGCTTGCGAATCTGATTGGCATCGTCCGCGATGCGTATGTTGCGTCCGCGATCGACCTGGTAGATGTACGCGTGCCTCTCGTCGCCTCCGATGACGATGATTTCCTTCGAAGGATGGCGTGCGATCGCCGCGAGTTCGCCGCGCAGCAGATTGACGTTCTCAAGAAACGCGCCAGTGGCGGCGTCGGTGAGCTTGGCAGCGCGATCGCGGCTCACGGAGATGACGCGTTTTGAGTCGAGGGTAAACAAAGTGCCCAGCACCCAATTCTCGTGATTGCCGATCTTGAACAGCTCTTTGCCAGTCGCGGCTTCGATGATGCGGACGGTGTTGTCCGCGCCACCCACGGCGATCCTGGTCGAGTCAGGCGAGATGGACGCGCCGAAGACAGTGTCCTCAGTGGTCTGCACCGCGCGGATCTGCTTCCACGTCCCGGTGTCCCAGAATTGGACTTCGCCGGAGCGCGCAGGCGTGCCTCCACCGATCAGAAGCGTGTCTTTGTTAAAGGCGATAGAGAGGATACGTTCGGCATTGCCCTGCAGGCGGGCCACGATTGCCGATCCGTCGGCCTTGTGGATAAGCACTTCACGATTGCCTGAAACGGCGATGTACTGGCCGTCGGGCGAATAGGCGAGCGCGGTGATGACGGGCGGCTGCAGGTAGGAACCGGGTCCCGTGGGTTCAGCTACGCCTGGGGTGTCGTCATTGGCTCCGGCAGCGATCCAATCTTTGAAGAGTTGAATCTGATCGGGGGTGAGGGGCGGACCTCCGATGGGCATGCGCGGTTGGGATTCACCGGTGATGTACTTGACCAGGATCGGCGCGGTGGCACCGCGGCGTCCACCTTTGGCGAAGCCCTGGTAGTTGGTGAGATCGAGATCGGATGCCTTGGAAGCGGGCTGGTGGCAGCCCTGGCACTGCCTTAGCAGGATCGGTCGGATGTCGCGCGTGAAACTCGGCGAAGCGGCTGTGGCAATAGCGCAGCAGTTCAGGATTGCCAGAGACAAAAAGAGACGGCACATGGTTCGCAGTGCTTCTTATTGTATGTTGATTCGAGTTAGGCTGCATCCCACTGAAAACTGACTGTGAAGGCAAAGTAGCAATGTCCGCGGCTGTACGACGGGTCCTAGCGGGGTGCACGACATGAAAACTGGGAAACGGGGGCTCCTCTATTTTGCGACATCTATCCGAGCATAGGAAAATACGCTCCAAGGACAGGGGAGTGCCTCATGCTAAGTGAGGTCCGAGTCCATCGAATCCCTTGAGTTGTGAAGGACCGATAGCGCCACCAGATCTCCGGCAGCAGTCCAGAAGGCGGAACGGGAGATCGCAGAATTCCAGAATCTGTACAAGAAGTTCGTCGTGAAACAGGGGCAGAACGGCGGAAGCGACCGTCAAGAAGTTGTCCGCGAGAACGCCCGCTTGATGCAGGTCGTTTTCAACGATCGCCGTCGGACCGATCGCCTCGATCTGGAAGTTGCGGAGATGGCGATGGGCGCGGCAACGAGCGCCGGCTCATCACCACGATCCTCGATGCTGAAATGGCCGCAGCCGGCCAACTGGCTGCGCTGTATCACCAGCGGTGGGAGATAGGTGTGCGGCGAAGCCCTCCGTCAACATGCTCAGAAAGGAGTGTGCGCAACGCACCAGGTCGCAATATTGGCGCCTTTGAAGAGAATCGGCATCTACCCCGACAAGCGTAAAAAGGAGAGAATCGTTTCATGCCGATCGGCGCTCCGTGAGGACGCGTGATTTGGGACCGCCGTGGAAATAGTGGTCCGGTATTGAAGCATCCGGCATCTCGCGGGCCAGATCTCCTTCCCGAAAGTCCGACCCGGACTCAGTTTTGCATCCTTTCGGCAACGTCAGCGCGAAACCGTTCGCGATCGCCTGGTTGGGGTTGCGGTTCCGGCGGCGCTGGACTCGAGCTTGCTCTTGACTTCGACGCGAGGTAGTTTTTGGGCGCGCCGACCGTGGAGGTTGGAGGCGGCATGTTGCACGCCGCGAAGGCGTCTGCGCTAATGGATTCATGCGCTTTTCTCCAAAGGCAGCCGCCTTCCTGCTGGCTGTCTGTTCTTTCGCCCAATCCCCTATTGAAGATTCGCCTTCGCTGTTTCGCAATCCTTCGATCAGCAAGACCCAAGTGGTCTTTGAATACGCGAACGATCTTTGGATCGCTCCGCGTACTGGAGGCGCCGCCGCGCGTCTCACCACCGGGCCTGGTTCCGAAACCAGCCCCATCTTTTCCCCCGATGGAACCAGGATCGCCTTCACCGGCCAATATGACGGCAGCGTCGATGTCTTTGTCGTGGCTGCCAATGGTGGCGTTCCCAAGCGCCTGACTTGGCATCCGGGCAACGACAACGCCGTGGGTTGGACTCCGGATTCGCAACGCATCGTGTTCGCCTCTTCGCGCCAGTCGGATACACCGCGTTATGCGCAGTTGTTCACGATCGCGACCGATGGAGGGCCGGAAACTTTGATTCCGTTGCCGACCGGGTTCGAGGCGGCCTACTCGCCCGATGCCAAACGGCTCGCCTACGTCCCGATCGATCACGCGTTCACTGTCTGGAAGCGCTATCGCGGAGGCAAGACCACTCCCATCTGGATCGCCGATCTCGCGACCTCGAAAATCGAACGGGTGCCGCGCGACAATTCCAACGACTTTTGCCCGATGTGGATCGGCACCAAGATCTGGTTCCTTTCCGATCGTGAGGGCGTGACCACGCTGTTCAGCTACGATTCGCAATCGAAGAAGGTGGCGCGCGCCGTGGAGAACAAGGGACTGGATTTCAAGTCCGCGTCCGCGGCATCCGATGCGATCGTCGTCGAGCAATTCGGATCGTTGCACTTGTTCGATGTGAAGTCCGGCAGGTTGAATCCTTTGAAGGTGACCGTATCGGGCGATGTGGCCGAAGTGCGCGAGAAATTTGTGCGTATTGGAACGCGCTTAACCAATGCAGGCATTTCGCCGACAGGCGCACGCGCAGTGTTCGAAGGGCGCGGCGACATTCTTACGGTTCCCGCAGAAAAAGGCGAAGTTCGCAATCTCACCAACAGCACAGGAGCGATGGACCGGGACCCCGCATGGTCGCCGAATGGCCGCTGGATCGCCTATCTTTCCGACGCTGCGGGCGAATACGATCTGCATCTTTCGCCGCAGGATGGCAAGGGCGAAGTGAAGCGCATTCGAATTGAAGACAAGCCCACTTACTACAGCGATCCGATCTGGTCGCCGGATAGCAAGAAGATCGCGTTGACCGATGCGCACTTGAATCTTTGGGTGGTCGATATCGAGACGGCCAAGTCTGTGAAGGTCGACAAAGACCGGTACTGGGGACGTCAAAGTCTGCCGTCGTGGTCACCCGATTCCAAGTGGCTGGCATATACGAAGGGGCTGCGCAACTATATGGGCGCGGTGTTTGTGCACAATCTCACCGATTCCAAGAGCACCCAGGTGACCGATGGCATGAGCGATGCCCGCAGCCCGATTTGGGATCGCGATGGCAAGTATCTTTACTTTATTGCGTCGACGGATTCGGGTCCTGCGATTCAGCCTGATATTCAGTCTGGCGGGCAAACATCCACCGGTAGTATCTATCTGGTTGTCTTGTCGAAGGCGGATCCCTCGCCGTTTGCTCCTGAGAGCGATGACGAGAAGATTGCGGATGAGAAAAAGGCCGACGAGAAGAAACATACCGATGCGCCGAAGCCTGTTGACGGTGCAAAGCCCGCTTCGGTGGCGGCGGCTCCGAAGGCAGTTGAGGTGAAAATCGATTTCGACGATATTCTGCAGCGTGTGCTTTCGATTCCAATGCCGCCGCGTCAGTATCGCGCATTGTTGGCAGGCAAAGCGGGAACCTTCTTCGTCGGTGAAGTGCCGATTGGCGGCGGCTTTGGTTCGGGCTTCAATGTCCACCGCTTCGACATGAAAGAGCGCCGCAGCGATCAGTTAATGAGCGGTTCGCAGGGCTTCTATGTTTCGGACAACGGCGAAAAATCGCTTTATCGCCAGGGGCAGAATTGGTATATTTCTGCGATCAGGCCGATGACGCCGCGCAATGCACCCCCTGCGCCGCCACCGCCTCCGGGAACCCCGCTCAAGACTGCGGACATAGAAATTAAGGTGAATCCGCGGGAAGAGTGGGCGCAGCTGTATCGAGACGCCTGGCGGATCCAGAGCGAGAGGTTC
>CAZCPL010000178.1:0-11491 GCA_964500255.1 uncultured Solibacteraceae bacterium | reverse complement strand
CGCGCGGCCATGCTGGGCGAATTGCATCCCGGTTTGACGGTGATCGCCAGAGGCAACATCGAAGCCGTGCGCCAGGCGGACGTGATTGTGCTGGGTGTCAAGCCATTCACCGTTCCCAAGGTGATGGATGAGATCGCGACCGATCTGCGTGACGGGCAGGTGATCATCTCACTGGCTGCGGCGTTGCCCATGTCCGTCATCGAGAAGCGGACGGGGCGTCCGCTGGCGGTCTTTCGCGCCATGCCGAACATCCCGGTGGTTGTGGAAGAAGGCGCGATCGCGTTGTGCTGCAACGATCAAACCACTTCGAAGCAAAAACAATTTGTCAAAGAATTGTTCGAGGCCGTCCGGGTAGTTTGTTTCGTGGAAGAAGAGATGATGGACGCGGTGACGGCGCTGTCTGGCAGCGGTCCGCGTATGTCTACATGGTGATCGAGGCGTTCATCGCCGGCGGCGTCAAGATGGGGCTTTCGCGCGAAGTCTCAACGAAACTCGCGGAACAAACGGTGCTCGGCGCGGCGAAGCATGTGCGGCAATCGGGTAAACATCCGGCCATTTTGCGTGACGAAGTGATCACTCCGGGAGGCACGACGATCGTGGCGATCCACGAACTGGAACGGCACGGACTGCGGTCGATGTTGATCTCAGCGATCGAGACCGCGACCATACATGCCAAAGAACGGGCCGCGGCTCTGGTGAAGAAGCTGGAACAGTGAGTGGCGAAGTGATATATCTGGGAACATCGTGAAATTCTGTGCAGCTTTCGCGGCAAGCCTGCTGACGGTCGGTTCCGTCTGGGCCAAGCCCATCGATTTTCAACGCGAGATCCGGTCGATTCTCTCGGACAACTGTTTTCAATGCCATGGCCCGGATGCGACCTCGCGGATGGCGAACTTGCGTTTGGACCTGAAAGAATCGGCACTTGAGAAACGCAAGTCCGGGGCTGCGATTGTTCCTTCGAATGCTTCGGCGAGCCTGCTTTATCGGCGAATCGTGGACAAGAATCCCGGTCGTCGCATGCCTCCCTCGTATTCGCACAAGACCGTGACCGACGCCCAGGCGGCGCTGATCAAACGTTGGATCGACGAAGGCGCTCCGTGGCAGGAACATTGGGCCTATCAGGCTCCGACGAAGCCCAAGGCCCTGCCTGTTGTGCGCAACGCCGCTTGGGTGCGGAATCCGATCGATCGTTTTGTCCTGGCGAAATTGGAAGCATCCTTGCTGTCGCCTGCTGCGCACGCGGACAAGCGGACGCTGATCCGCCGCGTTGCGTTGGATCTCACGGGGTTGCCCCCTGCGGCTGCGGATGTCGAAGCATTTGCCAAAGATCTCTCGCCGAATGCGTACGAGAAGATGGTGGATCGCTACATGGCGTCGGTCCACTTTGGCGAACATCGCGCGCGCTATTGGCTGGACGCGGCCCGCTACGGCGACACGCATGGCATTCATGTCGATAACTATCGCGAAATGTGGCCCTATCGCGATTGGGTGATTCAGGCATTCAATCGCAACATGCCGTTCGATCGGTTCACCGTCGAGCAGCTTGCCGGAGACATGCTTCCGAATGCGACTTTGGAACAGAAGATCGCCTCGGGATTTCAACGCTGCAATGTGACGACGAATGAGGCCGGACTCATCGAAGACGAGTACGCCGAAATCTATGCGAAAGATCGTGCGGAAACTGTCGGTGCAGTCTGGCTGGGGCTTACGGTTGGCTGCGCGACTTGCCACGACCACAAGTTCGATCCGATTTTGCAGAAGGACTTCTACGCGCTCGGCGCGTTCTTTCGCAATACGACACAGCGCGTAATGGACGACAACATTCCGGACACGCCGCCTGTGCTGGTTGTGCCGCGCAGCGAGGATCGCGCGCGGTGGGATGCTGTTTCTTCGAGGCTTGCCGAGGTTCGCAAAGATTTGGCGCGGATGCGCGCGGAAGCCGCCGTCCCCTCGTCGTATGTGCTGCCCCCCACGGCGCGGCCCCTGGATGCCGAACTCTACACCATGAAGTTGAAAGACCTGGATGCGTTCGCCGGAAATATAGGTCATCTGGGCGAGACGCCGAACCCGAATCTGAACGCGTTTTTCTTTCACGAAAACACTGGCGTTGAAGTTCAAGACGCGCCGGCGTTGGATGCGAGCAAGCCCTTTACGATCTCGGCGGGCTTCTACTTTCCGAAGCCCGAGCAAGGCTACACAATCGCCGCGCAGCAGGATCCGAAAGACAAGAATCGTGGCTGGGTGCTGGACGTCGGAGCGCGCGTCGTCGGGCTGCGGCTCATTGGCGATAACGGGTTCAACATCGAAGTGCGCGCGGCGCATTTGGAACAGATCCAACACGGATCATGGAATCATGTGGTGGTGACGTACGACGGCAGCCAACAGCAGTCCGGCTTGACGATGTATCTCAACGGCCGCGCGATCATGACGCAGGGTGGAGGCAATCAGAATACGATGCTGCCCGGGTCGATTGCGCCCGCGAATACACCGCTTTTGTTAGGCCGTTCGCTCGCCTCCGGCGCGATTGCCGACTTCCGGATGTTCAGTCGCGTGGCGAGCGAAGCCGAGGCGGTTCTGTTGAGCCAGTGGACCTCGCTCGAATCCGGGGATCCCGCCGCGCTGTCGAGCTATTGGCTGTTGAAAGAGAATCCAACGTTCGGGCGCTTGTCTTCTGAACAGAACGCGCTGAATCTCGAAGCGAAGGCAATTGCCCGTCGCGGCGCGATCACGCACGTGATGCACGAGCGCACCGACCAGATGCCTTCCGCACATCTGTTGTTTCGCGGCGCATACGATCAGAAGCGGGACAAGGTGGAAGCCGGTACGCCGGGAATTTTGCCGCCGATGAAAGCGGATCTGCCTCGCAACCGCCTGGGATTTGCGAAGTGGCTGATGGCGGACGAGCACCCGCTAACGGCGCGTGTGACGGCCAATCGGATGTGGCAAGAGATCTTCGGTGTGGGGCTGGTGAAGTCAGCCGACGACTTTGGATCGCAGGGCGAACAGCCTGTCAATCAGGATCTGCTCGATTGGCTTGCGGTGGACTTTCGCGAGTCGAAGTGGGACGTGAAGCGGTTCTACAAGCAGGTGCTGCTTTCGTCCGCCTATCGGCAGGCCGCGGTTGCGACGCCTGCGAAGTTGGCGAAGGATCCGGACAATCGCTTGTTGTCTCGCGGGCCGCGCTTCCGCATGGATGCCGAGATGGTTCGCGACTATGCGCTGGCTTCGAGCGGGTTGCTCGTTCCGGCTGTTGGCGGACCCAGCGTGAAGCCGTATCAGCCCGACGGTGTGTGGGAAGCGGTAGCGATGATCGGTTCGAATACGCGCTTCTACAAGCGCGATGAAGGTGATAAGATCTATCGGCGCAGTCTCTATACGTTCTGGAAGCGGAGCGCTCCGCCGGCGGCGATGGATACCTTCAATGCGCCGACTCGCGAGTCTTGCACGGTGCGGCGTGAACGTACGAATACTCCGCTGCAGGCGTTGGCGACGATGAACGATGTGCAGTTTGTGGAAGCGGCGCGCGGTTTGGCGGAGCGGGCTTATCGGGCCGCTTTGACCCTCGACTCGCGGATGGACTTTCTCTCGCAGAGCGTTGTGGCTCGCGTGTTCAGTCCGGCTGAGAAATTGATCGCGGCCAGTGCCTATAGGGCCTTTTTGAAGCGCTACGACTCGAAGCCCGAAGAAGCGAAGAAGTTGCTTGCGGTTGGTGAGAAGAAGGCCGACGCTTCGATTCCGGCGGCGGAATACGCTGCTCTGACCATGTTGGCGAACCAGTTGTTGAATCTAGACGAAGTTTTGAACAAATAATCGAGGCCTTGAACAAGTGAGCATACTGAAGCCGGATCACGAAGGGCATTACTCTTCCAAAGCGTTCGAGTTGGATGCCTCGTCGCATCGAGCAGCCCCGTTGGGCAAGCATCCTATTGATCCGCTGGCGGCGGAGTTCGCGCGTGAGGAATCGCGACGCCGGTTCTTTTCGCGCGGTGCGCAGGGCATCGGCGCGCTGGCGTTGGCCTCGCTGTTGGGCGAGGACAAAGGTTTTGGGGCCGCTGTTTCCGGCAAGGCGATTGGTGGCCTGCCAGGTTTGCCGCACTTTGCTCCCAAAGCCAAGCGCTGCATCTATCTGCATTTGGTGGGTGCGCCTCCGCAGCTCGAAACCTACGATTACAAGCCGGAAATGCAGAAGTGGTTCGATAAAGACCTGCCGGAATCTATCCGGGCAGGTCAGCGCCTCACCACGATGACCAGCGGGCAAACGCGGTTTCCGATTGCGCCGTCGATCTTCAAGTTCGCGCAGCATGGCAAGAGCGGCGCGTGGATATCCGAACTGCTGCCGAACATCGCGAAGATGGCGGACGACATCGCGATCATCCGCAGCATGAATACCGATGCGATCAATCACGAACCGGCAATTACGTTCTTTCAGACGGGCCAGATGATTGCGGGGCGGCCCTGCATCGGGTCGTGGATCAACTACGGGTTGGGCAGCATGAATCAGGATCTGCCAACATTCGTGGTGTTGCAGGCGAAGCACTTTCATCCGAAGGCCAATGTCCAGGCGATTTCGGCCCGCTTGTGGGGCGCTGGCTTTTTATCCGGGCAATATTCGGGAGTCGGTTTGCGCACCGGTGCCGACCCGGTGTTGTTCATCAACAATCCCGAAGGTGTGTCGACGGAAACGCGGCGCACGATGCTCGATGCGTTGGCGCAGATGAATCAGCTCACGTATCGGAAGCTGGCGGATCCGGAAACGAAGACGCGTATCGCGCAGTATGAGATGGCCTTCCGCATGCAGGCTTCTGTGCCGGAGTTGACCGACGTCAGCAAAGAGCCGGACAGCATCTGGAACCTCTATGGTGACGACGCGAAGAAGCCGGGAACGTTCGCGCAGACCTGTTTGATGGCGCGGCGCTTGGCCGAGCGTGGCACGCGGTTTGTGCAGGTTTATCATCGCGGTTGGGATGTCCACGGGTCGCTTCCTGAGGTGTTGCCGGCGCAGTGCAAAGAGATCGATCAGGCCTGTTACGCGCTGGTGCAGGATCTCAAGCAGCGCGGCATGTTGGATGACACGCTGGTGATTCTGGCGGGCGAGTTTGGGCGTACGATCTATTCGCAGGGCAAGCTGACGGCTACCGATTACGGGCGCGATCATCATCCGCGCTGCTTCAGTTTATGGATGGCCGGTGGCGGCATCAAGGGCGGCGTGGTGCACGGCGAGACGGATGAGTTCAGCTACAACATCGTGAAGGATCCAGTTCATGTGAGGGACTTTCAGGCGACGATCCTGCACTTGTTTGGGATCGATCACGATCGGTTCTCGCACAAGTATCAGGGGCTGGATGTGAAGCTGACGGGCGTTGAGAAGGCGAACGTGGTCAAGGCGCTGCTCGCTTGAGGCGTCTGGCGTTGGCGGAAGCCAGTGGGGGTCGAACCCACCAACGCCACAAGTGACGTTCACTGGTTTTGAAGACCAGGCCTGACGCCGGCCAAGATTGGCTTCCTCTGGTAGTTTAACGCCTAGGGGAGTGGTCGCGTTTGGTTGGGGTTCTATCTAAGCTTCGATTCGCCAGTTCCTGGCAAGGTGCGCAATCCGATTTCGGATCAGTCATCATAATGGTTATATGAGACCTAATGTCGGACTCTCGGACGATCAGCGCAATGGCGCGTGCGAACTGCTGCGGACGGCTCTTGCCGATGAATGCGTGATCGCGTTCAAGACTCGAAATTACCATTGGAATGTCCGTGGCCCGCACTTCCATGACTTCCATGAGTTCTTTGGTAAGCAGTACGCCGAGATCGACGGGAAGATCGACGAGATCGCCGAGTTCATTCGATTCTTCGGTATCGCTTCGCCGGGAAGCATGTCGCAAATGTTAGAAAAGACGCGGCTGCTGGAAGAGACCGATGAGCACGTGAATTCGGAACTGATGGTGAAAACGCTGCTCTACGATCATGAGGCGCTCATTCGCAGCCTGCGGGACGATATCGAGTTGGCGAACAAGAAATTCGAAACGGTCGATGTCGCGGACTTTCTCACCGGCCTGCTCGAGGCGCACGAGAAGATGGCGTGGATGCTGCGGGCCACCGCCGATTAGCTATGGAATGAACTCGCCTGCCCGGATGCGTTCCAGCGTGGACCGCATCTGTTCCAGTTTGCCTGGCATTGCCTGCGCCATGTTCCGTTTCTCGCCAGCATCGGATGACAAGTCGTAGAGTTGCGGAAGTGGATCGTTACCAAGTTCGGTGTTGGTTTGCTTGTTGACCTTTTGACCCTTGCCCGGCTCGATGTATTTCCACTGGCCCGTACGCAACGATAGAGTGCCCGCTTGTTCCACCAAGGTTCCGCGGCCCACGCGCGAATCGCCGAGCAATGCCGCGTGCAGATCGGCACTATCGGGCCCGGCACCTTTTGGCATGTCCTGCTTTAAGAATGCAGCAAACGACTTCAGGAAATCGACCTGACTCACCAGCGCATTCGACTTGCCCGGCTTGACGCGGCCTTGCCATCGCAGGATCAACGGCACGCGTGTGCCGGCCTCGAAGCTGGAATATTTGCCGCCGCGATAAGGGCCCGCGGGCAGATGTCCGCCGAGCTTCTCGACAGCATCATCGACATATCCATCGTCTATCACGGGGCCGTTGTCGCTGGAAAACATCACGACGGTGTTGCGCGCCAGTCCATGCTTTTCGAGGGTTTCAAGAATGCGTCCGACGCACCAGTCGAGTTCGGCGATGGCGTTGCCTCTGGGACCCATGTTGGTTGCCTTGTCGAAGCGTGCGTGCGGCAGGCGCGGCACGTGGATGTCGTGCGTCGCGAAGTAGAGGAAGAACGGCTCGGCCTTGTTCTTTTCGATGAAGGTAACAGCCCTCTGCGTGAGGACATCGGCCATATCTTCATCGACCCAGCGCGCGGCTTTGCCTCCGGTCATGTAGCCGATGCGGCTCACTCCGTTCACGATCGTCATGTCGTGGCCGTGGCTGAACTTCATCTTCAATCGATCGGGATTGGCTTTGCCTGTCGGCTCGTTTCCGATGGGTTTCGAGTAGTCGACTTGAATCGGATCGCTGGGATCGAGCCCTGCGACGCGATGGTTTTCAACGTACACACAGGGCACGCGATCGCCAGTGGCGGGCACGATGAAGCATTCGTCGAAGCCGAGTTCGAGCGGGCCGGGCTTGATCTCGCCGTTCCAGTCGATCTTGCCGTTGCCGAGCCCGAGGTGCCACTTGCCGACGACTGAGGTGCGGTATCCGGCGCCTTTGAACAATGAGGCGAGTGTGGGCCGCTTTGGATCGATCAGTAGTGGAGCGTCGCCGGGCAGAACTTTGGCACCGGCGAGGCGGAACGAGTATTCGCCGGTGAGCAACGAGTAGCGCGAAGGAGTGCAGGTGGCGGCGGTGGCGTGGGCGTCGGTGAAGCGAAGCCCATGCTTCGCGAGTTTGTCGAGGTTCGGTGTGCGAACGCCGGCGGCGCCATAGCAGCCAATGTCGCCGAAACCGACATCGTCCGCGTAGATGAGAACCACGTTGGGTTTGACGCGATTCGGGGCCGCCGCGGCAAAGGCACCTGCGGCAAAAGAAGCAAGGAACTCTCTACGATGCAAACCGTTACTCCTTGGCTCGCAGCATGCGGAGCCCGTTAAACGTTACCACGAGGGTGGCACCCATATCGGCAGCGACAGCCATCCACAGGCTCGCGGATCCGAGGAGGGCGACGACGAGGAAGATCAGCTTCGAGCCCAACGCGAGCGCGAGGTTTTGCTTGATCACCGCGAGGCTGCGTTTGGCGTGGCTGACTAGAAAAGGCAATCGCGCGGGATCTTCGCTGAGCACGACGGCGTCCGCGGTTTCCATGGCGAGTCCAGAACTGAGCGATCCGAAGGCGATACCGAGCGAGGCGGAGGCCATCGCTTGAGCATCGTTCACGCCGTCGCCCATCATGGCGACGACCGAATGCTTTTTGAGCATTTCGCGGATGGCGTTGGCCTTGTCTAAGGGCAACATACCGGAGCGATAGCTTGGCGTTTCGATTTCCATTGCGACCTTGGCGGCGGAAGCCTCGCCGTCTCCGGTGAGCATTGTGATTTCCTGCACGCCGAGCGCGCGAAGCTCGCGGATCGCCTCGCGGATGCCCGGCCGCAGTTGATCGCGCAGCAGGACGCTGCCCCAGACCTCTTTACCGGATCCTGCATAGACGCGCGTAAAGCCGGGCTCTTCGCCGTCGTTCACGCGCAGGCCGCGTTCGTTGGCGAAGCGCGCGCTTCCAGCCCAGAAATCCTGGTTTCGGATTACACCTTCGGCTCCGCGGCCCGGCAGGGACTGGAAGCCAGTTACGTCGGCGGCGCGGATGTCGAGCTTTTCGGTATGGCGGACGATGGCCTTGGCGAGTGGATGTTCGCTGCCGGTTTCGAGGCCTGAGACGCGTTCGAGAAATTCGAGTTCGAGGTGGCCGTTGTGCAACTGAACGCTTTCCACAACGGGGTGCCCGGTGGTGATCACGCCAGTTTTGTCGAGAGCGATGGCTTTGAGGTGAGCGGCAGTTTCGAGGTGTGCTCCGCCTTTGAAGAGCACTCCGCGCTTGGCGGCGGAGGCGATGGCGGCGGCGATGGTGACGGGTGTGGAGATGACGAGTGCGCAAGGGCAGGCGATCAATAGCACAACCATACTTTGATAGAACGCATGCGACCAAGACCAATCCATCAGCAGCGGAGGGAGCACTGCGACCAGCAGCGCGAGAACCATCATCGTGGGTGTGTAGATGCGAGAGAAGCGTTCGACAAATTGCTCGCTGGGAGCGCGGCGTGCTTCTGAATCCTCAACCATGCGGATGATGCGAGCCAGTGTCGTATCGGTTGCTGGCGTGGTGGTGCGGATTTCCAGAAGGCCATCGGTGTTGATGGTTCCCGCGAGAACAGAGTCGCCAGTCTGTTTCAGAACAGGTGTGGCTTCGCCTGTGATCATTGCTTCATTGACGCCGCTTGCGCCGGAGGCGACATGGCCATCGAAGGGGATCTTTTCGCCGGGGCGCACGCGGACGACCGATCCGGCTGGAACCGTATCCACCATCACGCGATGTTCGTGCATGTGTTCTTTGTCTTTGTTACAGCAGTGGGCGTGGAAGTCGGCGCCTTTGCCGTGGAGCACGGTGGCCTCGCCAGGCGATTCCTTCATGAGGAGACCGATCTCTTTGCGTGCGCGGGAGAGGCTCCAGACCTCGAGAACGCCGGCCAGTGAGAACAAGAATGCGAGTGTTGCGCCTTCGCTCCATTCGCCGAGATAGCAGGCTCCGACGATGGAGATCAAGACGAGGACGTTCATGTCCGGCTGCATGAGCTTGAATGCGCCCCAGGCTTTGGGGGCGGTGTAGGTCATGCCGATTACGATGGCGATCAAGGCGAAGAAGACCAGTTCCGGCGAGGTTTTGTGGACGTGCTGACCTTGCAGAAAGTTGGTGTGGCCCGAGGGTCCGAAGCCCTCGATGGTCATGACGATGGCGAGCGAGAGGCCGCTCACGCCGGCTGCGATCCAACGTCCCCAGCTTTGCCAGAAGGTTTGGGAGGTCTCGATATCTTGCCAGGGTTCGGCTTTGAGTCCGGTCTTTGCGATGTGGTCGATGATTTTGTCGGCGCTGAGGACACGGGGGTCAAATTCAGCGGACATGCGTCCGCGAACGACGTCGAAGCCGAGTTCGTGGAGGCCCTGCGTGTTGTCGAGCTGCCGGCGGATGAGTTTGACTTCTTCGGCGCAATCCAAGCCATGGATGCGGAAGTCCGCCTTCAGCGTTGAAGATGCCATTGGATACCTCCATTGTAGTTTGCGCCGGAAGATGGGGTGACCCCGGTCATCGTCGACGTTGTTTCGTCGCAGGGACGCGGATATCTGTTGTTGGAGGCCGCCGTGCCGTGGAAAGCGGTTTTGGGCACGGAGTTCTCAGGGGTTGTTTCCGGGATAGCGCAATTGTTGTGCAGTGTTGGGTCGCTGGAATGAGGCGGCCTTTGGTTGGACGCTTTTGGTGTCGGTGTCGGGACTGTTTCTGCAGTTGTGTGGTCGGTGTGTGCCGGATTGTCCTGAGGCGAGGGGGTGCCGGATTGGGGCTTCTGATTCCGGGCTCGCGTTGCAGTTTGAGGCATAGCCGCCGGGTCTGTTTCTGCAATTTCGTGGTTGTCCTGGGCCGGATTGTCGTCCGGCGTTGGGTGGCCGGATTGAGGTGTCCGATACCGGGCTTGAGCGGCCGCTTCCGGCATAGGCGTCGGGTCTATTTCCGCAAAGGCCGCTGCGGATTTCTTCTGGATTGCCCGGAGCATTCGGAGCGCCTGGAAATATTCGCGATTTATCCGGCTCTGGCACCGGTGGAGATGCGGCAGCGAGCCAGTGCGGGCGAGCGACGATTCGATGGCTTCGGCGACTTGGACGGGTTCGGCGAAGTGGGTGTACTTCGCATCGAGCCTGGCTCGGTTGGTTTCGATTTCGATGTTGAGGATGGCGGTTTCCGCAGTCCAGGCGCGGTAGAGTTGCCATTGCGCGAAGGAGATGCGTTCGACGAGGTTGGTTTCGGTGGCGTCGACGGGGCGGTATTCGTCCATGTAGTCGGCGAGGACCATGTTGAAAGATTCCTGGTCTTCGCAGGTGAGGGCGAGGTGGAAGGCGGTGAGTCCGTGACGGAGGGCGTTGCGGGCGCAAGTGGCTTTGCCCTCGGGCGTGACGGGTCCTCGGGATTTTGTGCCGTTGGCGCGGGAGGCTGCGCGCTGCTTTTCGGTGCGTTCGGTCTTTTGCTGCTGTTGCTGTTGTTCCATGGGCGTGGAACTCCTTTCTGTTAGCCATGTTCTGGAACGGGGTCGAAATGTCCGAGTGACTTCTGAAGACTAAGTTGTTGATGAGAAGGGAAATAAAAAATATCGGTGAGTTGTGGACGGCGATTTTGAAGAAGCCGGCTTTTGTAGAAGGGCTGTGAGAGGATTGTCCGGGTTGCAGGACGCAACCGAAAGAATGCAACCTCACAAAGCATGGGTTCTCTTTCCGATTTTCGACCTCCGTCGAGAAGCGCCGCGCCCCGGTGAATCAGAATCCGTCGGATCGACCGGGGTCAAGTTTGGGCACACGACGTCGACGGAAATTGTGACGCTCCCTAGCCCGCATTTCTCACGCTATTTTCCTGGAGGGCGAGATCCTGACCCAGGATGGCATTTTGCCTCGTCTGGCCAGTCAGACCTGGCGAGGAGTGGAAAACTGGTGCCGAAGTGGGTGATTTGAGCGCACCATGCCAGAAGGTTAAGATCGGGAGCGGCTTAAACTGAGCGGGAGGAGAGGTCGCAGGGGAAACCGGTCAACAGCGGAGGTTGGAGTAGATGGTGGCGAACTCCGCCTGGAGCGGGAAGCTCGAAGCCAACGAGATCCCAATGCGGCGGACCGTAACTCGAATCTGGGCGCCGATTTTGAGCAGTTTGAGCCGGATGGTGGACACTTGGGCGGTGGCGAACTCAGTGCCCTG
>CAZCPL010000177.1:9619-11559 GCA_964500255.1 uncultured Solibacteraceae bacterium | reverse complement strand
AAGAAGAGCTTTGGATGTTTCGAGTAACTCGCCATACAACGAGTCTATCAAAAAAACGAATCACTATGGATATGTTTTACTGAAACGCTATACTAGGAGTATCTGCGGACCGGATTCGAGGATCCTGAGCCGCACTTCGTCGAAGGGGAGTTGGTGGCACGATCCATACCGAATTACTTTCACGCTCGGACCCAGATGCGTCTCGGCGATGCGTTCAAAGTGTGGCGGGATCGCGGCGAGCTGTTTCGTGCTTCGGAAATCAGGCTTCGTCTCGCGCCAGAAACCTTTCGCGTTGCCGATTTCGCGCTGTTCCTCGTCGAACCCCAAGACGCGATTCCCACCGTTGCACCGGTGGCCGTCATCGAAATCATATCCCCGGATGACTGCTACCATGAACTTCTCGCGAAGCTTGGCGAATACGAAAGCGCGGGAATCGACCACATTTTCGTCGTCGACCCACCATTGTGCAAACTCTCCCGATTTCTGCACGGGAACCCGATGGCTGTCGATGCAATCGAAATTGACTCGGGCATTCGCGTTTCCGCGACCTCGATTTACTAAAGCAGTTTCAGAGATTCAAGCGACGACATCCCCGAAAACGCTCAAGAACATCAGCACCGCGTGAAAGCCATCCCGGCGAAGCTCACTACGCTCTGCTCATCGATGTTCCACTGTTGATACCGCAGCAACTGCCCCCGCGCCTCCGGAACCGCTCGCAAGAACGTATATAGCGGACTCGATCCGCACCACTTCAGGTCATCCTGATTCTCTTGTACTTGATCCCAGAACTCTTCGGCCTTGCCTCCGTTGATGCTCTCGATACGTCGCTTATCGCGAGCGGCCACCGAGACCATTTCGCGAGCATCCGCCTCGGCGCTGAACTCATCCCCGTAACGCTGCCCCATATGCGCCATATCGATGCCCAACACCCAACACAAACGTGACGATTCACGCGCCTGCATCTCGCCCAGCACGTCCAGAAACCGCTTCACTTCCTCTGATTCCTCTGGCTTTCCGCCCATGTAAATCGACTTCGCATACGATCCGCAGAGGATCGGCAGAATCTTCACTTCCGGCCCGTAAGTATGTTGCAGAAACGCGATCTGGAATTCGATCGAATGCTCGAACGAATGGCAGTAATCTTCCATCGAAACCGCCGCTCCAGCCTTGCTTTCCAATTCGTCCACCAATGCGCGATCCGTCACCGCGCATCCATAGGGAGTGTCAAACGGCTTGCGAGTCAAGCCAAAGCGATCAGGCGCACCATAGTGCGATGTTCCCAGCACAACGAAAGTCTTTTCTCGATGCTCCGGCGTCAACGCGCGGTATGCCGCCTGATAGGATTCCCAACCGCCAAATGGACTCACATGGGGCGCGGCGACCCCAATCAGCTTCGTGGGGTTCGAAACTTCAGGATTGCCGGCATCCATCCCCATGTATTGTGAGAACACTTCATGCAACTCCGTCGCCGAGTTGGGGTATGCGGTGCCTGCGTGCGCGGGCTTGCGCACAGGAGCATCGGCAAAAGCTTGGTGCGCCTCATCGCGGATCTGTTCGAAGATTTCGTCTTCGAGGAACCCGGCTTCGCTCAGTGTTGTGTGCAGATGATCGACGAGTTCCTTCGTGTCGAGTTCGCCTGTGAGTTCATAGAGCTGCCGCTTGAGATCGGTATCCGTGCGTTCGCCATCGAAGAACTCAAGGCAAGCGGTGAGGACAGGCGGGATGATGAGGGTCGCGTCCGAATAATGGTAGGCGTCGCGGATGAGCAACCCGGGCCGCTCAGGGACTGGCGACGGCATGAAGTCCAAGTTCATTCGAAGCTTGGGGAGTAGTTCGGACATAGGATCTACTTTACCAAGATCACCCTTCAGCTTCTGAAAAACTGGCGGGCAACGGAGGCCGCCGCGATTGATTCTGATTCACTCGGGGGGCCGCGTCGG
>CAZCPL010000177.1:0-9519 GCA_964500255.1 uncultured Solibacteraceae bacterium | reverse complement strand
AACTCGCGGGCAACGGAGGCCGCCGCGATTGATTCTGATTCACTCGGGGGGCCGCGTCGGCCCCTGCCCGCTTCTGAAAAACTCGCGGGCAACGGAGGCCGCCGCGATGTCCCTGGTTCACTTGGAGGGCCGCGTCGGCCTCTGCCCGCTTCTGAAGAACTCGCGGGCAACGGAGGCCGCCGCGATTGATTCTGGTTCATTTGGAGGGCCGCGTCGGCCCCTGCCCGCTTCTGGCGATCCGGTTGCGATAGAATCGTTTTCACTCATGCTGCCGCAATCACACAGACGTGGATTCTTCCGCCGCACAATCGGCGCTTATTGGACAGGTGCCGCCCTGCTCGAACAGGCTGTCTTTCGCGCGGCCCAGGCACGCGCACAGGCCAACCCCGGCCTTCCCTCGCTCTTCGACATCAAGAAAGTGGCCGATGGCATCTATGCCGCGATCGGACGCCCGACGACCCTCATCAACTGCAACGCAGCGATTTTCGAAATGTCCGACGGGTTGCTTGTCGTCGATTCCCACTCGAAGCCCTCGGCCGTCTATTCGTTGGCCGCGCAGATCAAGCGCGAAGTGAGCCCGAAGCCCGTGAAGTACCTTGTGAACTCACACTTCCATTGGGATCACTCGCAGGGCAACGCCGCGTTCAAAAAAGCGCATCCGCAAGTCACAATCATGTCCAGTGTCGGCACGCGCCATTTGCTATCCGAGCAGGCGACGTTGCGCTTGAAAGGCTCTCTCGACGAGACGTCGGCCAGCATCGAGCAAATGAAGGACAAGCTCGGCAAGACATCGAACGCCGACGACAAGAAGTTCTATCAGGCGCAGATCAAAGAGGCGCAATCGTATCTCGCGGAAATGAAGAGCTACACGCCCGAGATCCCGTCGATCGCAGTGGGACGCGATCTGGTGCTGCACGACAAGATGCACGATCTACATCTCGCCTTCCGTGGCCGCGCGCATACAGCGGGGGACATCTCGGTCTTTTGTCCGCAGAAGAAAGTCATCGCCACGGGAGACATGCTTCACGGATTCCAGCCGTGGTTCAGTGACGGCTATCCACATGAGTGGCCCAAGACGCTTTACACCTTCGCGGAACTCGACTTCAATCAGGTCATTGGCGGACATGCCGATGTCCAACAAGGCAAGGGCCGCCTCTACAACATGGCGGGATTCATTGAGGAACTTCTGGAAAAAACCACCCGCAGCCGTTTCGAAAGCAAAGAGCAGCTCAAACGCGATCTCACCCCGGTGGTCTTGAAATCCCTGCAACGCGACGGCTATGGAGCGTTCATCGCAGGCAATCTCAAACGCTATAAGCCTGTAGTGCCTTCTGAGAAGAACGTCGACAATCTGCCCGGCTTGGTGGAATCATGCATCGACCAGATTCTGATCGCCCTCAAGCGCGAAGGATGAGCGTCGCGCTTGTCACCGGAAGTTCCCGCGGAATCGGCAAAGCGATCGCACGAAGGCTGGCCCGCGACGGCTTTGCGATTGCCGTGAACTACGCCTCGAAACGCGAGGCCGCCGAATCTGTTGTCGGTGAAATCGAACAGGCTGGAGGGCGCGCAGCAGCCTTCAAGGCCGATGTCAGCAGCCTGCCTGAGGTCGAAGCCATGCGCGATGCTATCGCACGTGAATTCGGCGATCTTCACGTTGACACACTCATCAACAATGCGGGGATCCTCAAACGGGGCGACCTTGGCGAGTTCGACCCCGATGGAATGGATCAGATGCAGCGCATCAATGTCGACGGCATCGTTCACACCACAACTATCTTTGCGAAAGCCATGCGAGAGCGTGGGTATGGGCGAATGATCAACATCGCCTCCATCGCGGCGCTTGGGACATCCATGCCCGGAACCACGTTCTATGCCGCGACCAAGTCTGCTGTCATCACGCTCACGCGCCGCTTTGCTCTGACCCTCGGATCCTCGGGCATCACCGTCAACGCCGTCGCCCCTGGCTTCATTTTCACGGACATGGTCAGCGATGGACGCAGTCCGGAGGAGGTCGAGATCGCTCTGTGCACGATGGCGGCGAAAGCGATGACTGGCCGCACGGGAATCCCTGACGATGTCGCTCACGCGGTGGCGTTTCTGGCATCCAGAGAGGCGGGATTCATCACCGCCCAGGTTCTGAAGGTCGATGGCGGTCGGACCGACTACATCGCATAGAGTCCGATCCACCTCAATGCGATTTCAGCCAGGTGGCACGAATTAACCGGCGACGGGGCCTTCCCCTTGTGACAGGGCCCCCACGATCTGTTCCCGGTTTGCGGTCGCCGTTTCGATTGCCGAATCCAACGCAACTGCGTAAATGACGGCGGCAATCAGCAGGTTGAATCCCATCACGCCGTAAAAGGCCAATGGCGTTTCGAAAGCGTATTCCGCAAGATATGCCAAAGCCACCGGACCCGCCGTCAGCGGATAGATCAACAGCAGCAACGCCTGCGTTTTGCCCGGTGGCGTGGACCGCATCGACTTGTTCGGATTCACTGCCCGGGGGTTGTTGACCGAGGTGAGATTGCCAATGGACATGAGCAACATCGCCATGGTGAGACAAACCAAAAACGCCTGCGCGACGCGCGGACCGGTAACGGGCATCCCCACCACGCGGCATACCACCGTGATCAGTACGATTTCGAGCAGGATAAAACATAAGGCCGCGATGTTCTTGGATACGAAGCTCTGCCGCAACGTGACGGGCATCACCCAATAGGCTTGCGCACCGCTGCGGTCGAATCCAAAACAGTTCAGAAAACAGACCTCACCCAGCAGCAGCAAAGCATAAGCGCTCACCAAAGTGAGAAAGTTATCGGTACTGAATCCGCTCGGCCGTTCGCTCACGCCGATGCCGCCCAGCAAGGGCAGCCAGATCACCAAGCCGAACGAGAAGCCCATGAAAAAGACCAATCGGAACCTTGGCGACCGCGAGAGTGAACGCAGTTCTTTCTCGACCAGTGCCGCGAGAGGATCGTTGAGGATCCAGCCTGGCCAGCGGTAGAAACGTTCTGTCCAATGGCCGTCGGTCCGCACGAGTTCTGAAGAGGATGTCTGTTGCGCTTCGGCGTCGAAGCGGAGTCCGCGTTCGAACTGCGAGCGTCCAAACCACCAGGCCAGCAAAAGCCAGACGGCCATCGCGGCAATGGCAATAGAGGCACCGGAGGTACCGGTCGCCAGTTGCGCGGTGGATGTCCATGGCAAGGGCAGGGAAGGCATCGCCAGATACCAAACCTTGAGCTTGCCGCCAATCGTTGTGGTGAACAATAACTGCGGAATCGCGCCGAGCATCACCACCAACAACACCGCCGCTTCGCGCAGATACTTGCGCGCGAAGATCCGTTTTTGGAACTCGGTGACGCCTGCGCTCAATAACAGGTTGAACAGGATGAATGGGAGAAATGCCAGGACGCCCCACCAGGGCAGTGTGTGGTTCACAAGCACTCCCGTTGCGGCACCGAGCGTGATCAGCAGGATCTCAATCGAGGTCGAAATCCGCAGAAGCATTTCGAGCAAAAAAAGCTGTGTGTGGGGAACCGGATAGACGATCAGTTTACGCAGGTCGAGTGAAAGTCCGGTCGTGGCGAGCATGACGGGAACCATCTGCCAATAACCGGTGGCGAAGAGCATGCCTTGTGCGAGCAGCAACTGAATCTTGTTGGGATCTGTGCCTTCGGAAACGAGTTTGAAAACGATCCAGGCGAAGAAGGCGCACAGAAGGTACCACGCGATGGTGAGTGCCGCGGTGAACCGGCCTCCGCGACCACGGCGGGCACCGCCATAGTTGTTCAGCAGGCCACGAGCCTGTGCCCAGAGAATCGCTCTGGCTTGATCGAGCACGCGCTACAACCACTCGATGGGTTCGCGGGTTCGGCCGCCGCCCACCACACGGACGAAGATGTCTTCGAGCGTCTCTTCGCCGGCGCGGAGGTTGCCGATGGAATCGTCAACGACCAACCGGCCGTCATGAATGATGGCGACGCGATCGCAGAGCCGTTCCACCACTTCGAGAACGTGGGATGTGAGAAAGATCGTTGCGCCCTGCCTTACCTGTTCGAGCAGGATGTCTTTCATCAGCCGGGCGCCTACCGCATCGACACCCTCGAAGGGTTCGTCCATCAGAAACAGTTGCGGTCTGTGGATGAGGGCCGCCGCCATCGCCACGCGCTTGCGCATGCCTTTCGAATACTCGCCGATCAGCTTACGCTGGCGGCTGTCGAGTTCGAAGAGAGCCATGAGTTCGCGAGCGCGCTCACGAGAGGATGATTTTTCGAGGCCGTACATACGGCCAACGAATTCGATGAACTCCAGTCCGGTAAGCTGGTCGAAAAGCAGTGTTTCGTCGGGCACCAGGCCGATGCGCTTCTTGATGTCGACATCGTTGGCCGGCATGTTGAGACCAAGGATGCTGATTTCGCCCGAGGTGGGGGGGATGAGACCCATCAGCATCCGGATCGTGGTGGTTTTGCCGGCTCCGTTGGAGCCCAGAAATCCAAAAAAGCAGCCGCAAGGGACCACAAGATCCAGACCGTCGACGGCAGCCTTCGTTCCGTACAGTTTACGAAGACCGCGAACCGCCACCGCGGGCGGCGCAACTGAGGCAAGCGATGACTGGCGGAATTCGTCTGGAGATTCCATGCGATGTTCTTTCCATGTTACCGCTCAAGTCTTCAAGCGACCCGGCGATATGAGAATCGTGGCTGCAACTCTTGAAGTTTCCGTATACCGCGAAAAAGCGATCAAGGCGTTGGAGGAACTGCCTCCGTTCTCTCCGATCTTGAACAGACTGCTGGCAGATTTGGGGCGGGACGATGTTTCGTTCAGCCGACTTTCCGATTTGATTGAGAAGGATACGGTCATTGCAGGCAATATCCTGCGGGTTGTGAATTCCGCGCTCTATGGTCGTCGAGGGACCATCAACTCGGTAAGAAACGCTGTGTCGGTATTGGGTCTGAACAAGCTACGAAACTTTGTGCTCGGCATGTCGGTTTCCCGCATGTGGACGCAATCCGCGCTGCCCAAAACGTTCAGCACCGCGCGCTTTAATCAGCACAATGTCGCGACGGCGATTCTGGCTGATCTCCTGGCTCAATATAGGCCAGTTCACTATCCGGAAGGCGCGTTCGTTGCCGCGTTGTTTCACGATCTTGGCAAAATGCTGATTGTGATCGGTATGCGGTCCGAAGCGGACGAAATCCAAAAGCTCTACGCTGGTGGCAGAATGAGGCTGATCGAGTGCGAGGAATCCATTCTCGGCTTGAATCATGCGGATCTTTCCGCAGCGGCGGTCGCCGCCTGGAATCTTCCTGAACCCATCCAGAACGCTGTGATGTATCATCACCGACCTGCTTTTGCGGCTCCGAATGACTCGATTCCTCTGAGCCGGGTGATCGCTGTCGCAGACCACTATATGAACAACAACGGACGCAGCATTGACCCTGCAATCTCGCCGCTCGATCTCGAAAGTTCCGACACGCTAGACTCATTCGGTCTGGGCGACAAGACCGAAGCCGTGCTCAAACAATTCGAATCCGAGTTCGAAGCAATCTCCAGCTTCTTTCGCTGATCAACCAGTGGTCACTATGGCACTTCCAGCGCCACAATCCGCCATCCTGCATCCTGCTGCGCGAACTGCGCCCTGGGCGTTGCGACACTGTGTGCAAACTGCGCCTGCACATAGCCTTCTTTGCCGTTCACGCGGACTGGCACCCACTGCCCCTCGCTTGACAGAGGTCCGATCTTTTCCACCACATCGAACGACAAGGTCGCAACCGCGAGTCCATTGCGTTCCGGCGTTTCGCGCAATACCAGTTGATCCTTAGTCAGCACCAGATAGCGTCGCCGGTCCAATTCGCGCGGGAACCTCCACACCAGATACGGACCCACAAACAGGCGGGGATGCATCCGCACACATCCCAACGACAGGATATCGGTCAGCGTCTCCCACAAAATCGAATCCTTCTCGGCTGGACGCCACCGCGCCACAAAGGCGTTCCAACCCTTCTCTTCCGGGTCGCCCTTGCGGCCCGTGCCGGTAACCACGTCCTGGTCCACCAGCTTCTTGAGACCCTTCACATCGCGTTTCACCGCCAAACGATTGAGCTTGGCGGCGAAACTGCGAAACGCCGGATCCCGATCCGTGTCGTCGACTGGCGCAATCCGATAGCCCTGAGGATCCTGCAAGGCGAGAACAACCAGACTGAACGCCGCGATCACTTCATCGCCGCAATGACGGCGTCAGTGAATCCTTCGGTGCCAGTCTGTCCACCCACGTCGCGCGTCGTGTTCTGACCGGAAGCATACACCGCTTCCACCGCGTTCTGCAGCCGGTGCGCGGCGTCCATTTCTTTGAGGTGGATCAGCATCATCACAGAAGACAGCATCAGTGCTGTGGGATTCGCGACGCCCATTCCCGCGATATCCGGAGCCGACCCGTGCACAGCTTCGAACACCGCATGGTTCTCACCCATGTTCGCGCCGGGAACGATACCGAGTCCGCCCACCAGACCCGCGCAAAGATCCGAAACGATGTCGCCATAGAGGTTTGGCAGCAGTAGGATATCGAATGTCTCCGGACGCATCACCAACTGCATCGACGCGTTGTCGACGATCAATTCCTCATACCGGATCTCGGGGTGTTGCGATCCAACCTCGCGGCAGCAGCGCAAGAACAGGCCGTCCGCCAGTTTCATGATGTTAGCTTTGTGCACGGCGCAGACCTTGCGACGATCGGTGGCCTTGGCGTAGTTGAAGGCATAGTGGGCAATGCGAATCGACGCCACCCGGGTGATCACTTTCAGAGACGTGACAACGTCCTTCACCACTTCGTGTTCGAGGCCCGAATAGAGATCTTCGGTGTTCTCACGAAAGATCACCATGTCGATCTTGACATCCTGAAAGCGTGTCTTGACTCCAGGCAATGACCGCACTGGCCTGACGTTCGCGAAAAGATCCAGACGTTTGCGCAACGCGACATTGACGCTGGGAAATCCGCCGGCAATCGGCGTAGCGACGGGACCCTTGAGTCCAACTCTCGTGCGATTGAGCGAATCCATCACTTCGTTGGGCAGCACTTCGCCCTTCTTCCGAATCACATCGGCATTCAGCTCAATGCGTTCCCAGTCGATCTTCACGCCAGTTGCGTCGACAGCTCGCGCTGCTGCTTCTGCGACTTCCGGACCAATGCCGTCGCCAGGAATGAGAGTAACTTGATAGGCCACGACCTAATTCTAACCCCTTCCCATGCGGAACGCGACGCATCCGCCCATGCTACCGAAAGGTCACGAATCCCCACTTTTCGGGGACATGCATATCGATCAGCCCCTGCGGCGACCAGACCCAGTTGTCTTCTTTTCCACCCTTGGGCTTTTCATAGCGACCGTCGCGGATTTCAATCGGCCATTCCACTCGCGAAAAGTTCACCCGCCAACTCTCGCCCACCTTTGGAGCCACCGCCGCTCGCGGGCCCCGGTCAAACGCCTTCCATGGAAATGCGATCTCCAGTGTCCAACCTTCGTCCCGGTCATTCGGATCGTTGATCGTTCCCCGCGCATGCACGGCGGTCTTTAAGCCGGGAATCTCCCAGCCGTTGTCCGCCTTGCCTTTCTTCTTGTAAGGCTTGTCGAGAGAAAGGTCCCAACCGGTGTTGATCACGTTCATCTCGAACTCGAAGTAATGCAGTGAATCGCCGTCGGGATCGAGAAAGACTTCAAAGTCCGGCTCGTGAAAGATCACCGAATCATGCTTTGTATAGGTAGCCCAGAGATGCGGCTCTTCCAACTCGGCGGCGACGTAGAAGTACTCAGCGTCCCAGGTCATCTTGGCGCGAGTCTTGAAGCGGGGCTTCGGCTTGGCGGATCCCTCAATGTCCACAAACAGCGGGGTCCACTGGACGGGTTGCCAGGCCGCATCGTCGAGCTTGCCGTCGATCTCGATCGGTGCGTTCGCGCGAACGCTCTCGTAGCGTTCCGGAACGATTTGCGCGACAGCGATCAGAGCAACCGCGAGAATCATGACGCCTGACTTGGACGCCGCATGTTGACGGTGCCGCGCGCGAGTAGCGCCAAAAGATAGAACAAGCCGCCGATGATGAGCGTCGCGCGGAGTCCGATATAGATCGCCAGAAAGATCGCGCTTGCCGATCCCAGGACGCTCGATGCCGCATTCAAAGCCCAGGCCCAGCGCACCGAGGGTGCGTGGAGTTCCTCAAGATACGCAAGCCCTGTGGGAAATGGCATTCCCATGAGAAAGGCGACTGGGGCGATCAGCAGCACGGTAATGAGCATCTTTAGGGCCAGCGGAAGCCCGACGAGCGCCGTGGTTAAAGGCGCGGATGCCAACGACAGAATCGTGACAAGCACCGGAACCAGCAGCAGCGCGTTGCGCCACTTGTTGGCATTTCCGGCGATGAACCTCTTCGAGTAGAAGCTTCCCACAGAACTCGCCACCAGCATTGAAAATACGATGACGATGAGCGCATAAGTGGGATGCCCCAGAAACAGCACGAACTTCTGAATGAGCGCGACTTGGATGAGGATATACCCGACGCCGACGCCCAGAAAGTAGAAGAGAAACCGCAGTACGCCCTTTTCTTTGGGCAACCGGCTTCCGAGCAAGACACGAGGCATCACCAGAATCAGGAGGGTGGCGAAGATGCTTATACCCATCAGGCTGAATAGCATGGGCACGGCGCGATTGATCTTGTAATCCGCCGCTGACTTCGATTCGGAGGTCCAAAACGACAGCAAATCGCGGGGTTGCACGGTGTAAAAGAAGAATGGCTGATCGTCGTCCACCGGGGTGACGTCGAAGGGATACTCGCGATAGAACTTGGCGAGATCCGGGGCTTTCAACAACTGGGCGAAGGGCGTATCGGTTTTGTCGCCGGGCAGATAGACGATCCGCATGTTGGCTTTGGCTGCGGTGACGCGGGCACGTTCCAGATCTTCTTTAGAAAACGGTTTGCGCGAGATCAGTACGGTATCCGTCGCGCCCCACTGCTTGATGATGGCGCTATTCTGCCGGGTCACGATCACGTGCCGCGAGGGCGCTGTTTCACCGAGGCGGGCCAGCGCTTCCATCGAAAGACTCAATAAACGCAAAGACTCGCGCGGAGGATCGAAGCCCCATCGGGTGAAGGTCAAAATACCATCTTCGGTCAGATGGCTCAAGTAATCGTAGAACGCATCGGACGTGTAGAGATTGTTTTCGGAGAGCGCGAACGCGCCCGCAGCGGTCGACGCCCAAGTATCCACCAGCGTCGCTTGAATCACCTGATAGCGATCGGTGGAACGGCGTACAAAGCTGCGTCCATCCTCGACGTGAATTTTGACTTCCGGTCGGAGATAAATGCCGTTGCTCAACTGTGGCAGCTTATCTTTCATCACCGTCCGGGCGATGATCGAATTGATCTCGACGCCGGTCACGTCTTTGCTGCCGGATGCAAGCGCGCGAGAGACATCCCAACCGCCGCCGGGTCCAATAACCAGGGCCTTTGCGCCGGGCCGCATCGCATAAGGG
>CAZCPL010000176.1:0-11574 GCA_964500255.1 uncultured Solibacteraceae bacterium | reverse complement strand
GAAGATGGCTGCGAGCATCACGGGGATGTAGAAGTGCCAGGCTCGGACGTGCTTGAGTTCCTCTGAAGAGAAGCGCTTAAAATGGTGGCGGATGAAGAATTCCTGGACAAATGGCCAGCCGTTGCGCTGGTAGACGAGAAAGTACCAGGGCGCGGCGACGACGGCGCTGATGGCGATGATGATGGCGGTGCGCTTCCATTCTTTTTTTAGCAAGACGGGCGCGAAGAGGATCCAGGCGACAGGGCCTTTGGCGAGCAGGGCGAGTCCCAAGAAGATGCCTGGAGCTGCCGTCTTTTCACCGAATATCGTGAGCAGGACAGCGACGCCGAGGCAGGCGGCGAGTGGGATATCGGTAACGGCGACGAAGCCGTAGGCGAGCCAGGCGGCGGAGGTGGCGAGGATCGTTGAGGAATAGAGCGCGATGGGTGGATTGATGTTTTTCGCAAGGATTTTGTAGAAAAAGAGAATGAAGGCGACGGCGATAAGTGCGATGGGGAGGCGCGGGGCGAGTTCGGGTCCGAGGCCCGCGAGGTTGCCGGCTGCGATGAGCCAGTAGAGGAGGGCGGGCTTTTCGTACCAGGGTGCGCCCCAGAGAGTGGGGGTGATGAAGTCTGAGGACCGGGCCATTTGGCGTCCGATGGCGGCGTAGCGGGGTTCGTCCGGGCCTAGGAGACCGGAGTCGTCGAGTCCTGCGAAGTAGAGGAAGAAGAGGGCCGCGAGAAGGAGCAGGGTGAGAGGGCGGAACAACTTTCAGTATATCCGGGCTTAGTCGAGCTTACTCATCTCGACGAGAAAACGGCGGAGAATTTCGTCTATTGAGGCCACAGGGGGATGGGTGGCAAGGTGGTGGCCGATATCGGTGACGATGCGGTCCGCCGTCCGAGCATCCTGCATCGACGGATCACGATGCGTTTAGTCTCGGCCAGGATGAAGCGTATCCCATGGAGACCGCTGATTCCTGCGGGTTTTGGGGCCGTCTCCGTGCTTGCCAAAGCCACGGCAGATCTTGGTTCGTTATTCCAAATAGGTCTAAACAGGTGGATGAGGTAGTTCTCGGCAGCGCTCTCATAGCCGGATTGAACAACCAGAGCTCGAAACTCAAAGTCCTCAAGTTTTAAGGTCGCGGATGCTTTCGCAATTGTCTTGCGGTGGTCGTTGAGACGGCGCGAAAGTCTATCAAGCTGTTCAGCCACGGTTTTGGCGTTGGGATTGGTCGGGTCTGCTTTGCCAACATAGATCGGCTGTTCCTTGCCAGAGATTCCGGAGTAGGCGGGAAAGTCCCCGTTGTAGTAGATCGCATAGACACCCGAGCCGTAGAATTTCTCGGTTGCGAACGACAAAGGCTTTCGAGCGCGGGCGAGCAGCGCCAGGCCAACAATCCGTCCCGCAATTGTGGGATTCGACGGTTCGAAGACGAAGCCGGGATGTTTGATCGGATCCAAATCCTCGATTGCTTCACGTAGCCGGTCGTTGGTCTCAGCGATGGTTCGACGGAGCCGAGAGGCTTGGGGTGGCGTCAGTTCTGCCGGATCGCTTACCACCAACGACTCCGAAAGTTTCCTCAGCCGCGTTGCAAGTTGCTAGCGTGATTGCTACGTTCGTCATGAGCTCGATTTTCGGAGTGTTTCGGCAACTTAAACCCGCGACCGTTTCGGCGAGTCGCACCGGCACAGCGTTCCCCAATTGACGCATAGCCTCTGACCAGGATCCCTGGAATCGATATTTATCGGGGAAAGTCTGGAGTCGTGCTGCTTCGCGCACGGTGAAGTATCGCAGCGAGCCATCCGGACGGATGAGCATATTCTCGCCCTCTGGAACTCCATGATCCCCAGCTTTGAGCGTTTTGGCTGGCTCGTCCAGTGGACTACCCGTATGGCCCGGATAGCTTCGGGCACCTGGTACATAAACGTGATTTAGGACCTTAAGGCGGGGCTGCTTTTCCGGATCGGGCAGGCCGGTTAAGGCGTCCCGAACTGCCCGAACTGTTAGCCACGGTGCTTCGTGAAATAGGTTTGCACTTTCAAAGCGAAGTCTCTCGATTCGGGCAGTTTGTCTGGGATTGAGAGTTGGTCGTTGGCACATCGAAACCTCATGACGATCCCAATACTCACCGGAGACCCATTGGGAATATAGCAGTGCATCTTCGGAATGTGTCTCCTGGGGGATGTCCACTCTATCCCGAGGTCGGACCTCAATCCCACGAAAAAAACCCGTTCACGCCGCTGGGGCACTCCGTACTTTGCGGCATTGAGCAACCGGAATAGAACGTTGTATTCCGCCTTAGCTCCACGCGATGTTTGATGCCTTTCGAGGCGCGATCTGTGGTCTTGCCACGACTCATCGGTGCCTTTTCGCTTAAGGCCAGGATGCTGTAACTGCATCAAGATGTACTCGAAATACTCTGAGAAGGTCTCGCGCATCAGACCTTTTACATTCTCGAAGATGAAAGCCTTCGGCCGAAGTTCGCGCACCGCGCGTACCGCCTCCGGGAACATGTCGGGTTCGTCCAAGTATCCCTTGTGCTTGCCACCCAGTGAAAATGGCTGACACGGAGGGCCACCCGAGACCACCACGACATCTTTTAGATGGCCATAGTCGAATTGACGAACGTCACCCTCTATGACTGGCCAATTTTCGCCATTGTGGTTTTCACGAAAAGTCTCGCAAGCATCGCGATTCCATTCCACTATAGCGGCGTGATTGAAGCCTGAATTGGCCATTCCAATTGCCAGACCACCGGCACCGGCGAAAAGTTCGACGCTACGCATTGTCGAGAAATCTCCTGAGCCTCGTGCTTAACCGTTCTGTATCCCGAACCTTGCACTCCCAAATCGTCAACACTTTCCAACCCGATTGCACGAGCGAGCGCTTGTTCCTGGCATCGCGCTTGCGGTTTGCTTCGAGTTTCGGACCCCAGAAATCGAGACGAGACTTCGGGAGTCTGGCAAGAGCGCAGTTTTCATGTCTATGCCACTATGCCAGAAGCAGCCGTGGATGAAAATCACCTTGCGGCGGCTTCTAAAGACCATATCGGGACAACCCGGCAAATCCTTGGTATGAATACGGTATCGATAACCGATACCGAAGGCGAGTTTGCGCACGATAAGTTCCGGTTTGGTGTCCTTCGACCGGACGCGGGACATGATTTCGGATCGGAATTGCGGAGAGATCGAATCCAAGGTGCTTTAGACATTACACCATAGGGGACTGATGGCTATACATGGACAAGCGGGTGATGTTCCGCTGCTGCTGCAACTGGCCGCGACGTTCGTTCGTCCTCTTGTGCTGCCGTCTTTGCCCAGATCGTCAATTGCGCATGCGACCTCGCCGACACTGTGGCATCGATTCGTCGAACTCAGTTCGCCGGGCGAAATTCCGGTTCCCGGCATCGATGGACTCTCGATCCATCCGATCTCAACCATACACCGCGAAACGGTCTAGCCTCGAATATTGATTTGGCTGCTCTTGATGCGAAGCCGGACGTTGCCCGATGCCGGACCGCCGAACTTCGTGGCTGGGACAAACTCGGTAAACAGCAGGCTGTTCTCAAGTTGACTCTTGAGCGAGGCATCCTCTTTGAGTAAGTTGGCACCGCGCACCACAATGTAGCCCACCATGCGGCCTGCGCCGTCGATGGCGACATCCACAACCAGTTCGGATTCCACAATGCCGATGGGCGGAAAGTTCTTCACCGAAGCCTCGGTGACCAGCATCAGCGGCACATCGTTGCTATAGCCGGAGGGTGCCGGGGTGGAAAGCGATGGCATCAAGGCGCTGAAGATCACCACCGCGGAGGCTAGGCCGCCGAATGCGGGAACGGCCAGCGGACGCATGAGATTGCGGGTAAAAATCCTGAAACGGTCTTGCCAGCGGATGCCGGCGTTGGTAACGCGCAGTCTTTCCTGCGAGGCCATCACCTGCAACGACGATTTCAATTGCTGTGGAACCTGAAGCCGGGGCATTTGGCGCAGAGCACCGCGCAACCGGCGCGAAGCGATCGCCTCCGCGTTACAGGCCGGGCATTGAGTGAGATGAGCGGCGACTTCGCGTTTGGAAGGCGCTTCCTCAATCTGTTGCTGTACTGTCTTGCAATGCATAGTTTAATCCCCTGAGACCATCCCACGAATGCTTGCGTACATGCCGGATTCTTCGGCCATCAACTGCTTGCGCAGGGCTTCGCGACCACGCAGAATGCGGGATTTCACGGTTCCCATGTTGATGTTCAGAATCTCGGAGATTTCGTCGTAACTGAGTTCTTCGATGTCGCGCAGAACCACCGCTTCCCGAAAGTTCGGACTTAGCTTCTGCAGCGCTTCTTCGATTCTTTCCTGCGTCTCGGCACCGAGCATCAGGTCGAAGGGCGAGGACGCCGTGTCGGACAACGAATCCTGCAGTGAGCGGCTATGATCGTCTTCACGGTCGAGGTCGATCTCATGGCGCCTGTGGCGTCCGAACCAGCGGCGCTTGTTATGGGCTTCGTTCAAAGCGATGCGATAGACCCAGGTTTTGAGGCTGCTTTGCGCCCGAAAGTTTCCGATGTTGCGAAAGACTTTGAGAAATACTTCCTGCACCACATCGCTGGCGTCCCCCGGATCGGGCAGCAGGCGATAGACAAGGTTATAGACGGGCTGCTGGTACAGGTTGATGAGTTCCTCGTAAGCAGATTCGATTCCCGCCTGCAGAGCCGCCACCAAGGCGAGGTCAACTCGCGTGGGTGCCGTGGAAGTGGTTTCGTGCGCCGCAAGGCGCACATCATCCGTTGCCTGAATCGAGGATTCAGGGATGAGTTCGAGTCTCACGACAGCGTCCGCCATGGCAGTACCTCGTTCATGACCAAAAGGATTGGTTCCGAACCGGAAAGCAGCTCCAATTCGATTCTAACTGACTATTTCGACACCCGCCACGGGGCAAAAGTTCCCGAACGCTGAAAATAAAGATCGAGTACTGTACCCGGCTACTCGCGTAGTACCTTGTTCGCTCTCAAACATTCCGGCGAAACTGATAACGGAAGAATACATGGAGCGAGCCGATCTCGAACAGTGGAAATCAAGAGAAGTGGCGCGTTTGCTCGCGCTTGTCGAGACGGAACGGCGCTACTGGCAGGAGATTGTCTCGACCCTGCCCGTGGCGTTGGCGGTATTGAATCCACAACGGTATATCGTATCGGCCAATCGCGCGTTCCGGTCAATCTACGGGCTTCGATCCGCCGATCTGCGTACGCGCACGATCGACGATGTTCTTGCCGGTGTTTCCGGGATTTCGGAGATGGTGGGCGAGGCTTTGGCGATCGCGAGTCCCTTGACTGCGCCGCGGACGAAGTCCGTCGTCTATCGGGGCCACCGGTTGCGAGTGTCTCTGTTACCCCATCGCGATTGGGATGACGACACGAAAATTTCGCTCTTGATCGCGCTTGAGGATCTTGGCGAACAGACCGGTCTTGAGGTAGCGCCGCCTCCTGCTGCTCCTGTTGTGGTTCCCGTGGCGGCACCGGTTGGGATTCCCGCAGTTGCGTGGTCGCTTTCCCGGGAATCCCGAAAGTTCACTTACTTGTCGGAATCGATTGTGCGGTTTGTTCCTTCGACTCCGGCAACGGCTGCGGAGTGGCCGTTCTTCGAACGCATTGCGGAATTGGACCGCGACGCGGTCAAAGACCACTATGAGCACATTCTTCGTCACGCGATTCCCAACAGTGTCTATTCGTGCGAGTTCCGACTGGCTTCGGTCCCGGGGAGGTGGTATCGCGAGAGTGCGCGGGTCGATACCGATGCACTGCACGGCGTGTTAACGGAGATTACCGAGCGGAGAACACTCGAAGAGCATCAGGTGCAATCGCAGCGGGTGGACGCGTTGGTGGTGCTCGCGGGACGTATTGCACACGATCTCAACAATCCGCTGATGATTGTCAGCGGCTATGGCGAAGAGTTGCTGGCATCGTTGCCGGAGTGCGATTCGCGGCGCAAAGATCTGCAGCAGATCCTGGAGGCGACAGACCGCATTGGCGATCTGGCGGCCTCTTTGCAAGCGTTTTCGCGTAAACCAGCCTTGCTGGAATCGACTTCGACCATCGATTTGCAAGCGGAGTTGACGGCCGCCGTAGAACGCATGAAAGAGGTCGCGGGATCGGGCCTGACAGTGGACTACACTGCGCTCACTTCGCGATTGATGGTTGTGGGGGAGAGGCACGGCTTGCAGTCGTTGATTTTCGAATTGACGGCCGCATTGTCGGATACGTCGACTGTGCACGTAGCGATTCGGGCGCGGGCGGCGGCGATTCAGGATATGGCTTTTCACAAGGTGCCGCATCTGGCGCCTGGTGTGGGTGCGGTGTTGTTGCTCGAGAACAGGGATCCGCAGTTGGTGACGCAGCGGAAGTCGCCCCTGTTCGAATCTCCATTGCCGGGCAAAGAGCCTCGCAACGACAGCGGCAACACGTTGGCGCGGGCCTTTCGGCAAGTGGAAGCGTGGGGCGGGTCAATGTGGGTTTCAGCCGACCAACGGACGGTGCGGATCCTGTTGCGGGGCGTAGAGGGTTCCGCGGTGGTCGAGCAGGAGCCAGACGTTACTCCGGCTGTCGCGCAGCCAATGGAAGAGAGCGAACCTCCGCCGCCCAAGCCTGCACCGATTGCGAAGCGCATTCTCGTTGTGGACGATGAGGTCGGCATCCGGTCGCTGATGCGCAAGATTCTGTTGCGGGAAGGGTACGCTGTGGCCGAGGCCGTCGATGCGGCCGAGGCCATCGAATACGTGCGCCAACAGCCTATCGATCTGTTATTGACCGATGTGGTGATGCCAGGCGTGAATGGGCGCGAACTGGCGGAGCAGGTGCTGTTGCTGCGTCCTGCGGTGAAGGTGCTGTATGTTTCCGGGTTCACTGGCGAGACCGCGGTGGAATCGGGCAACTATCCTCCGGGGTCGATGTGGCTACAGAAGCCGTTCACGTTGGGGTCGCTGTTGCGCAAGGCGAAGGAAATTCTCGAGACCGATTGACACTCGAAACGATGTATCGATGACAAGGACGAACGAAGCGTAGCGGCCCGCGTTACTCTATACGGATCTTGTCCGATCCCTCGTCCTCTTCTGAAGTTGACAATTCCTATCGCGACGCGAACACCGCTTATCTTGCGGATCGCGAACTTCGCCGGCATGCGCGTGTCCTGCATTTGTGGGCACTCGGTGTCGGCGCTGTCATTTCCGGAGACTTCTTCGGCTGGAACTTCGGCCTCGCCGCAGCGGGTGGATTTTCCGGCATGTTCGCCGCCCTGTGCCTGATGACGCTGATGTACTTCGGCCTGTGCTTTAGCATCGCGGAGATGGCCGCCGCGCTGCCGCACACGGGCGGCGCGTATTCGTTCGCGAGAACGGCGATGGGCCCTTGGGGCGGCTACATCACAGGGCTGGCCGAGAACATGGAATACATTCTCACGCCCGCAGTGATTGTGGTGGGCATTGGCGGATACTTGGGCGCGATCTTCGGTACGCCCGCATCGACGGCACCGCTGTGGTGGTTGCTTTGTTACGTGCTGTTCGTTGCGTTGAACATTTGGGGCGTGGAGTTGTCGTTCCGATTTTCCGTTGTGATCACGATCGCGGCACTTGTTGTACTGGCTGTGTTTTGGATCGGCGCAATTCCGCACATGGATCTGGCGCGGTGGGCCGATGGCGGCGTGAAGTGGCCGTCGAGTTGGGGATCTGTCCTGGGGTGCCTGCCTTTCGCTTTGTGGTTCTACTTGGCGATTGAACAGTTGCCGTTGGCGGCGGAAGAGTCCCACGATCCGCAGCGCGATCTGCCGCGCGGGTTGCTGTCAGGCTTGTTGACGTTGGTTTTCTGCGCGTTCGCGACGCTCTTTACGAGCGCCGGAATCGCGCCGGGCGCCGAGGCGGTGGGTAAGTCGCAGGAACCGCTTTTTCTGGGATTTCAGACAATTTTCGGAAGCGGCGTGAGTTCGCGCCTGTTGGGCGCGGTGGCTTGCACCGGGTTGATCGCTTCGTTCCACACCATCATCTTTGCGTATGGCCGACAGATTTATTCTCTGTCGCGGGCCGGATACTTTCCCAGTTGGTTGTCGGTGACGCATCCCACTCGCAAGACGCCAATCCGCGCGCTGGTTGCGGGTGCGGTGATGGGTTATGCGGCGGCCTTGGCGATCCACCTTGCGGGGCAGGGCAGTGCCGTTGGCGCGGTGTTGATCAACATGGCGGTGTTCGGTGCAGTGTTGGCATACGTCGCGCAAATGGGGTCCTTTCTATTGCTGCGGCGCAAGTTTCCGAAGCTGGAGCGACCGTATGTGAGTCCGCTGGGCGTCGCGGGGGCGGTGTTCGCGGCGCTGGTGGCGATGTTGACGCTAGGGACGCTGTTTGTGAATCCCGACTACAACAAAGGTGTCATAGGCGCAGTGGTTTGGTTCGTAGCGGGCATCGCGTACTTTGCGCTGTATGCCCGCCATCGATTGATTTTGGCTCCCGAAGAGGAGTTCGCGCGCAAGCTTAACGTTTTGCCTTAATGGGCACAGCGTAGAGCGAAGTGCGCGCGGTGAGGAAAAGCATCCCGCCGCCGATCTCCAGGTTCGCGGCCGCTTCCGGCAAGAGAATCCGCGCGATGAGATGGCCATCTGGCGCGAAGATTTGCGCACCGTCTCCACTGCTTGACCAGACGTTGCCGGCGCGATCGCAACGGATGCCATCCGGACCGCCCTTGTCGATCTTCACGAATACCTCGCCGCCTGTGATCGTCTTTCCATCCACTTTGAAGACGCGGATGTGGCGTGGCTTGCCGGAATCGGCGATGTAGAATTTTTTCTCGTCGGGCGAGAAGCAGAGTCCGTTGGGCTTGTCGAAGTCTTTCGCGACGGGCGTGAGAGTCTTCGTGGCCGGATCGAGGCGGTAGACGTAGTTGCCTTCCTGGACCTTCGTGCGCTGCCCGAGTCCGTAGTCAGGATCGGTGAACCAAAGCGAGCCGTCGGATTTTTCGACGACATCGTTGGGGGAGTTGAGATCTTTGCCTTCGAACTGTTCGATCAAAGATTCGACGTTACCGTTGACGGTGCGGGAGACGCGGTGCGCGGAGTGCTCGGCGCTGACGAGATTGCCTTTGCGGTCGAGCGTGTTGCCGTTGGTGTTGTTGCTGGGCTTGCGAAAGGTCTCGACGCCCTTGGCGCGGGTCCACTGCTTGAGTTCGTTGGCGGGGATGTCGCTGAAGATCAGCCTGTTTTCCTTGGCGATCCAGGCGGGTCCTTCGATAAACTGCATGCCGGTGGCGAGTCGTTCGACCTTGGCATCTTTGGGAAAGAGCTTATCGAACGCCTTCTGGTCTTTGATTTCGAAATCGGCCGAAATGGCGGCGAGTAGCGCGAGAGTGATCACGCCCGTATCGTACACTACTGCACCGCAGCGAAGGCGGCACCGATCTTCGCCAAGGCGTTTCCAATGGCTTCGGGATGCTTTTCGATCTCGGCGATCAACTCGGCTTCCGTCCCCGGTGTGTAGGCGATTCCGGCACTTTGCAGCTTGTTGACGAAGGCGGCGCTGTCTTTCTTGTAGTCGGCAATCGCTTTGTCCTTTGCGTTCTTCTCGAGGCTCTTCACCAGCGATTTGGCGAGGGTTTCCATGCCATTGGCCGCGGTTTCGAGGATGTCGATCTTGCCGGAAATCATTTCCGGACCGACTTCCCCGATGACCCATCCGGCGATGGTGGCGTGCGGACTCGACCCAATGTTGTCGCCGAGTTGCTTTTTCGCTTCGGCAAAGAGACCACCGACGAAGAGATCGAAGAGAACCGGTGAGGTGTTCCGCAGTTTGTGCATTTCGTCCAAAGTCACGATCAGCGCACGGGCGTGCAGTTCGTATTTGCGGACCTTGTCAGTGAGCAGAAAGTCGATCGCCCCGGCGGTGGCGATGCCGATCTGAATCGCTTTACCGCCCCCTGCCAGAAGCCCCATCAGGATTTCCATTTCCCACTCTGCGGCGGTGCGAAGGGACTTGCCACGATCGGCGACCTCGCGCCAGACACCGCCCAGCACTTCTGCCCGACCGCACATGATTCCGTTTGGCTGGGACATCAATACCCCGAGATAGGGCTTGTACTGTGGGTCGTTGGATTGAACCAAGGTGAAAAGAAACTCCTGACCGTTGACCGCCACAATGCAACGGAGGCCCTGCGGCGAAGCTACATACATGCCGGGCTTGATGACCATGCCCGTTCCGAAGATCTGCGCCTGCGGATCCGCTTTGAACTTGGCGACCTTCTTGGCGGTGACCGGAACGACATTGCAACTCCAGGGTTCGATCTTGCGAATGGGTGGCCACTGCACGTAGGGCGAAAGGGGCAACCAGATGAGGCCTGGCGAGGCGTCTTCGCTGAAGCTGCAATTCGAGCCATCGCGACTTCGTACGCAGCCAACGTAGTTCATGAGATACCAGTTGACGACTTCGGGATCGTTTTCGGTGCCAAAGAAGTTCATACGAATGAGGTCGGCCGGCGAAGCCAGTTTCGCCCGCTCCGTAACGGTTGCCCAGTCGTCGTTGTTCTTGACTTTGTAGGGATAGAACAATTTTGGGCGCCCGTATTTGTCGTAAGGGTCGCGGCCCGCGGGCCCGGAAAACTGCCAGTCGGCAGCGGCGATGGACGGTGTGAATCTGCCACGCGCCGTAGGCGACATGGCGTTGATCTGTTTCAGGTCGATCGGTAGAAGAGGCTTGTCGAAATTAGAGTTGGACATGTTCGTTCAATTGTCAGAGCGAGAACGCGTTCTGAATTCATTCAACGAATTTTTGCGATTCTTTCAGACCTTTGGATACATCCAAGGTGCGCGGTATTGGCGGCGAAGCAGTTTGTTGGCGGCAGGATCGTTGGGACACTGCGCCCCATCCCACTTGATGCTGCGTCCGAGACGCCAACTCACCATACCCAGCAAGGCCGCGGCACTGGCACGATGGCCGATCTCGATATCGCGAACGGGCTTGCGCTTGGTGCGGATCGATTCCATGAAGTCCGCCCAAAGCTCTTTGATGTTCTGCCCGTCGGGGTCGTTGAGCTTAGGTTCCACATGGACGATCGAGTCGGATTTTTTGGTTGGATAGAAGGTCCAGCCATCGCGCCAGCCCATGTGAAACGTGCCATTGGTTCCGTAGAAGTAGGCGCCAATCAGATGCTGTTCGGCGTTGTTGGCGGCGTAGTGGCGCTGTTCCCAAGTGGCGCTGAAGGTCTCGAATTCGTAAGTGACAATCTGAGTGTCAGGCGCATCGGTCGAGTCTTCGCGCACGAAGCGACCGCCGGTGGAGTAGACGGTTTTAGGATGTGTCTCTTCGGTCCACCAAAGGAGTTGATCCATCCAGTGGACGCCCCAATCGCCGAGCGTGCCGTTGGCGTAGTCGAGGAAGTGGCGGAAGCCGCGCGGGTGGATGGCTTTGTTGAAAGCGCGCTTCGGTGCGGGTCCGAGCCACATGTCCCAATCCATGCCTGCCGGTGCTTCTGAGTCCGGCGTTTTCACGCCCGGACCTCCGCCGGCGTGAGCGAACATTCGGACCATGCCGATCTTTCCCACTTTGCCGGACTTTAGAAACTCCATGCCACTGATC
>CAZCPL010000175.1:0-11580 GCA_964500255.1 uncultured Solibacteraceae bacterium | reverse complement strand
GCATATGCTGTTCGACGGGCGCCCCGACAGGCCTTGGGGCACCGAATCGCGTCACAATGCGCTGATCTTCATCGGGCGCAACCTCGACCGCGCCGAGTTAAACAAAGCCTTTCAAAAATGCCTCGCCTAGCCGCGCCGCCTCCGCTTGTCAGCGCGCCGCAACTGCGCCTGGCGTGGGAAACCGGCATCGGTGATCACGTGATTCGCATTGTCTGGTCGCCGGATGGCGGGCTGCTGGCCATCGCGGCCGTTTCGGGTGCCGTGCAAGTGCGGAACGGCGCCACCGGAGACCTGCTCTGTGTGTTCGACGGACACGGCTTCGGCACGCAGAGCTTGGCCTGGAACAAGTCCGGCAAACTGCTGGCGTCCGGCGGACAAGACGGCATGGCCCGTAGCTGGTCTTTGGCCGAAGGACGCTGCGTCGCCGAGTTCGAGGGTGGCGCGCCGTGGGTGGAACACGTCGCCTGGCATCCGCTGCGCGAGGATGCGCTGTTGACGGCCGCCGGGCGCAAGCTGCGCTATCGTTCCGCCAACGGCGCCCTGATTCGCGAATACCCCGACTTTGACAGCACGATCTACGATCTCGCCTGGCAGCCCGGGTCGACTCATTTCGCCGTCGCCGGCTATGGGGGCATCGTGATGTACAAAGACGACGCCAAGGAACAGGCTAGGCGCTTCGACTGGAAGGGCTCGATTCTCAGCTTCGCCTACAGCCCGAACGGAAACTTCATCGCCACCGGCAACCAGGATGCGAGCGTCCACTTCTGGTACCGCAAGAGCGGCAAGGACCTGCAGATGACCGGCTACATGACCAAGGTCCGTGAGCTGTCGTGGGACGCGGGCAGCCGCTTTCTGGCCACCGGCGGCAGCCCCGTGGTGACGGTCTGGGATTGCAGTGGCAAAGGGCCCGCGGGCTCGACGCCGGCGCAGTTGGATGAGCACGGCGTGCCCGTGTCAGCTCTGGCGTTCCAGCATGCTGGCGCGCTGCTGGCGTCCGGATGTCCTGGGGGCCTGGTGTGCGTGTGGAACCACCGCAAACCGGATCGCCCACTGCGGCAGGCGCGGCTCGATGGAGGCATCACGCAATTGGCGTGGGCGGCTGACGACAAGAAGTTCGCAGCCGCGTCGGCCAGCGGCGCCGTGCGCGTGTTCATCGCCTCGGAGCAGGCCTGAGCCGGACCCATGAGTCCAAGGCTCATGCATCAGCAGTGCTGGCTCTGGGGCTGTGACATCCGCAGGCCCCAGGGGAATTTGCTGCTTGACTACGGATTCCACCGCGCGCGCCAGGCGGCAGGCGTCTCGGGCAGCAGCCGGTACACGTTCCGCTTTCCCGATTGGCAGTTGGATCTCTGGGGGTTCGGCGCGGTCTGCACCTCGAAAGAGGTCCGCTTCTATCTCAATCGCTACGAGGTGGAACCGAGGCTGATCGCCGACCCGCAATGGCCCGCCAACGACGCGAGCGCGCCTCCCGGCGAGACGGGTTTGGCCACGGGGCCGATTTCGAAAGCCGTGAACCGGACGCTGTGCGAACAGACCGCGCAATTCTTCTTGTGGATTTCCGCCTATGAGGAATGGGTGCTGCGGTCGCAGGGCCTGCGATACCGCCACGACACGATGCGCGCCTGGACGCACTCGGCCTATCTTCCGGCCTGCCTGCCCGAGCTCTGGACCGAAGCCGCCGCAGGCATGCTGGTTCGCATCTGCCCCAAGGAGCCGCAATGACTTTCGACGTCGTCATCGCGGTGGCGGAACGGCCGGGCTCGGCGTGGCGGCTGCCTTGGACGCTCTTGAAATCGACAACCTGCTGGTTCTCGAGCGCGGCGAGATCGGCGAATCGTTCCGCCGCTGGCCGAAGCAGATGCGCTTCATCACGCCCTCGTTCGATTCGATGGCTTACGGGTCGGTTGACCTCAACAGTATCCACCCGCTGACATCGCCCGCCCACATGCTCGGTGTGGAACATCCGTCTGGCGCAGCCTACGCCGGGTACCTTGCGCGCTTCGCCGCGATGGGCGAGCTCAAGGTGCAAACCGGCGTGGACGTCCAGTCGGTCGAATCGGCTAAGCGCGGCGGGTTCGCCTTGCGCACCAGCCGCGGCGTGTATCGGGCAAAACACGTGGTGTGGGCCGCCGGAGAATTTCAGTATCCGAAACGCAATGGATTCGAAGGCGCGGACCTGTGTGTCCACAACGGCGCCGTGCGCGATTGGGGGAATTGGGTTCCGGCCCGGCCGAGGTCGGTGACGGCTCGTTCATCGTTGTTGCCTAAGCCGTCGATCGTGCACGTGTTGTAGGCATGGCGCGCTCCGCTCACGGGTGGCGTGGAATTGCTGCCTTCGGTGGAATTGTAGCTGCCGATTCCCGGCGCGAGCCGCAGTAGCTTGCTGACCCTGCACCAATAAAAAGCGCTGCGTTTCAGGACGATAGACGTTGGGTCGAAACTCGATCAGCTTCCAATTCGGGCCGTATTCAATGCGGAACTGGGTGCTGTGCCGAACTTTCGCTTTGTCTGGAAAGTAGTCGATGCCGGCCTGGTAAGCCGCCGCGCAGTTCGCGGTCAGGTTCCTTTTTCCCGCAGGTGCCGGGGCCAGTTTCGACTTCTCTGTTATCGCCGTTGACCGGCAACCGCTGAGAAGTCCAAAAAGGAGCATGGCGATGAAACCAATAGCGAACGGCATTTACCCCACGAGCATAGCTGTTTGAATCGCACCCAGGAAGGATTTCCACGCCAATGCGCGTTTTCGTCCAATGAGTGGACCAATAGGCCCAATGAGTGGAGGCCAGTTCCGAGCATCCGAGTAACTATTGGTTGGACGAGAACGGCGAATTTGAAATCAGCAGTTTTGTGCGGGGTTCGGATTTTCCGGATGGGAGTGTCATGCGTTCGGGTCGATGCCGTGGCTAGCGGTTCGAATCTGCGGTATGGAGCCAAAACTTTTTCTGTACACAACGCCTTTGCTATTTCAGCAGGTTGCACATCTCAGCCTCAAGCAGGCTGCCGTGGATTCGCGAGACTGTCCAGAAGTCATCCACCGGCCCGCACAAAGGCCATCGCCGAACTACCACGCTCGGTCACTCTCCTCCCCAAACCACACAGCTACAGGAGACGCGTGCATCCAAATACGGGTTCCGTTCTGCGCGCGTTTCCCGGGTAGCCTTGAACTCGGCGAATTGGTGATGTATAGTCATGTGACATTCCGCGATGCGACAACGCGGGATACAGTTCAAGGAGCAATCACTCTACGTGCCCTCGTCAATCGATTTGGTCTGGAAGAACGGCAAGTTCGGCCAGACATCGCGCCGCGACTCGTGGTGGCGTGAATCCTTCTTCGTCTTTCTGGGACTTTCCACCTTCCTGATCTACGCCAACTGGGCGGCATTTCAAGGAAACCACTACACTCACGGCCCGTATCTTTCGCCGTTTTATTCACCGGAACTGTGGGGGGACTCTCCACACGCCATCTTTGGACCCAAACCTTCCTGGTATCCGGACTTTCTGCCATTTTCCCCAGCGTTGCTCATTCTCTGGGCGCCGGGACTCTTCCGTTTCACCTGTTACTACTATCGCGGCGCCTATTACAAATCCCATTGGGCCGACCCGCCCGCATGCGCTGTCAGCGAGCCTCGCAAGAGTTATCTCGGCGAGAATTCGCTGCCTCTCATCATGCAGAACGTGCACCGCTACTTCATGTATCTGGCGATTCCGTTCATCGTGTTTCTCGGCTACGATGCCTTCAAAGCGTTCTGGTTCGACGGCAGATTCGGCGTCGGCATCGGATCGTTGCTGCTCACCGTGAACGTGGTTCTGCTCGCCTGCTACGTCTTCGGATGCCATTCCTTCCGCCATTGGTGGGGCGGCTACCTCGACCGGATCTCAGCCCAGCCATTCAAGCGCAAAGTCTACGATTGCGTTTCCTGCTTGAATTCGAGCCACAAGAAATACGCGTGGGCAAGCCTGCTCAGCGTCGGCTCATCGGACCTCTACGTTCGGCTGTGTTCCATGGGTTACCTCACCGATTGGAGGATTCTATAGATGCCGGAATATCAGTCGTACTCTTACGACGTGCTGGTTGTCGGCGCGGGCGGAGCGGGTTTGCGCGCGGCCATTGAAGCGGCCGGCAGCGGCGTTTCGGTGGGCGTCGTCACGAAATCGCTGCTAGGTAAAGCGCACACAGTGATGGCGGAAGGCGGCGTTGCGGCGGCCATGGCCAACGTGGACGATCGCGATTCCTGGAAAGTCCATTTTGCCGACACCATGCGCGGTGGCCAGTATCTGAACAATCCGAGGATGGCGGAGTTGCATGCCAAAGAAGCTCCGGACCGCGTGCGCGAGTTGGAAGCCTGGGGTGCGCTCTTCGATCGCACCGAAGACGGGCGAATTCTGCAACGCAACTTTGGCGGACACAAGTATCCGCGCCTTGCGCATGTGGGCGACCGCACCGGCCTTGAGATGATCCGCACGCTGCAGGATCACGGCATTCACCAAGGGATGACCGTGCACATGGAATGCACGATCCTGACGCTGCTGCTCGATGGCGGCCGCATCGCGGGAGCTTTTGGATACGATCGCGAACGCGGCCACTTCATGCTGTGGAAGGCCAAGGCTGTGGTGCTCGCCACGGGTGGCATCGGGCGCGCCTTCAAGATCTCTTCGAACAGTTGGGAGTATACGGGCGACGGCCACGCGCTGGCCTATGAGGCCGGTGCCGAGCTGCTCGATATGGAGTTTGTGCAGTTTCATCCGACCGGCATGGTATGGCCGCCGAGCGTACGGGGCATTCTGGTGACGGAAGGCGTGCGCGGCGAAGGCGGCGTGCTCAAGAACAGCGAAGGCCGCCGTTTCATGTTCGACGATATTCCGGACAACTACAAGGGGCAGACCGCCGACAACGAAGCGGAAGGCTGGCGCTACACGCAAGGCGACAAAGAGGCCCGTCGCCCGCCAGAACTGCTCACCCGCGATCACGTCGCGCGCTGCATCAATCGCGAGGTTAAGGCGGGGCGCGGAAGTCCGCATGGCGGCGTGTATCTCGACATCGCTTGGATCAAGCAGCACATTCCGAAATCGGAAGAACATATCAAGAAAAAGCTGCCCAGCATGTATCACCAGTTCAAGCAGCTCGCCGACATCGACATCACCAAGGTGCCGATGGAAGTGGGTCCGACGACCCATTACATGATGGGCGGTGTGCGTGTGGATGGCGATTCGCAGATGTCCAACGTGCCTGGCTTGTTTGCCGCCGGGGAATGCGCGGCCGGCCTGCACGGCGCCAATCGCCTGGGTGGGAATTCGCTTTCCGACCTATTGGTGTTCGGCAAGCGCGCGGGCCAACACGCGGCCGAATTCGCACGAAAAAACCCTGCGGCGAATGTGGACGACGCGCAGATCGACAGCGCCGCCAAGTTTGCCCTCGGCCCGTACAATCACGGTGCGGCGGGCGAATCGCCCTATGCGATCCAATACGAACTGCAGGAAAAGATGCAGGAACTCGTTGGCATCGTGCGTATCGAATCCGAAATGAAGCAGGCGCTCGAAGTGGTGGCACGTCTGAGCGAGAAGTCGAAGCGCGCGGGCATTACCGGCAACCGGCAGTACAACAACGGCTGGCACACTTGCATGGATCTTCCTAATTTGATGACGATTTCGGAGGCGATCGCGCGTTCGGCGATGTTTCGGCAGGAAAGCCGCGGCGCGCAGTTTCGCGACGATTTCCCCGAGAAAAGCGCCGAGTGGGCGAAATACAATCTCATTGTAAAGAAGGGGCCCGATGGCGGGATGGCCGTGGAAAAGCGTCCGGTCATCGAGGTGCCCGCGGAGCTGAAGCAAGTGATCGAGGAGCAGAAATAGCCATGAACGCGACATTTCAAATCTGGCGCGGCGATGCTTCCGGCGGGGACTTTCAGAACTTCACTACGGAAGTTTCTGAAGGCATGGTGGTGCTGGACGCGGTTCACAAAATCCAGGCTGAGCAAGCTCCCGATCTAGCGGTGCGGTGGAATTGCAAGGCGGGCAAGTGCGGGTCGTGCTCAGCGGAAATCAACGGTATGCCCCGTTTGATGTGCATGACCCGTCTCAATGCTATCCCGATGGATAAGCCAGTGACGGTCGAGCCGATGCATGCGTTTCCGCTTATCAAAGATCTGGTGACGGACGTCAGTTGGAACTACGAGGTCAAGAAAAAGATCAAGAAGTTCAAGCCGCGCAAGCCGGATGCGCCCGATGGCACGTGGCGCATGCAGCAGGCGGATGTCGATCGTGTCCAGGAATTCCGCAAGTGCATCGAGTGTTATCTCTGCCAGGATGTTTGCCACGTGCTGCGCGAACATCGCAAGCACGATGAGTTCATTGGGCCCAGGTTCTTTGTGTATACGGCGGCGCTTGAGATGCATCCGCTTGACACTGAAGATCGACTTGCCGATCTGAAGGGGCGGGACAACATCGGATACTGCAACATCACCACCTGCTGCCGCCAGGTGTGTCCCGAAGAAATCACGATCACCGAGAACGCCATTATTCCTCTCAAAGAACGCGTGATCGACGAATATTACGACCCGCTGCACCGATTGTTCCGGATCTTCCGGGGCAAGAAAGACTGAAAACCCGCCGAGCAAAGGAAGGACAAAGACCATGATCCGTCTCAAGCCGCTTGCGATCGAGGCAGTGCCCGGCGCGCTTTCCAAGATCGAAAGGTACCGCCTGTTGAACGAACCGGAGCAGGCGGAAAGCATCTGCCGCGATATTCTCGACGCCGCTCCGGGGCATGAGCAGGCCAAGGTGATGCTGATTCTGACGTTGAGCGATCAGTTCGACAAGCGTCCGAGGCTTGTCGATGAAGCGCTGGCGGAAGCGTCCGGGCTTGCGGATCCATACGGCTGCGCTTACTACACAGGCATGATCTGGGAACGGCGCGCTCGGGGCCGCTACGAGATGGGTGGTTACGGTGGCAACGCGATTGTCCACCATTGGTACATTGAGGCGATGCGCTGGTTCGAGAAGGCCGAAGCCATCCGGCCCGTCGGCAATGACGATGTCCTGCTTCGCTGGAATACCTGTGCCAGGTTTCTCAATGCCCACCCCGAGGTCTGTCCCGAAACCGAAGAAGCCTATGTTCCGCAATTGCTGGAATAAATGGATTTAACCTTACCCTGCGCTTGCACTTGCTTGGCTCAAGGGCTACTTTTGCCGCGACGTTAGTCACCTGGTGGTTGACAGCCGCATCTCGGAACTCCGGCTAGCCGCCGACGATCAATTCCAACGCCGATAGCGGGGCCGCCGCGACCCCGGGCTTCGCTGGACGGTCCCCGGATTGCCAGCTCGATATTCTCCAGCGTAATGCGGAAGCGTTCACCCCGTGTTGTGCATCCATTTTTCCGCCGGGGTGGAGTCACACGATGGCTTTTGCGGTGGAAGGTCGGCGATTGAAAAGCAGGCATCGCATGACGACCGGCCTAGCATGCGCCGCCCGTCCCTACTGCGAGAGAGGGATGGGCGGGTTTCCTACAACGTGAACGCTACGGGAGAACCGAGCGTAGCGCTTCTCGTGCTTCGAACGCGGTGTCGCTGAAGTCGGTGAAGAGTCCATCGACGCCAAGCAGGAAGAACTGCGTGTACTCGTTCTTCGGCTGTCCCTGATACTGGGCACCGAGCGCGTCGTTGCGGAACGTGTAGGCGTGGACGAGCAACCCTGCGGCGTGAGCGTCGGCGATCAGCGATGTCGTGATCGGCGTTGGATTCGATCCGGCAAAGCTGGCGATGAAGGGCTTCCAGGGTCCGATGCCATCGGCGTAGGTGGCGATGTCAGCCAGGTTTGTGGGCTTCACGAGGTCTCCGAAGCCGCGGTCGTCGCCGACGATTACGTGATTGTAGGGCGTGTCGTAGGGCGCCACGAACGTCAGTTTACCGTCGGGACCCACGTCATCGGCGTCGATCAACTGCACCAGCTTCACTTTGGTGCGGGTGCGCAGATACTTCAAATTGCCGGTTTCGAACGACTGAATAAAGACGGGAGCTTGCCGGTTGTTCCAGCCGTAGCGTTCGAGAATGGCGAGCAGGGGCTCTTCGAGCGGAAGTCCAAGGGCCGCGTGAAACGAGGGATGCTTGGTTTCCGGGTAGATTCCGACCACTCGGGCGCGCCGCGAATTTTCGCCCTGCACCATCTCGATGATTTCCTGCAAAGTCGGGATCTGATAGAGGCCGTTGAACTGCTGCGGGCGGGCCGCGCGGGGCTGAATCGCTCGAAGCTGCTTGATTTCCGCCAGCGTGAAATCGCTGGCGTAAAATCCCGTGATTTGGATGCCATCGAGACGCTTGGTAGTCTTTTTCGACGCAAACTCGCGGCGGTTCTTGACGTCGGTGGTGTCGTCGAGCAACGGCTCGTGACGGGCGACCAGATGTCCGTCTTTGGTGGAAACCAGATCGGGTTCCACGAAATCCGCGCCTAATTCAATGGCGCGGCGATAGCCTTCGATGGTGTGCTCGGGAAGGTAGCCCGAAGCGCCACGATGTCCCAGCACGAGAGGCGCTGCGCCGGTCAAGGTCGGCCACTTGACGAAGCGCTGGGCATTCGCGGTGGAGGATGCGGCAAGCGCGATACCTCCGGCGGTGAGTAAATCTCTTCTTGTCATGACTCCAAACACTAACAACCGCAAGTGTCGGGACTATGACCGGAATCTAACATTTGCGTGAATTGATTCGAAGAATTGGATAGGATCGTTCTATGCTTTCACTCAGACTGACGCTTTTGCTCGGCACCGCCGCCGCAGTGGCGTTCGGGCAAGACATTACCGGACGCTGGGCCGGATCCGCCGACTGGACCGACGGTGGGGGAACAAAGCGCACCCAGAGCACTACGGTGGAGATCAAGAGCGAAGCGGGCAAGTTCACAGCCTACTCCGTCGGCAGCAACGGCAAGATCGGAGCGCCCTTGCAGGTCCAGACCGATGGCGCGAAAGTGAATCTCTACCGGTTTCTCGAACTTGACGGCGGCGAGCATCTGCGCTGGAAGCTCGAATTGAAGGACGGCAAGCTCATCGGCAGTTTTTCGGCGCAACACGACAGTCCCAGGAAGTGGATGTACGACCGCGTGCTGGATCTCACGATGACTACTGAAAAATAATCCGCTGCGTCCTACTGCCGCCAGCGCTGTTGACAAGTTCCACCTCGACGCTTGCCACCTGCGAAGCCGCACCGCCCTGCACGGGAAAAGCCGCGCGCAGCGAAAACGTTCCGCCTGCCAAGCCACTCGCAGACCGGAAGAACTCCTCGAAATCGCGGCGCACGTCGGCCCGGATCGTCCCCGGCGAAATCGGCCGTCCCGCGATGTCATAGAACGTGAACAGCGCCTGCGAGAGCGAACGGGTGTTGTCAAAGCCAAGCATTGCGATTTCCAGATCTTGCGTCTTGCGCAACGCCGTCGGAGCCTCGATCACCGGAGCCACCGGCTGCAGTTCGATCGTCCGCGTCTCGACATGAGTGCCGAGTTCCAAGGTCAACGTCAGCGTACCCGCCGTGGTTCCCGCCTGAAATGCAGCATCCCGCAGCGTCGCGGATCCGCCGAAGAACACCCGCCGCTCCCCTTCTCTCACTTGCACGCCGATCGTTCGCGCGCCTCCGGTGAGAAAACGAATTGCCGGATCGTCGGGCAGCGTCGCGGAAAGCGGCCGGAAGTCCATCCGCAAAATACCGGAACCCGCAGACTCGGGAACGGCCGCCAATTCGACGATGAGTTTGGGTTGCTGGCCGCTGGCTGCGGTTCCCTCGATCAGGATCGCAGGTTTGGGCAGAGGCGGATCGAAACCCACGCCTGTCAGTGGAAACGTGCGTCCATCTATGCTCAGTGTGCCTGTATAGCTTCCGTTCACCGATGGCGCGAACTCGATCTCGAACCTCTGCGTCGCTCCCACTGCAAGCGTCAATGGCGCGGCCACACCTCGAGAGGCGAACGCGGTGCCGCTGATCGCGATCGCGCGGATCGTCAACGAATCGCGGCCGCGATTTTCCAGAGTCAATGATACGAGACCCTTTTGGCCTTTCTGGATCCTGCCCAGGTAAATTGCGGTGCCGGCTGGAACATCGGTGCCGTTCGAAACCAGCACCGGCGCGGACGTCACCGTCGCGCGTAGCAACAGCGACAACGCGTTGACCGCAAGGTTCGCGCTATACGATCCGCTTCCCGTCGCACTGAAGCGCACCACAATATCCACTGCCAGCCCAGGCGCGATGTTGGTGAAGAGGGAGGGTCCGCTGACCATGAAGCCCTGCCCTGCGATCCGCAGATCCTGCAGGCTGATCGCAGCAGTGCCCGTATTGCGTGCTCGAAAGCGAGACTGCAACAGATCCCCCGGTCCGGTGGAACCCATATCGAAAAGTCCCGTCGCTTCACGCTCGGCGCCGTTGGCGTCGACTGCGTAGAGCCGCAACTGGGCGAGGGCGGACGATGTCGCCAACAGCAGAAGCACGAACAGCATCATCGCTTTTCGCCGGACATTTCGCGCCGCGACTCGGAGGCACCGGTCGGCATCCACTTCGAACACATGCGGCAACGGCTGACGAAGAAACGGCCATCCGGCACTCATTGCGCCGTCTCCGGCAGCAAGCTCACGAACATCTCAACGTCCCGGGTGAGCCGGACCGCGAACTGACGCCCATCCTCGCCAGTGGCATGGAACCAGCCCTCGCCCGCCTGTTGCAAGGAGACAATCCGGATGCCCGTCTCGACCTTGGCGAGTGATGCATCCGAACGACGCAAGACAAGTGTATCGCCCTCGCTCCACAGCAAAATGCGGTCTTTGAGAATCAAAAGGTGGTCGGGCTGCGCGGCGAACGCCTCTCGCACAAGTGTCTCCCCCGAATCGAGCCAAAGGCGCTCTAACGCGATTTGACCGTCCAGCACGCTGGCAAACTCCACATACGATCCCGCCCCGCTGATTCCGGCCAGCCGACCTTCTGGCAACGTTGGCGCAGGATACCGATCCACTGAACCCGCGCTGAGTCGCCAGAGCTCGGCGTCCGTCAGCACATAGGCGGAAGCTTGCAGCGGCGACAGGCCGATCGCGCGAACTTCTCCCTCAATTCTCGCAACGCGCAGCACCTCACCGTGCGGCCCAAGCAGTTCCGCCAACCGATTGCCCGAGGTCCGAACGCCGATTTGACCGTTGAAGGCAAAGCGGTCAATCTGACTCGCCATGCGCTCTCCAAAATAGAAACTGCCGGCGATGCCGCGGAGTGTCCAGACCTGATTGTCGACAAGACGCACAAAGCCGATGCGCGGCGCTTCCAATCCAGCATTGGCGGCAACCAGCCAGACGGCGGAAGCGAGTGCGATGGCGGGCTTTAGAAACGCCATATCTATCTCCCCACCGTGATCGCAGGATTCCCAATGGTGATGCTCACCGCCGCTGCCGCTGCCCCTGCTCGTCCCGTGCGGGATCCAAACGCCAGCCCCCCGCCTGCTGCGCCTGCAGCCAACGCCGACAGCCAGATCCAACGTTTTCCCCGCCGGACTTTGTAGCGGACGAAATCCTGCTGTCCCGCCCCGGCACTTTGTATCGACGATGGTTCAAGCAGCGACTGCGGCACGAT
>CAZCPL010000174.1:0-11587 GCA_964500255.1 uncultured Solibacteraceae bacterium | reverse complement strand
GTGGCAAGGATTGGATGCTCGCGCAGATCTGTTCTCTTGCGGGGCCCTGGAGTTTTGAGCGAATTGGGATTGGGTTCGGCGGTCCGGTCGACTACGCGACGCAGACGGTGGCTCTGTCGACGCATGTGGGCGGGTGGAGCAACTTTCCGCTTTGTGCGTATCTCACCGAGAAACTCGGCGGCAAGCCCGCGATCATGGATAACGACGCGAATGTCGGAGCACTTGGCGAAGGCTGCCATGGCGCGGGGCTTGCGACGCGACCCTTGTTCTATATGACTTTGTCCACCGGCATTGGCGGCGGCATCCTGCTCGACAATGGCATCTATCGTGGTGCGGATTCTTATGCAGGTGAACTCGGGCACGTCAACATCTTGCCCGATGGGCCTTCGTGTTTGTGCGGATCGAACGGCTGTTTCGAACGGATGTGCTGCGGCCTGTGGCTTGAGAAAGACTATGGCCGGACGGCGAAAGAGTTGATGCGGGACTCGGAGTTTGTGAGCCGTTACGTTGTGAATCTCGCGCGCGGATTGAAGGCGTGCATCATGATCCTCAACCCTGCGAGAATCGTGATTGGCGGCGGTATCGGCAAGGCAGGCGACGCGCTGTTCGTGCCGTTGCGCGCGGAACTACGGCGTCAAATCACAGCCTGGTCGCGCGCTCGGATTGACTTGGTTCCCGCAACGCTTGGCGACGACAGCGTCCTCTATGGCGCATGCGAATTGGCAAAGGAAATCCAATGACCTTCACTGAGAGTTATGTAGACAAGCTCGTGGGCACGCTTCGCTCGCTCGATTTGAGCAAGATCGATCGGGCGATTGAGTGGTTGCGCGAGGCGCGCGACAATGGCCAGACCGTGTTCACGTGTGGCAACGGAGGTAGCGCGTCCACGGCCTCGCACTTTGTGTGCGACATCGTCAAGGGGGCGAGTTTCCAGCGCGAGAAGCGGTTCCGGATCATGGCGCTGACCGACAATCTGGCGGCGATTACGGCGTACTCGAACGACGTGGGCTACGAATGCGTATTTGTGGAACAGCTCAAGAATTTCGCCAAGCCGGGCGATGTGGTGATCGCGATCAGCGGCAGTGGGAATTCGCCGAATGTGTTGCGCGCGATTGAGTACGCGAACGAAGTGGGCTGCAAGACGATCGGGATGACCGGTCGCGACGGCGGTCAACTAGGTGGACTCGTACAGTTGAATGTTTTGGCGGCGGATCCGCACATGGGACGAATTGAGGACGCACATCTCATCGCTTGCCATATGCTGGCGTACGCTTTTATGGATCAGCCGAATCTGTAGACTTTTGGGCGACGCCGGGGCTTAGGTAGCCAGCGTTGAACAATCGAGCGTGCACCTCCAGTACCTGCCGATCCCTCCCGGAAGCGGTTCAACCTCGCCCGGTGCAGCGTGATATCGGTAGGAATCGTTCCGCGCTCGCCCGAGCGACTTTCCCACCCGTTTAGCGGCTCATATCATGCATTCGCGCTAGAAGCTTCTGCTTAACTGGCTCACATTCTGAGGCGAGAAAGGTGACCGAGGTATTGACATCCGAGCGCTACTCCCACGAAATAACTGTGACCACAATCAAAACAGTTCGGTGAAGTTTGCTCCTTGATTGGCTCAACCAACAGCCGTGGCTTTCGATGGAATCCGGATAAGAATCAGGGCACCCACGATGGCCGCAACCAGGGAAGCAATCAGAATACCTAGCTTTGCCGATGTAATGCTTACCTCATCAGAGAACGCCAAGCCAGTCATGAAAAGAGACATCGTGAACCCTATCCCGGCTAGCCAGCCAGCACCATGGACATGCTTCCATGTGACGTTCTCGGGGAGCGACGCGAGGTTGAATTGCACGGCCAGCCACGCCGCCAGGGTCACCCCGAGAGGCTTCCCTATCATCAAACCGAATAGGACGCCTAGCATTACGGTGTCCGTCAGGATGGCGCCAAGATTTACGGAGAGCGGAACTCCCGCATTTGCCAACGCAAACAGCGGCATGATCGCAAACGTAACCCAAGGATGCAGAGCGAATTCCAGACGGTGTAGCGGGGGCTGCACTTTCTCGCAAGCATCTTCCAGCGCATCGATCGCTACTTGCTGTTCCATGTCACTCAAGATGTCGAAGGGTTCTTTATTGGATGCTGTCTCAAAATGGTCAAGCATTGCGTGAGAGTGCGACAGAAAATCGTGCTTGTTGATGGCGGTGCGGCTAGGAATCATGAAGGCGAGAAGCACGCCGGCGATGGTAGCGTGAATTCCAGACTGCAAGACTGTGATCCATAGCAATAAGCCAATCAGTACAAAGGGTAGAGGATGCCGGATTCCCAGCCGGTTCGCTCCAAATGCCAAAAGTAGAAAACCTGCCGCAAGTCCCAGCGCTATCCAATCCAGATTGACGGTGTAGAACATTGCGATGACCAGCACGGCGGCGATGTCGTCGGCGATCGCCAAGGCCGTTAGGAATACTTTGAGTCCTACCGGGATACGATCACCAAGCAGGGCCATCACACCAATCGCGAATGCAATATCGGTGGCCATCGGAATCCCCCAGCCGCGAGCCCCGGGACCATTGGCATTCAGCAGGGTGTAGATCAGTGCGGGAACCAAGACACCGCCCAACGCGGCCAGAATGGGAAGCGCGGCTTGACGAGGCGAGGCTAACTCACCGGCGATAATCTCTCGCTTGATCTCCAGGCCCACCACGAAAAAAAAGACAGCCATCAACCCGTCGTTGACCCAGAAGTGTAACTCGTGGCTCAAATTGATTGAGCCCAAGCCCACGCTGAGCGGAGTATGCCAAAGCGCTGCGTAATGGTGCGCCCAAGGCGAGTTCGCCCAAGTCAGGGCCAAGACCGTGCAGGCCAAAAGGAGGATGCCGCCTGAGGTCTCCCGGCCTGCAAACTCCTGAAAGGGTCGGGTGAGCGACAAGATTGGAGTCACCCTTGGAGCGATGCGATGAGTGTTGGCCACGAACTCAATTATCCCAGGGAACTTCCGCTGGATTCCACGCAGGAATCTCGACCGGGGCATTTTTAGGACATTGCCAAGTCAGGCTAGCTAGTACCGGGTCAGGCTGTTCGTCTCATGCGAGAATAGCAACTTGCGCTGGCTTCGTACGTTCATCATCTCGCCGCCGATGTCGGCGTTCTGTTTCGCCTGCTTCTGGATGCAGGGCATCGTCACCAGTTGGTTCGATTCCACGCGCCTCCACGTCGTCGACGTCGCCCCTTTCTGGTGCTGGCTGCTTCTGAAAACGGCAGGCGTCAAGATCAGAACCGAAGGACTCGAGAACATCGACCGGAGCCAGCACTACGTCTTTGTCTCGAACCATCTGAGCCTCTCTGATCCACCGCTTCTCATCGCCTACCTCCCAACCCGCGTTCGATTCATGGCGAAAGATACGCTCATGAAAATGCCGATTATCGGTGGCCACCTGCAGCGCGCAGGACACATTGCGGTTTCCCGCGAGGATCCTCGCAGCGCCGTGAGAAGCCTGGCCGAAGCTGCGAAGTCCGTCCAATCCAAAGAGACCTCGATCCTCATCTTCGCCGAAGGTACGCGCGGCAGCGGTGAGGAACTCCAAGCTTTTCGCGGAGGCGCAGCACACCTCGGAATCAAGACAGGTGCCACCGTCATTCCCATTGGACTCTGGGGCACTCCCGACGCGCTCCCCAAAGGTGCATTCCTGCTCCGCCCCGCAACTATTGGACTCGTCGCCGGCGACCCCATGCCCACCGCAGGACTCACTGCCGCGGACCGCAATCGCTTCACCGAAGCCTTGCAGGAACAGGTCGGCAAACTGCGCGATCGCGCACAAGAACTCGGAACCGCACGCCAATGAAGACATCCACAATCGCAGCACTCGAAATCACACAGCTCGGCTTGGGATGCGCCACCCTCGGCGACCTCTGGGAGGTGACGCCCGACGCCCAGGCCATCGCCACCATCGACGCAGCCTATGAGGCGGGCATTCGCCTGTTCGACACCGCGCCCTGGTATGGCATGGGCAAGAGCGAACTGCGTTTGGGTTCCGCGATCCGCCATCGCAAAGACGCCGTTGTCGCCACCAAAGTCGGACGCGTGCTGCAACGTGGTGGGACCCTCGACTGGGCCTCCAAGTGGAAAGGCGGACTCCCATTCGATCTCCGCTTCGACTATACGCACGATGGCATCATGCGATCATTCGAAGACAGCCTGCAGCGCCTTGGCATGCCGCGCGTGGATGCGCTCGCGATTCACGATCTCGACTTGCTCTATCACAAGACTCCTGAGCTATTGGATGCGCGATTCGATGAACTCGACAAAGGCCGAGGCCATCGGGCGCTGACCGAACTGAAGTACGCTGGCGACGTTCAGGCAATTGGCGCGGGAATCAATCGGACTGGCCTGATCCCACGGTTTCTCGACCGTTTCGAACTCGACTACTTTCTCGTTGCAATGCCTTACACGCTGCTCAGCCAGGAGGGTCTCGCGGAACTCAATCTCTGCCACGAGCGTGGGGTCCGCGTGATCATCGGCGCACCGTTCGCGTCGGGATTGCTTGCAGGCAAGGACATCTACGACTACGCCCCGGGCCCCGACGACATGCGGCGCAAGGCCGCGCAAATGGGCGAGGTCTGCCAACGACACAGCGTTGCGCTGCCCGCAGCCGCGCTGCAGTTCGTGCTGAAGCATCCCGCCGTTGCCGCCGTTATCCCCGGACCCAACTCCGCGGAACAGGCGCGCCAGTGCGTCGACTACTACAATCAGTTCATTCCAGAAGCCCTCTGGGCCGAATTGAAACAGCAGCAGTTCATCGACGTGAAAGCGCCGGTATAAGCTGTAGGGATGCGTTTCCCGCTGTTACTCGTTTCCGCCGCTTGCGCCCTCTATGCGCAGCCCGCACCCGGCGATTGGATCCAGCTCTTCAATGGCAAGAACCTCGACGGGTGGACCCCAAAAATCACCCGCCACGCGCTAGGCGACAACTTCGGCAATACGTTCCGCGTGCGCGATGGCATGATGGCCGTCGCCTACGATGGCTACACGAAGTTCGACGAGCAGTTCGGACACATCTTTTACAAAGAGCCGTTTTCCCACTACATCGTCGCGGTGGAGTATCGCTTCATCGGTGAGCAAGCGCCAGCCGGCCCCGCCTGGGCGATTCGCAATAGCGGCATTATGGTGCATTGTCAGGACCCCAAAACCATGACCAAAGATCAGGACTTTCCCATCTCGATCGAAGTCCAATTGCTGGGCGGTTCCGGCACAGGCAATCGCACAACCGCCAACCTCTGCACGCCCGGAACCAACGTTGTCATGAAGGGCAAGCTCTTCACGCCGCATTGCATCAACTCGACGTCGCAGACCTATCATGGCGAACAGTGGGTACGCGTGGAAGCCGAGGTCCACGGCGATAGCATTGTGAGCCATCGCGTGAACGGTGAGACCGTGTTGACCTACGAGATGCCGCAGGTGGGCGGTGGCAACGTGAGCAAGCACGATCCGGCAGCCAAGAAAGACGGTCTTTTGTTGCAGAGCGGCTATATCTCGCTGCAGAGCGAAAGTCATCCGATCGAGTTCCGCAAGGTTGAACTATTGAACCTGGTCGGCTGCGCGGATCCGAAAGCGAAGAACTACAAGAGCTACGTATTGAAACCCGACCCAGCGGCCTGCCAGCACTAGCATTTTGATATGATCACGCGACATGCTTCGAATTGTAGCCAGTCTCATTCTGTGCGGCTCTGTGTACGCGCAGGTTCAAAGTGGAACCATCGTCGGTGCCATCACCGATCCGGGAGGTTCGGCGATTTCCGGGGCCAGGATAACGCTCGTCAACGATGGTACCCGTTTCACACGCACCGTGGAAACAGGGACTTCCGGACAGTACGTCGCAACCTCGATCCCAACTGGCGGATACACGATCACCGCGGAATTTTCGGGCTTTCAGAAGCTCGTCCGTAGCGGCCTGCAACTCACCGCTGCCGACACCTTGACCGTCGACCTTCGAATGCAGGTGGGCAACGTGCAGGAAACAGTGGAAGTGAAATCCACCGCGCCGCTGCTGCAGGCACAGACTGCGGCCGTATCGTCGTTGGTGACCAATCAACAGATGATCGAAATGCCGTTGAACGGCCGCACGTTCACCGCATTGCTGAAGCTCAGCCCCGGTGCTTACACGGGATCGAGCGGCAACCTGGCGACGTCGCAGTACGCGATTCGCGGCGACGTGAACATTTCCGTCAACGGATCGAGCGCGCAGAACAACACCTATCTGATCGATGGCATGGTGAACCGCAACCTGTGGCTGTCGACACTCGTGATGGTTCCGACCGTGGATTCCATTCAGGAAGTCCGCATGATGACCAGCAACTACAGCGCCGAATACGGAGCTGCTGCGGGCGCGATCACAATTGTACAGACCAAGTCCGGCACCAATCAGTTGCATGGCAGCGTTTACGAATTCCTACGCAACAACAAGCTCGACGCGAATAGCTTCTTCAACAACCGGCTGGGTGCGCCGCGTCCGGGATTCAAACGCAACGAATTCGGCGGAACTGTGGGCGGGCCCATTCGCAAAGACAAAACCTTCTTCTTCGGCGACTATCAAGGTATCCGGCTGCGTCAACCGCGGTCGCTGATTTCCACCCTGCCGACGCTCGCGCAACGCCAGATGATCACGACCGGCGACTTTTCCGCCTTCGGTGCAACGATCTTCGATCCCACGAACGTTGTGAATGGCCAGCGCGTTGCGTTTGCTGGAAATCGGATTCCCGTTGCACGACTCGATCCCGCAGCCGTCAAAGTCACCAACCTGCTGCCAGCCCTCACCAGCAATGCAGCCACGCGGAACTTCATCTTCAACCCGACGATCAAGCAACGCACCGATCAGTTCGACGTCCGCCTCGATCATAATATGGGACAGAGCGATCGCGTCTTCTTCAAGTACAGCTACGACGATACGCTGCTGTTGACGCCGGGCTCTGTTCCTGTCGCACCAGGCGCTTTGGGCAGCATCCCGGGCAGTGAGTTTCTTGCCGCGGACGGAACCGATACCGGCACCGAAACGCCCTTGAAAAACTGGTCGGCGACATTCAACTACGTCAAGGTGATCGGACCGAGCATCGTCAATGAAGTCCGCTTGGGTGCGGTGCGGTGGAACCAGTACATCTCGCCGATCGGCAATCCGTTCGCGACGGCGACGGCACTTGGCATTCCGGGCATCAATGTGAATGACAAGTCCGGCGGCCTGCCAGGGATGAACATCACCGGATACCGCAGTCTGGGCGATTCGTCGACCTATCCGGAAAACAGCCAGACGATCTCGTTTCAATACGAGGATGTGCTGACCATCGTGAAGAACAACCACACGCTGAAGTTCGGTGGCCAATATGTGCGGCATCGCTTCAATGGTTTTTCGGCATTCCCCACCCGCGGCACGTTCGATTTCAACGGCCAGTACACGCGCCAGATCGGCAGCACCGCTGCAACATCGGCGCTTGCGGATTGGGCACTCGGCGCGACATCGGCCAACAACCGCAACATCCTCGAAGGCACGTTCGGCATGCGCTTCTACAACCTCAACGCCTTTGTCGACGATAGCTGGCGCGTGTCGCAGAGACTCACGTTGAGCATGGGCATCCGCTATGAGTTGCTGACGCCGCCGTATGAAGTTTACAACCGCTGGTCGAACTTCAACATCGACACCGCGCGGTTGGAAATCGCCGGACGCAATGGCGCGAGCCGCACGTTGCGCAATACCGACACCAACAATCTCGCACCTCGTCTTGGGCTCACCTACATGCTCACCAACGATCGCAAGACCGTAGTGCGTGCAGGCTTTGGAAGTTCGTTTGTGGAAGCAGGCCAGGGCGGCGGACAGCTTTACAAGAACCTGCCGTTCTTTTACTCGAATGTCCTCGCCACCGACCAGAACGCCGCACCGGTGCGGCGCTTATCGCAAGGTCTCGACGCACCGGTGCGGCCAGACATCAACAATCAGGCCCAGATTTCGGGTGGAAATCCGAACGCTTGGGATTATGGATTGAAGTCCACCAACACGATGCAGTGGAGCCTTGGCATTCAGCGTGAGTTGTTCACGAACCTGCTGCTCGACGTTGCCTACGTTGGCACGCGGACGCTTGGCTTGATCGCGAATGTGAACATTAACCAGTCGGCGCCAGGGGCCGGAGCACAGGGTCCGCGACGCCCATTCTTTGCGGCGAATCCCAACGTCACGAACATCGCCTATCGCACGAATTTCGGCGCAGCGAAATATCATTCGCTGCAAACCCGCGTGGAAAAGCGCATGTCGCACGGCTTGACGATGACACTCGCGTACACGTGGTCGCACTTCTTGAGCAATGGCGGAAACATCAATGGAGGCGGTAATGCGCCTCCGCAGGATGCACGTTGTTATGCCTGTGAGTGGGGTTCGATGCCTGAGGATCGGCGGCATATCGCGGTGCTCAATCATGTATGGGAACTGCCCTTCGGCAAAGGCAAGAACTACGCTTCGACGGGCTTTGGCGCGGCGATTCTCGGTGGCTGGAGTCTGAATGGCATCTGGTCGATGGCGACCGGCGAACACTTCACGGCCACTGCGGCGGCTGCGGTTTCGAACTCGGCGGGCGGTGGCGGCGATCGGCCGAATCGGCTGACCGATGGCAATTTGCCGAAAGACCAGAGGACGATCGACAAGTGGTTCGACCTTGCGGCGTTCGCCTCACCAGCGCAATTCACCTTCGGAAACTCGGGACGCGGCATCCTGGTTGGACCGGGCAATTTCAATGTCGACGCCGGCATTCATCGCCAGTTCGCGATTCGCGAGAAATGGAAGTTGACGTTTCGTTGGGAGATGTTCAACGCCTTCAACCGCGCGAACTTTGGGACACCGAATTCGTCGATCGGCAATGTGCAGGTGGGGCAGATCAGCGGAACCGCTCCGGCAAGGATCCAGCAGGCGGCCTTGAAATTGGTGTTCTAGATCGGCGAGCGTGGCCGGTTCTCGCTGCCGAACCAGTAGCGGTGCGTGATCCGTTCCGAAGCTGGCATGGACACGATGCGGGGCTTCAGCATGACCAGCACATCGGAGGAGTCCTGCTCGCGGCCATTGCGGCTCAGCAGCGGGCCGAGCACAGGGATATCCGCCAAGCCGGCGATACCGCTCAGCGTGCGCGCATCGTTGCGGGAAACCAAGCCTGCGACGACGGCCCATTCCTTCGTGGTCAACCGCAGCTTGGATTGAAACTTGCGCGTGTTGATCACCGGAATGCCGTTGAATCCGCCACTGCCCAACACCTTGAATTCCGCCTCAAGTTCCAAGGTCGCCTCGTCCATGCCATGAACAAAGGGAGTGATCTTCAACACCAGGCCAAGCTCTTCGAAGTTCACGACGGGAGGAGGATTGAACGAGCCAGTGTTGCCACCCGCTGAGCCGGAATACTGCGAGCTGATGATCGGATACTTGTCTCCAATGTGCAATGTCGCCGCCTGCCCATCGCTGGTGGTGAGCATCGACCGCAGAATCGTTTGTGATTCGCTCTTGGTATAGTTGGCGAGCAACTCGGCGTTGCCGATGCCGAGGCCGAGAAAGCTCATGCCTCCACCGAAGGTCAGGAAGTTCAAGAAACTACCCGGGCGGGTGAAAGAAATGTTGTTGGCGATTCTTCCGAAGTTCACCAGAGCCGAGGAGTTGGGGAGGGTGAGCCCCCAGTTGCGCGAAGTGCTTTTGCCTGCCGACAGGAGTTCCATCTCGATCTCGACCTGTGGCTTGGCCTGCGCGAGTTCCTGCAACAGCATCGCCGCCAATTCGACCTTGCTGAGACGGTCACGCACAACGATCTGGCGTTTCTGCTGATCGACAGCGATGCGGCGCATTTCCAAGGTCTGCTGGATCGCCTGGGAGATTTCCTGGGCTTCCTGCACGGAGGTCCGGTCCGGAATCGGGAACACACGAACGACAGTCTGCTCGTATTCGGTTCGCTTCTGGATGCTGTCCTGCGCCACCAGCACCACGCGATCGGTGACGGCGGTGGGAAAGGTATTCGTCGCGCGTCCGAGTGCGTGCAGGGCGCTGCGATAGTCGGCTTTGTCGACGTCGAAGCGAAGCGGCGTCTGGGGTGGTGGCTGGTTGGAGAGATCGCGTTCGAAGATCACAAGCAATCCAAAGGCGGAGGTGACGTCTTCCCAGAGCTTCTTGACGTCGCCCTTCAAGTGGAAATCCAATTGGCCGGGCTTGGCGGCGGTGAGCGTAATTGGACCGATGAGACGGCTCGCCTCCTCGGATTCTTTGGCTGTGATCGAGCCACCCGCCATGCCCGCGGCTTCGACCGGAGGGGGATCGGATAGCGTGACACGAGCGGCAGCGGAAGGGATGGAGTTGCGCAGCGCGCGCATCTTGCCCCAGATCAACGCATCGGTGGGAGCTTCGGCTGCGGCTTGCGAATACAGCTGATAGGCGCGGATCCGGTCACCCTTGGCTTCCGCCTTGCGGGCCTGTTCCACCAGCGAGCGCGCATCGGGATGGGGCTGCTCCGCACCCAATAGCAGCGACAGGGCGGCAAAGAAAGCTGCTTTTTTCGAATGGACAAGTCCCAAGTAGGGATGACGCGCAAGAACGCCAAAGCGTGCAGTACGAGCGCTACTTCTTCATGTCTTCGGGAAGCACAAAGTAGTCTGCGGGAGGAGCGAAAAGCTCTTTGAAGAGTTGCAGGCGCTTGCGAAGGTAGCGGCTGGGCAACTGACGGGGGCCGGTATCCACATCAATGTCGCAGCAGATGCCGTGCAAGTAGAGGGTCATCGTGTCGATGAACGAGGCCTTCAAATACTCGGCAAACACTTTGGATTCGGCTTTGACTTTACCATCGCGACGTTGGAGTTGCTGTTTGGTGCGCCAACTGTCTTCATCCACTTCGCCGTGGACGCTGGCGGCGATCTCTTCGACAAGCAGGGTTGAGAAACGGGACCGGACGGCGGTATCTTTACGATCCCAGATGAGTTGCGAGATCTGTTGATAAAAGCGGTAATGATACTCGGAAACGTCGTGCCCGTTGAAGGTGAAGGCGAGGACAGTTTCCTGATTGTTGCGGATCTGCGCGGTCCAGGATAGCTTTTCTTCTGGCGGAGCGACCATGGAAACCGAAGCTTTCTCCGATTTTTCGCGGGAAAGATAGGGAACGATGAGGATCGAGATCTTGGGCAACTGCGCGAGAATGGCAGGGGGTAGCGCACCGACGGGTTCTTCGAGATAGTCGCGAGTATCTTCTTCGGTAAACGGCAGCGACGCCGCACAGAAGTAGGAAAAGTTGCCACTCAGAGGAATCAACTCGGCCCGGAACCGGTCAGCGAACTGAACGAGAGAGAGTGGTGGCGTATTGGTGGCGGATGCAGGAGTCTGGTCGGCTGGTAGGGACATCTGTTGGTTGCGAAGGGTCAGGAGAAAGTCCGTGGACTCGCTGGTTGCCAGCCCACGGACAGTCGTCCTCATTTTAGCATCAGCCAAAACTCTAGGATCGAAGCAACAACGTCAGTTCGCGCTGCACTTCATCGATGACCGGACCCCAATCGCCGCGATCACGCTGCCGGAAGAGCCGCATCGTTGGATAC
>CAZCPL010000173.1:0-11620 GCA_964500255.1 uncultured Solibacteraceae bacterium | reverse complement strand
CTGTAAGGAAGATTAGAAGGCCTGAGTGCCGCCAATCCCGTTAGTCTGCAGAACGACCTGCATTTTTTCAAGCGCTGCCTTGTGGATTTGGGAGACGCGACTTTCGTTGATGCCGAGAACGCCACCGATCTCTTTCATCGTCATCTCATTGGTGTAGTAGAGCGTGACAACTTTCTGGTATCGTTCTGGAAGTGTCTTCATCGCGAGACCGAGAGCGCTGCGAAGCTGCTCGTGGGCACACATGTTGTCGGGCTGGGTTTCGGGCTTGGACGGGAAATCCGGGGCCGGAAGCTCTTCCTGGTCGTTGGCGCGGGTGGATGCAGAGATCAGTCCAACGTTGCGGAGATCAACCATCATCTGCCGCCAACGGTCCACTTCGATGCCCAGCTTTCCGGCAATTTCGGATTCGGTTGGGTTGCGCTGCAGTTCCGCAGCCAAATCGCGGGTGACTGCTTCCACCTGTTTGTGGCGGCGACGGAGGTCGCGTGAAGCCCAGTCCAACTGGCGGAGGCTGTCCAGGATTGCACCTTTAATTCGGTGCTTCGCGTAGCTGGAGAATACCACCTGCTTTTCGGGGTTGTACTTGCTGGCTGCATCAAACAAACCAAGGATTCCGGCGTGGACTAGGTCATCCAGGTCAACATGTACAGGAAGGTTCTCGTGGACGCGCACGGCGATCGCTCGGACTAGGGGGAGATGTTCCAGAACGACGCGATCACGGCGAGCCTGACGGGTTTCCTTCACTTCGGAAATGTCCACTACCGCCGCTTCGTAGCATTCGGTAACCGATGCTGAGAATGACGAATCGAGAGATTCTGCGGCAAGTTCCGAATCAAGTTCGTCGTCCAGATCAACCGAGGTCAGTTCAAACTCCTGAGGAGTTGGCATGACATGGATCGATTGCAGCGACTTCATAGTACGTCGGCTCTTCAAGGCGGATTTCGCTTTGGCGGGCGGTGCAGGTTTTACTTTCACCTTAACGGTGAGACTGGCCATTGCGGTTGCGGCGGCTGCTTTTGCCATAAATTTTCTCTTCTCCCTCAGATTCGAGCTCTTCGTTTTTGAGCCTGCGATTCGAGCCCTGCCGCTCGCCGCGTGCTCCAGCCGGTCATCCGGCGACTCTGTAGAGTGCAAGAGCGTGACCAAATCTCGTCACGGTCTCATTTCGCTTATGGATCCGAGGTCTCGATTTGCCCGTAGGTGTTCTGCCCACAAGACTTACCGATTTCGGACCTAAGTTTGAAATTAGGTGTTTTCCCTCTACAGAAGGTCACACCGATGCCGAATCAGCACGAATTCCACACCCTGGCCAGTACCGTTTTGAAACTTGAGTTCCATTGAGGTACCGGACTGATGTACCGCTGATGTGCTCTACTTAGGAGGTTAAAGGTCTGAGAGAAATAAGTACCTTGGCGAGAAACCTGAGAATATGACCGGATATTCCCGTAGTTGCTTAGGGAGATCGGGACTATGCAGCTAAGGTTAAGTGGGGATGCTGGACTCAGCGGGGGGAGGAGAGGATACCCGCAGGTAACTTGCCTTCGGATTTGGCCGGGGGTAGTATACCCAACAACGCACAGGCGATTGCCGATACATCAATGGCTTTCAATCGACCGATCCAGTGGTCCCTTTGAACACGTTTGCTGCTCAAAATTAGATACGATTCCATATCGGAACGGGTCGGGTCGAATCCGTGTTCCCCCCGCGGGAAAGGATAAGGAGATACGGATGGTGATTTGGCACCTTCCGTTGGATAGTGCAAGGGTTTCAGGTCGAAGCACAGATCCGGCGAATTGGCACCTCGCAGCCCAAAGCGCTGGTCCAACTCCGCACTGCGATAGAAGCGAGTGAACGAACCCTGAGCCTTGAGCTTCGCTTCCAAGTCGTCGATAACCCGCCCTCTCTCCGCGACAGGCACGACACCCTGCATCCAGTCGGTAGTATTCACAAATAAGCAACTTGCGTTCGGAACAACGTGTTCCTTTTCAAACCCGAGTTCCGCCAAAAGCGCCCCCATACGGATCTCATGCGTATTCCCCGCCATGCCGTGGTCGCTGCTAAATACGATCGAGTCGTTCCGAAATCGCCGGATGACAGACCTAAGGCCCTCGTCCAAAGCTGCATATCCCCATGATCGGTAGGGGTTTATCGACTTCACTCCCGTCGTCGCCCACCCAAACCAGAGATGTTCGAAGTCATCGACTACCGGATAGTATCCTACCAACAACCGCGGCCTAAGCCGCGACTCCAGTGCCAATAGATGACGAGTCATCTGGCGAACCACCAGTTCCAGTGTCTCCAGGTAGCGACGCTCGGCCGAGCCGTCACCCCCTTCAACCAGTCGCTTCCCGAAATAGCCGCGTTCGTAAAGCGATACGGCGGAGTTTCCAACAAACGCCCCATCAGACGTAAGCAGATCAAAGGAAACACCCGAACTTCCCAACTCTTGAGCAGAGGTCCGGTAGAGCAGAAAGTCTGAATCACTGAATTCGAAAAGGCGTAGGTAAACACCCGTGCGGATCCCGTTGGCCTCCACCTGCAACACTTCAGAGAATCGCCGTGCAAGTGCGCGCTTTCGCGGAGGACGTACCTCCAAAGCCGCCTGCCGGACTACCACAGCCCCTGAGGACGATTGCACTCTGAGGCCGTCAGACAACCGGTCCAGTCGGAACGTTAGAGGTCCGTCGGTCCATTGATAGACTCCCGGTCTCAGTTCCTTCACATCCTTCTGCCGGATCACCCGATGCGGTGCCATCATCCAGGTCTGATACCCATTCAAAACGGCAGCCTTTCCGGCACTTTCATCGTTGAATGGATACATCTGAGTGGCTTGGTAGGCGACGGAAGAGACGCCCTGACGAGCGGCGGCGGTCCAAATAGGTTCCGCTGTGAGGCTTTCCGAGCGAAAGCCCGTGATAGTCTCTCGAAGCGCATACGAGGAACGAGGTGTCCTGGGGTTCGTGTTGGAAAAGAAGCCATCGACGCCCGTCCACGCCCCTGTGAAGAGAGCAGCATGACCTGCGGAAGTCTTACTCGGAAACGACGTTTGGAGCGGAGCGATGACGCCACGGCGGGCCAATCGATGCAGGGATGTCAACTCGCGCGCTGCAGGATCCTCGGTCAGATTCTTGTAGCCTAGACCATCGATGCTGACGAACAGCACACGTGATTCAGCAAACGCAACCAAGCTCAACAATCCAGCCCAAAAAACCATCCTCTGATTGTTGCATCGATCGGTAGTCTGAAAGTTACAATCCGACTTTGCGAACCAGTTCCTGAAACCGCTGGTCGGAGCGAAGATTTGTCAGACGGCGATCCACCTTCAGGAACATTACTTGAGGATGGTGCTCGCTATAGGCCTTTTCAAGGCTTGCGATCGCCTTATCCTTCTCGCCGATCAGAGCATACGCCCGTGCATGTTCCAACGCGTCCAGTTCGTCGCGCACGATCATTTCCAGGGCCTTGTTCTTTTCACCCAGAAGCGCCCACTCGACACAACCTGGAACCCAGTCCCTGATCCGGGCCAATTGCCCCCGCCTGCGGAAACCGGCCATCGCCTCGTCTCTGCGGCCGGCGAACGCAAGGGCCATGGCTCGATCCCAAATCAGGTCATCGAATCCAGGATAGATTTCAGCCGCTTTGTCGTAGTAGCGGATCGCTTCGGCTTCCTTTCCCGGAGTCTGCAGCAGTGTGTAGCCAGCCAGAAAATTGGAGAGGAAGGACAGCGGATCAAGTTCCACAGAGCGTTTGGCTTCGAATTCCGCCTCAATCAGTCTGGCGTTTGGAAGCAGATAACCGAGGGCGTATACGGCACGAGCCTCCGCCGAACCGGGATTTAGTGCAATCGCTTTGATGAAGTGCACCCGGGCCTCGGTGAACTTCCACTCACCCATGGATAGGGCCATCCCCATGGCAGCATGACCCTCAGCGTTGCGAGGATCCAACTCAATCGCCTTGCTGGCGAACTGCTTTGCCTGAGCCGTCGCCTCGGATGTCGGCATATTCTGGTAGTAACCGTTTAGGACGAGGTTGCCCGCCAAAAGCGCGTATGGCGGCGCGTAGGCCGGATCTTTTTCAATCGCCGTGCGCGCGTACCGGCTGCTGAGCCTCAGTCCCTCATCCGAAAACTGACTGCGATGAAACCTAGCCCGCAGGTAATCATTGTATACCTCCGGATTGCGCGCGGAAGGCGGAATCAGCACCTGATCCGGATCCGCACTCATTTGGACACGCAGGCCATAGACAATCGATTTCGCGATCTCTTCCTGGATCCGAAAGATATCCTTCGATTCGCGTTCCCAAGTCTGCGACCAGATCGTATTGCCCTTCGCGGTATCCACTAACTGCGCGGTCACACGGATCTTGTCGCCTTGCTTGCGCACCGATCCGTCGAGCACCGCCGCAGCGTTCAACTGGCTCCGAAGCTCATTCAGGCTTTCCGCCTTTCCTCGAAAACGGGCGGCGCTGTTCCAGCTCACCACACTGAGATTCTCGATGCGGGTCAGTGCTTCGATCAGCTCAATTGTGAGTCCGTCGCTGAAGTATTGGTTGTCCGCATCGGGACTCAGATTGCGGAAAGGCAGCACTGCGATTGCCGGCTTGCTCTGCTTCTTCGATTGGCTGCCTAGGTAGAGGAACAGACCGATGCCGAACGACATGATCGTGATCACGATAAAGACCATCGCCGGGCCCGACATGTGAAACCGTATCGGCGGCTCCTCCGCGACGCGTGGCTTTTGAACAGAATCAAAAACTGGAACATAGCCGCCCTTGGGCAGCGAGATCACAACTCCATCGGCGGGATGCGCTTTGTAATACTCGTCAAGGCGCGACCGCAGCCTCCGGGCGTCGACACGCACGATCGGGTCGGTGCGCGGGTCGTAGTCCGGTGGACGCTGGAAAACCTCCACTCCCAGAACACTTTCCTTGATCGAGTCCGCCTGCCCCGCGAGTGTCTTATCGACCAGAAACTGCAGCAGCGGACCGATCCGACCGGCATCTTTGAAGCCGCCACTCGCCAGAATTCGATCCAATTGACCGCGAATCGCGGAGGCGTCTAAATCATTCACTACACAAGAGTATACCGTTAAGTTTACCCCCAGCTTCTGGCTTTTCAGCGGCGGATCGGGTCTAATGATCTCAATGTTCCCGACGCTCGCACTCACACTTCTGATGCAAACCGGATGGCCCGCTTACGGTGGCGCGTCCGAAGGCACCCGGTTCTCAAAGCTCACCGAAATCCACAAAGGCAACGTGACCCAATTGAAGCCCGTCTGGACCATTCACCACGGCGACGTTCGCGATCACAAAAAGTTCAAGCGGCCATCGGCTTTTCAGGCGACGCCAATCGTGGTGGACGGTGTTCTCTACTTTCCGACGCCGTTCAACAGGGTCTATGCTGTCGATCCGGCAACGGGCAAAGTGAAGTGGATCTTCGATCCAAAGACCGATCAGAAGAATGAATCGGGCGATGGATTTGTCTCCCGCGGCGTTGCCACGTGGAAGGATGCGAAGACCGGCCAACGCCGCATCCTGCTCTGCACCGTAGACGCCCGGCTCATTGCCGTGGATGCGGCCGATGGGAAGCAGCTCTTCTCGGTGGACCTCGGCAAGGACGTTGGCGCTGTCTACAACGGTGAGTATCACGTCACCTCCACGCCCACGGTGGTGAACGACGTCGTCATCACGGGTTCCGCCATCGATGACAATTCACGCGCCAAGATGGCTTCTGGCGTTGTGCGTGGATTCGACGTGCGCACCGGCAAATTACTGTGGCGTTGGGATCCCATCGCGAATGAAGCCAATGCCGGCGCGGCGAACGCCTGGTCGGTATTCAGTGCGGATCCGGCGCGAGATCTTGTCTTTATTCCAACGGGAAGTGCGAGTCCCGATCACTTCGGAGGTGCGCGCCTCGGAGACAACAGATGGGCAAACGCAGTCGTTGCGTTGAAGGCATCGACGGGCAAGATGGTCTGGGGATTCCAAACCACGCACCACGATCTGTGGGACTACGACGTCCCCGCGCAGCCGGTTTTGATCACGTTCAAAGGGCGCCCGGCTGTGGTGCAGGCCACCAAGATGGGGCTGTTGTTCGTGCTTGATCGCGAAACGGGGAAACCGCTCATTCCGGTGGAGGAACGCCCGGTTCCGCAGACGGATGTCCCGGGTGAGAAGACCTCCGCCACACAGCCGTTTCCATTGGTGCCGCCGCCTTTGGTGTCGCACGCGCCAATGCGTCCAGAAGAGACGTGGGGTGTCGCGTACATCGATCGCAAGGGTTGTGAATCGAAACTGGCGGGCCTGCGCAACGAAGGCATTTACACACCGCCCAGTCTCAAGGGGACGCTCATCCGCCCGGGCATCGCCGGTGGCGTGAACTGGGGTAGCGTTGCCTACGACGATCAGCGGCAACTGGTGTTCGTCAATAGCAGCAACGCGCCATTTCGCTTGCGACTGGTTCCGAGGGACGAAGTGGCGGCGGCGCGCAAAGAGAATCCAAAGTCGGAGTATACGGAAATGCGCGGCGCTCCTTACGCATTGATGCGCGAGCCTGTTTTCTCGTCGCTGGGGTTACCTTGCTTTACACCGCCATGGGGAACGTTGGCCGCCGTGGATCTCAACAAAGGCGTGATCAAATGGCAGGTTCCACTCGGAACGCCGCGCGCGCCGTTGCCAATCACCATGGCTACGGGAACGCCAAACCGAGGAGGTCCCCTGGCGACGGCTGGGGGGTTGGTGTTCGTCGGCGCGGCGATGGACGACTACCTTCGCGCCTTCGATTCCGATACGGGCGTCGAGTTATGGAAGGGAAGGCTGCCTGCTGGAGGCCAAGCAACGCCAATGACTTACTCGGTGAACGGCAAGCAATTTATCGTGATCGCTGCTGGCGGGCACGGCAAGTTGAAGACGACCATGGGCGACTCGCTCATCGCGTTCGCTCTGCCTTAGGCGCAGACTTGAAAGACATTGCCTTCGGGATCTACGCAATCGGCTGCACCCCAAGCGTAGCGAGTGATCGGAAGTCCGGCCGCTTCGAGCTTGCCGCAGCAACCATCCAGGTCGTCCGTTTGAAAGATCGGCTTCAATGGGATTTCTTCGCGTACCTCGGGCGGGGAAGTAATGACGATGTCCTTCGCGATGTGTTCGGGAATCGCATGCAGCGCGAGCCCCTCGCGGAATTCCAGCCATCCATCCGTGCGGCTTGCTTCGATGGGATGCAGCCCCAGGATGTCGGAATAGAGTCAACCAGCGGATTGAAGTCTTTCACGTAGAGCATGACTTGCTTGAGTTTCATGGTTTTGGTGCCAACAAGGATCCCAGCAAGCGCACTTGCCTCTTGGGTCCTGACAATTCCAGCGCCAGCGCTCCGTCCGGTTGCGTCGAACCCTGGCCTTGATAGGCATCGGTTCCTTGCGTGAGATTCAGGTCGGTCAACGTGAGACGTGGAGTGGCATTCGCATAGGTCGCCTTGAAGGATCCGCTCATCTCATCAAACATCCACTCGGGATTGAACCGCATCGCCGAGGCAGAGAACTCGCCTTGCGACTGCAACTTATCGAGTAGGATACTGCCAAGCCCTTCGGTCTCGATGCGGCCCTCAACATCTACTCTGCCGCCGGATACCGGAACGCCATCGATGCTGCCGGTCGACCGATAGCGGGGTTGATTGTTTGTGAGATCCACTGCAATTTCGCCGTTGAGTTCCAAGCCATCGCCCTTGGCTTTTACATCCCTGAGCAGCGCCTTCGCGCCATCCCATTGATACTTTGCCGAGACCTTCTCGAGTTTCGGACCTTTCGCCCCTGCTTGGAGCCTGGCAAACCGCAGCGTGCCTTCCACCTTGCGATCAGTCAACCATTCTGGCGAAGGCGCCTTTGTTAGCCGGAAAGTTTTGGCCAGGAATCCACCGCGTGCCAATGTCGGTCGCAGAATCCGTTCCACTTCCGCGAGATCGATCTGTTCGGCGGCGAGATTGAGCTTATGCGGACGCACTGCTTTCGCCTCGTATCGATAATCACCCGTGAAATCGATCTTTCCGCAAGTGCCGCGAAACGCGCGAAGTGCCAACCGTTCGCCGTCGAGTACGCCTGCAAAGGTGACGGTAACTGGATTCGCAAGCCCAGGAACCTCCAGCACGCCGTCAATCACTTCTGCTTGCGCCTTCCATGTCGCCTCGCCTTCGGCAGGCGCGAGATACTGCAACGATCCGCGCCAAGTGCCTTGCTTAAAGCCCGACAGCACGGGGGCATTCGGCGCGAGTCGCATTGTGTCGGCAATGGGCGAGGCGTTCTTGGCCTTGATGACAACGTCCAAGCCACGAGCGTCGAGATCGTATTTGCCGGCAATGGTCAGATTTGGTTCTTCAGCTTCCGCGTGGATCTTGAGATCCATGTTCCGGCCCGTAATTTCAAACTGTAGGCCATCGCCTGCGAGCTTGCCTCCGGTGGGCAATTGGAACTCGGCGTCCTTAATCGTGATGTCGCCTTTGGCACCTTCATCACGCGAGAACGAGACCGATCCACTGACCGAGCCGCGATCCACTTTGAACCCTTCCGGCGGACGGACATCCATGCGTTTGGCTGCTTCAAAGAGAGCCGGGGCGGAGAAGTCTTCAAACTTCAATTGGCCCGCCCATTCGGGCGACGCCAGGTAGTCTTTCGCATGAAACCAAGCTTTCAAAGGTAGTTCACCGGGCGCGGTGTGGACCTCGATCTCATGCCCGCGCATATTGAACCGCCCTTCGATGGGCAGCTTCGCTGCGGAGGAAACCAGTTGCTGCAGCAGACTCCCTGTGATGTCGTCAAAGCGCACCGCGCCTTTGAAATCGATCGCCGACAAGGGCCCCTTGAGGTCGAAATTCGAAGCGAGAAATCCCTTCAACCCGGGGTCGCGCATGCCCATCAACTTCGCCACTTCAGGGATGCTGCTGCGTTCGCTTTCGAGTTCCGCAACGATGCTCGGTTCCGACGTGCTCGTGGAAGGACTGAGTTTACCCGTAATGTGAAAACGTCCGGTCGTATATGCGGGGCGATCGGTTCGGAACGGATCAGCCGAAACCGAAAGTCCGAGCGGTCCAGTGGATGAGGGTTCGAGATCGAGATCCGCATTGCCGAGATAAAAGATGGATTTGCGATCTCCGAACTTAAAATTCACCCGGGCATCGCGAATCTGGATCGGCGGCAATTCGGAGGTCTGGGCCCGCTGCAGAAACAGGTCTATGTTCCAAATGCCCGATTCGGTGCGTGCGAAATTTACCGAAGGTTCGACGAGGCGTAGATTCGAGAAGCGGATCTTGCCCCTGAATAAGCTCAGCAGGTCAACGCGGCATTGCACTTCTGCGACGTGAGCGAATGGCTCGATGCCGATGCGTTCGTCTTCCGCGATGGTGACTTCTTCCACCTGAAATCCGGGACCTCGAAACACGTTGTACCGGGCATTTCCAATCTTGACCCTGCGGCCGAGCGATTGTTCCAGCCCTTCTTGAATGCGAGACGCGAAGTAGTCAGCGCGAAAGTACGGGGCACCGATGCCGGCTGCAAGCACCAGCACAAAGATCACGGCCAGAATCCTGGCGAACTTATGAAATCGTTTCAACACTGCAGTAAGAGTTTCCGATACTCGCTGGGTAGATCGATATCGCGATGGATCCCCGGATCGTCGACCTCGACGTAATGAATGCGCGCCGCATCGCGGCGGATTACGTCGGCGGGAGTGCCGGTTTCGACCGGGAGTGCCAACAGTTCTTGAGCGACCCTGCCCGAGATACGCACCGGATGCCCGCGGCGGCCGTCAAATCGTGGGATAACGATCTCGCCATCGGCCTCGACAACCGCGCGGATCGTCGACTCGAGGATCGTGGGATAGTCCAAGGGCGTGAACAGAACGATATCGTCGCCTGCGATCGAAAGTCCGCGTTGCAGCGAACTCAACATCCCGCGATCCGGATCCGGATTGACGGCCACAGTAGCGCCGACTGGAGCCCACGCTTCCGTCCCCGGTGCCAGGACGATCACCACGGGACCACAAAATCCATTCATCAGCCGAAACATCCGAGCAAGAAATGTTTCGCCCTGGTAGAGCAGCAAAGCCTTGGGAGATCCCATGCGGCGCGAGGACCCAGCGGCTAGAATAACAGCGGTCACTTCAACAATGCCTTCAATCGATCGTGCGCAAAGATCGACTTCGATGACAATCGCCAATTTGTGGAGGGTGCCCGCCGCATCGCAATCATTTCGGCAACTACGGACACAGCGATTTCCTCGGGCGTGAGGGCCCCGATCTCAAAGCCCATCGGCGCAAAGATCCGCTCGAAGCACTCGCGATCGAGGCCCTCGCGTTCCAACTCGTGCACCACGGAAATCGTCTTGCGCTTGCTGCCGATCATCGCGATGTACTTCGCTTGCGTACCCACAGCCCAGCGCAGCACGCGCATGTCGTCGCGATGCCCGCGTGTCACGATAATTATGTAAGAAGTCGAGTTAATGGCAAGCTTGGGAAACACATCTTCGTACTCTTCGGCGAACACTTCATCCGCTTCTGGAAACCGCTCGCGGTTGGCGAACGCCTCTCGGTTGTCGGCCACGACGGTCTCAAATCCCGCCAGTTTCGCGACTTTCGAAAGGCTCTTGGAAATGTGTCCCGCGCCAAAGATGAAAGCACGCGGCTGGGGGATCACAGGTTCAACGAAGACATTCAACTGACCACCGCAAATGAGCCCCTCATCGTACGCAGCATCCTGGCCCAGACTGAAGGTGAGATGCTTCGGTTTTTCGGTATCCATCACTTCGCGCGCGGCGGTCCAAACATCGGCCTCTACGCATCCGCCGCCGATGGTTCCGACAAAAGTTCCGTCTTCCCGCACCAACATTTTGGCGCTTTCGAAGCTGGGAATGGATCCATTCACTTGCACGATGGTGGCGAGGGCGCTCTTCTGGCCTAGGCGTCTCAACCGCACCAGTTCGTCGAAGATGTCCATGAAGTAACTCTATTATCGCAATCTATTACTTCCAGGGAAGCGACGCTGGCTCAGCGAACACCGATTCCTTCAGGCGAGCGAACGCCTGCTTGTTGATCAGTCCGCCATAGAACCAGATCACGACGCCAGGCAACTCACGCTGGCGGCAGAGTTCGATTTCCCGGATGAGAATCTCCGCTGTCCCGTTCGTGACATCGATTCCCGCGACGAGGCGCGACCCGTCGCCGTCGAGCGCTCGAATCTGGGCGTCCAGTTCTCGTTCGAAGGCCGCGGGATCGTTGCGGTAAATCTGGGGTGAGACGTAATCCACCGACCGATCTTTCATCCACACCGGATATTCCTGCAGAAAGTTCACGTAAGAAAAGCTGTAAACAATCGGCGCGCTAGTGATGACCAGCCGCCAGTTGACGGCTTTCAGTCTGCGGCCAAGATCGGCAACAAACAGGTTCAATTTGTTCGCCCGCCAACGCATCCAGGCGGCATCGCGCTCGTTTGCGGGAGGCTCCGCGCCATTGTGTTCCTTGGCATAGAGGGCGAGAGTCGCCTCGTCATAGCCGCAATTGAGTTCCGGGTACCGCGCTCGGTCGAACTGAATCGAAGGGATATCGTACTCGCGCGCCAGCTCTTCCATCAACGCAAACAGAT
>CAZCPL010000172.1:4755-11709 GCA_964500255.1 uncultured Solibacteraceae bacterium | reverse complement strand
GAGACGCCGTTCTTGATATCTGCGCCTTCGGTCTTCTTCGGATGCACTCCGGTGAGAAACGTTGCGCCAGCACGCGCATGATCGCCCGGTCCGTCACCGAGGGCGCGGCCGTTTTTGTGGGCAAGTCCGGTGAGCACCAACATCTTGTCGCGATAGGCAGCAAACGGCTTTAGCACAGGGGTGAGTTCAAAGGATGCACCAGCGGTGGCGGGCGTCCAATCCTTCATGATGATGCCGTTGGGAACATAAACGAACGACAGCCGCATCGGGGACGTAGACACAGTCTTGGCCGGTGCGGCCCACAGAGAGGCCGGGGTCATCGAGTCGAGGATAGGCAGCGCGATGGCCGTGCCAAGCCCTCGCAACAAGGTCCGCCGCGATAGAGACTTCTTCGAGATGATCATTTTGCTGACGCCCTTTGCTCTTTACTATCGGCACCCGGTGCCATTCTCATTTGGAACGGTGCGCTGTTTACGATACTTTTGACCAAAGCCGAGAATCGGAAGCCGGCTCCGGCGGTCTCGCGCGCAATGGTCCTAATGACAGGTTTATCATACCGCTCCAGGCCGCGCCCAAGTGCGTAGGTCAACAGTTTCTCGGCAAGTGCGCCGACGAACTCATTTTTCTGCGCGACCAAGGCGTTTTTCAAATCTTTCGATCCGCCGATTGGCGTGCCGTTTGGCAGGGTCCCCGATGGATCGATGGGGAACTTACCATCCATCGTGCGCCACTTGCCAACGGCATCGTAGGTCTCGAGCGCAAAGCCGATCACATCCATGCGAGAGTGGCAACCGGCGCAGGCGGGATTCGAGCGATGCTGTTCCAGCTGCTGGCGCAGTGAAGCGGATTCGCCGATCTCGTTTTCCTTCAGTTCCGGAACGTTTGGCGGAGGCGCGGGTGGCGGCGCTCCGAGCAGGTTTTCGAGGATCCACTTGCCGCGAATCACTGGCGAAGTGCGCGTCGGATAGGAAGACACCGTGAGCACGCTGGCATGAGTCAACACGCCGCTGCGCTGCTCGCCGTCAAGCGGAACTTTGCGGAAGTTGCGTCCTTTGACGCCTTCGATGCCATAGTGCTTGGCGAGCTTTTCGTTGAGAAAAGTGTACTTACCGTCGAGAAAGTCGATCACACTGCGATCTTCACGAATGACATTTTCGACGAAGAGTTCCGTTTCGCGTTTGGCGGCGGTGCGCAGTTCCATGTCGAAGTTTGCGAACTTTTCGGGGTCGGGCTTCACCAGCATAAGATTGCGTAGATGCAACCATTGGCCTGCGAAATTGTCCACCAGGGCGACAGACCTGCGATCGGCAAGCATGCGGCGAATCTGCGCGTCGAGGTTGGCTCGAAGTTGGTTCTTCTCGGCAAGAGCGAGAAGGTCCTCGTCGGGAATGCTGCTCCACAGAAAGAAAGATAGCCGCGAGGCAAGCTCGAAATCCGTCACCGGATGCATACCGGGTGCCGCATCGCGCTCGATCCGGAACAGGAAGTTCGGGGACACCAGGAGCGCCTGAATTGCGAGTTGGATTCCCGCTTCAAAATTGCCGCCATCTTCTTTGCCCATGCGGTAGAAGCGCAGTAGCGACGTCGTATCTTTGGCAGTCACCGGACGCCGGTAGGCTTTCCGGGCAAGGCGCGAAACAATCGACGCTGCGCAGGAATCCTGCTCAGCCGGAGTGGCGGGTCCACAGGTAAAGATCGCGCGGCGGCTGGCGAGATCGCCGGGCCCCGTGACGTTGAAGGGTCCACCGATTTCGATCCAATCGAGGCTCAACACTTTGTTGATCGGCTTGCCTTGTGGCGTAAGCGGTAGTTCTGTGTCTTCAGACTTCGCGTTGTCTTTGAGAAAAGTGACCACCACTTCGTGCTTGCCAGCGGGCACCCGTGTGCGCACTTCGAAGCGCCGGGCGTCTTCCTCATCTTCTTCCGAAGTACTGCGGATGCGGCCTTCGACCAGCTTAATGCGCTTGCCATCGAGTCGGAAATCCACCATCGGCGGCAAGGTCCCTTTGGGATCGCCAGTCAGTCTGGCGCGCAGCATATAATCGCCTTCGACAGGAAAGCGATGAACGAACTGCATGCCGCCACGGGTTCCGAAGGGCAGATCCTCAGCGATGCGTTCGCGCTGCGAGATACGGCGGTCGACGTTGATGCGATCCACAGAAGGATCTACTTTGATGTTCCCAACCGCTAGGCGCGAGACCCTGTGCGCCGCGGACATGTACTTTTCTGTAAGCACCGGAGGCAGGGACAAAACGTCGGCGATGTTGTCGAAGCCATAACCCGCATCGTCGGCAGGAAAATCGTCGGCGGGGGTGAAGTCCACTGCAAGTAGATCGCGAACGGCATTGTTGTATTCGGCCTTGTTCAGGCGGTGGATCGCGACCCGTCCCGGATTTGGAGTTTCCGCTGCGGCGCGGTCGAGTTCGCTTTCGATGATCTTCAGGAACGCTGCGGTCTCATCCGCTTTGCCGCGAGGCAAGCCTTTGGGCGGCATCTCGCCGGTGCGGACCTTTAGAAGGATCTGTTCCCACTCGCTGGCGTGCGTGAGCAGGTCGGCTGCGGACTTGAATCCATCGACGGCGATGCCTCCGGTTTTGACTTGGGCGTTGTGACATCCTTGGCAGTATTTCGTGACGTAGGGCTTCAACTGGCTCTGAAAAGCCTGCTCGCGCGCGGCGCGAGGATCCTGGGATCCCGCGCCTTGCGAGAACCAGAGAACTAGGATTACGGAGCCGATCAGGTAACTTCGCATGGATTCGGATAATCTGAATGAGTTATGACGCCGTATCGTTCCTTTAGGTTATGGGCCGGTTGGACATTAGGCCTGCTCTCATTCTACAACTGCGCTGCCGCCGACGGGCTTGCTGACGTTGTTCGCGCTGGCGACCCTGAGGTGGTACGCGCCGCTTTGGGTCTGAAGAAGTCGGAGATCAACTCCAGACTTGCTGACGGATCCACGCCACTGGCTTGGGCCGTTCGCGGCGGCAACGCCTCAATTGTGAAGATGCTGCTCGATGCGGGTGCGGATGCAAATGTCGCCGATGAAAATGGCGATGCTGCTCTGCTGATCGCCGTGCAGCAGGGCGATGTTGCACTGGCGACGGTGTTGCTCGATGCCAAGGCAGACGTCAACCAAGCGCGCTGGAATGGCGAGACGCCGTTGATGGCCGCGGTCAATTCCGGCAAGCCTACGTTGGTGGATCTGTTGCTCACCCGCGGCGTGGACGCAAATGCGAAGGAATCGCGCGAAGGCCAAACGGCCTTGCATTGGGCTGCTGCCGAAGGGCGCACGGCGATGGTCCAGAAGTTGGCGGCTAAAGGCGCATCGATCAATGCTCTTTCGAAGCCCGGATCCACGCCGTTGATGCTGGCTTCGCGCCAGGGACATACCGAGACAGTGAAGGCGTTGCTGGATGCCGGCGCCAATGCAAAGACGAGACGCGAAGATGGTTGGGACGCACTCATGTTGGCGGTGAATGCATCGCAGGCTCCTGCCGCTACGCTGTTGGTGGAAGCAGGCGCGGACGTGAAATCCCGGGACAAGAAAAGCTTCTCCCTGTTGCACCTGGCGGCGAAATCCGGAACGCCGGAGTTAATGAAGGCGCTGATCTCGAACGGCGCGGAAGTGGACGCGAAACTCGACGATCGCGCGGGAAGCGCCGGATTTTTTGGGTCGAACGCGGGCAAGACGCCGCTCCATATCGCAGCGCAAGGCGCCAACATCGCAGGAATGAAGGCACTGATCGAGGCCGGCGCGAATGTGAAAGATCGAACGCCCACAGGCATGTTTACCCTGTTTTATGCGACGTTCTCGGGCAAGTTGGCTGCAGTTCGCGCGGCGGTGGAAGCAGGCGCGAACGTGAACGAACAGGGTCCGCAGGGGCGGACGGCGATTCATGCCGCGTCGTTCCGGCCTTCTGAAGACATCATCCAATATCTGCTGGAACATGGGGCCGATCTGAGTATCACAGATCAGACCGGCACGACGGTTCGCGATGCGGCCGCGAAGAGTGGCAACAAGAAGACGATGGCAACGCTAGAGCGTTTGGAAGGAAAAAAATGAAATTGACTTGTTTTGCGACCGCACTGTTCGCGGCCGGTGCGATGTATGCACAACCGACATTGGAAAAAGCGCAGCCTGCGCTGGAAGAGACGATTCAATCCGTGCGCGCAAGGTCGGCACAGTTGAAAGACATTTTGCTGCGACAGATGCCTGCGCTGCGGAATGCGAATGTGAGCGGCAGTGCGGTTTGGGGGCAGGACTTTCTGTTCGCCGTCAATGTCCCGGGCGGCAAGGCTCCGACACTGGTCTTGAACGATGGCGTTGGCGTACCCATGTTGCGCACCGATGAAACCTCGGACATCTGGTATCGGCTCGAAAAGATGCGCACCGGCGTCACCTATGGCTACCAGATCATGGCCGACGGCAAGGCTTTGGCGCCGCGCGCGGATCTCGTCGGCTACAACCCGGATTCGTATGCGAAAGCCGGAGTCGCACAGGGAAAGCTGAGTGAGAAGTTCGTGCTCACGAGCAAGATTTACGAAGGCATGAAGGCTGACTACTGGGTTTACGCGTCGCCGGGTGTGGATGCATCGACGCCTGCCCCGCTGATGGTTTGGCAGGACGGCCAAGGCTTGATAAATCGCAATCAGGGCATGCGTTTGTTCACAGTCACCGAAAATTTGATTGCGCAGAAGTTGATGCCTCCCACTGTGTATGTGCTGATCGCCCCTGGGTTCACGCCGGACAACAAGGCAATGCGCGCAATTGAATACGACACGGTTACGAACAAGTACACGAACTTTCTAATGAAAGAAGTGCTGCCGGAAGTGGAGAGGATGTACAAACTGCGAGGGGACGGCTATTCTCGGGCCATTGGAGGATCTTCGTCGGGTGCAATCTGCGCGTTCACCTCGGGCTGGTTCCACCCGGAACTGTTCTCGCGGATCCATTCAGGCGTGGGCTCTTTCACGAGTATTCAGTGGAGGCCGGAAGAGAAGCTCGACGGCGGCAACTTGTATCCTTTCAAAGTTCGCAAGGAACCGAAGCGCAACATCCGCGTCTGGATGTCCGATGGAGCGGACGATCTCGAAAACAATCATGGCAGTTGGCCGCTACAGAATATCCAACTGGCGAACTCGCTGAAGATGCGCGATTACGATTTCCATTTCCGCTTCGGCACGGCGGCGCACAATGGCTCGCAGGCGTCTCTCGATCTGCCGGAATCGCTGGCATGGTTGTGGCGCGGCTACGATCCAGCGAAGACAGAAGAGATTTACAGGATGGATCCGGCGGAAAAAGAGAAGCCTTACTATCGCGTAAAGATTTCCAATCGCGAGGCCTGGTAGATGCGCAGGCGTGAGTTTCTGGCATTGCCCGCGGTCGCCTTTGCCTCCGGTTCATCCGTGATTCCTTCGTAGAGGCAACTGGCGTGGCACAAGCTGGAAACTTACGCGTTTCTCCATTTCACTTTGAACACGTTCACAAACAAAGAGTGGGGTTATGGCGATGAGGATCCGCGCATCTTTACGCCGAACGAGTTCGATGCCGATGCCATCGTGGGCACCTTGAAATCCGCCGGGATGAAGGCCGTGATTCTCACCTGCAAGCATCACGACGGCTTCTGCTTGTGGCCAACCAGGACCACAGAACACAACATCCGCCGGGCTACCGGATTTCGAGGCGGCCAGGGCGATGTGGTGCGCGAGGTATCCGAAGCCGCGCGAGAGCAGGGCTTGGGATTCGGTGTGTATCTCTCGCCTTGGGATCGCAATCACCATGCCTATGCGTCTCCTCAATACATCGAGGTGTATCGGGAACAGTTGCGCGAGTTGCTCACCGCCTACGGATCGGTGTTCGAAGTCTGGCACGATGGCGCAAACGGAGGCGATGGATTCTATGGCGGCTCGCGAGAGAAGCGCAAGATCGATCCCCGCACCTATTACGACTGGCCTGGCACTTGGGAACTGGTCCGCAAGTTGCAGCCCAATGCAGTGATTTTCAGCGACGTGGGTCCCGATCTGCGTTGGGTTGGAAATGAGAAGGGCTTCGCAAACGAGACCAGTTGGGCGACCTATGAACCGCATGCGCCGGATGGATCGGGCCTGCCGGGTCCGGGTTTTGTGTTGGATAAGGAAGGCGGCACCGGGCATCGCGATGGATCCAAGTGGATGCCTGCCGAATGCGACGTGTCAATCCGCCCGGGTTGGTTCTGGCATGAGGATCAGAACTCGAGGGTGAATACGCCGGAGCAGTTGGTGGATCTGTACTTCAAGAGCGTCGGGCGCGGCGGGAGCTTTCTATTGAACGTTCCGCCCGATCGGCGTGGGCGACTGCATGAGAACGATATCGCGTCGCTGCAGGGATACGGCAGGATTCTGCGCGAAACCTTCGCAACAAACCACGCAACGGGCAAGGTTCGCAGAGGTGTTGTGGACGTGAAGAGCGAGTTCAACGTGGTGCGGATCCGCGAGGATATCCGGATGGGGCAACGTGTAGACGCTTTCGCCGTCGATGCTTGGATCGCCGATGCATGGAAACAGTTGGTGGAAGGGACGAGCATCGGGGCGTGCCGACTGATCCGGATAGCAGAGCGGGTGAAGACCACGAAGGTTCGGGTGCGGGTGGTGAAGTCCTCCGCAGCACCACAGATTTCGGAGCTTGGACTTTACACAATCGCCTAGTCGACCAATTCGCCAACGGAGGACTTCCGCGTCGCTTGCGCGCGCTGTAGGGGCCACTTGTGCACATAGTCGTGCCAATAGTAGTGCGCATAGGCTTTGTTGAGGGCGATGATGGTGTACATCTGGAGCGTGCCTTCGACGTAGACACCGCGCGCGGGGAGAATCAACCCATCCACTGAAATCACTTCGCTGGCCCCTCGGCTTTTGAGTCCGCGACGAGCGAGTTTCTGGAAGAGAGCGATTCCGCGGCCGAGTTGCGGGGTCCAGAGG
>CAZCPL010000172.1:0-4745 GCA_964500255.1 uncultured Solibacteraceae bacterium | reverse complement strand
ACGTGCATCGTTCCGCCTTGAACCGGGGATTCGGGCAGATTGCTGAGCGACTGTAGAAATGTCTGGGTCAAGGCGACATCGTCCAGGCGGTTCGGGCACCCGTTTCCGACAGCTTCGGTCAGATTGAAATAATGGCCCATCGGCCCGCTACCATCGTTCGCCCGGAATGTTGATTCGACGTAAGCCAATGTGTACCTGAGAGGTTCTGACAATCTCAGAGTACGGCCTACTGTCTCAAGGAGTCCTCAAGAAAATCTAAATGTTTCCTAAATGCTCGATCAAGGAATCCGCAGCACAACGCACGGTGACGCGATTGGTTCCGCATGGTCTCGGACGCGCCCCGCGGCTGCGTCGCGTCCTACTGGTGGACGGAGTGCTGCGGCTGGGGCGGATTGAGCTTGATTTCGATAGTCTTGTCGTCTTCTTCCACATCGAATTGCTGGCCGTAGGTCTGATAACCCTTGGCGATCACCTGGATCAGAACTGTGCCCTGCGGCATTTCAGGCACTTTAGCGAGACCGTCCTGATTGGTGCGGGTTTCCCAGGATGTGGTGACCTTCTTGCCAAGCTTGGCAACCGAACGTCCTTTGACGAAACGGATGATCACCGAGGCGCGATCGACAGGTTTTCCGTCGAGGTTCTTCACCACGACTTGGATGCGTGCTTTTTCTCCTCCGAACGCGGAACAGGCAAGCAGCGCGAGGATGGCAATGAGCTTTGGCATCGCTTTTATTATCGCTGTTTTCATGACGCGGCGCGAGTCGCGGTATGCTGGTTCATTCGTCGATGCTCCTCGTACTGGATCAGATCCGCAAGAGTTTTGGCGGCGTGAACGCTTTGAAGCGTGGAAGCCTGCAGGTGAATGCGGGCGAAGTCCATTTGCTGATGGGTGAGAACGGCGCCGGCAAATCCACATTGATGAAGATCGTTGCCGGCATGTATCAGCCGGACGGCGGCACGGTTCACTGGAACGGCAAACCCGTGCAGTTTCGCAATCCGGCGGAGGCTTCCGCGAACGGCATCGCGATGGTGCATCAGGAATCGTTGCTGTTTCCGCATTTGACGGTTGCCGAGAACATCTATCTGGGGCATACGGGTGCGTCGCCCATCGGGTTTGTGAACCGTCGGCGGATGATGGAACAGGCGCGGCGTCTGATTGAAGAGCAGAATTTTCCATTGCATGCCGATTGGCAGGTGAGCCGGTTGTCGCCTGCCGGCAAGCAGATGGTGGAGATCTGCCGGGCGTTGTCGCATGGATCGAGCCTGCTGATCTTCGATGAGCCGACATCGTCCCTTTCGGAATCGGAAACACGCGAAGTCTTCCGCATTGTGAACAGCCTGAAGGGCCGCGGGATGGGAGTAATTTACATCACCCATCGGCTCGAAGAGTTGCGCACGGTCGGCGACCGTGTGACGGTGCTGCGCGATGGCGAGACTGTTCACACGGGCGAGTTGAAGGATCTGTCCACCGACGGACTCATCAAGCACATGGTGGGCCGCGAAGTCACGTCGCTCTACAAGAGGAATGCAGTTGCGCCGGGCGATGTGCTGCTGCAGGTCGCGGCACTGAATCGCAAGCCGTTGTTGAAGGACATCGGCTTTCAACTGCGCGCGGGCGAGATCGTCGGCATCGCTGGGCTGGTTGGGGCCGGGCGTACAGAGTTGTGCCGAGCGATCTTCGGTGTGGACAGAATCGATTCCGGCAAGATCGTGGTGAATGGAAAGCTGACTAACTTCCGCAGACCGCGCGAGGCGGTTGCGGCAGGGATCGCCCTGATTACCGAGGATCGCCAGAAGACCGGACTCGCCACCGCACTACCGATTTCCACCAATGTGACGATGGCTAGCTTAGAGTCGATCAGCAAGTTTGGCATCCTCGACTACGCGCGCGAGTTAGAGATGACCGAGCAGTATCGGACGAAACTGCGAATCAAAATGAGCCGACCACAGCAGCCGGCGGGGCGCTTGAGCGGCGGAAATCAACAAAAAGTCGTAATCTCGAAATGGCTGGCGAATGGCGCGAAGATCTTTCTCTTCGACGAGCCAACCCGCGGCATCGATGTGGGAGCGAAAGTAGAAGTGTTTGAAGTGATGGACGAACTGGCGCGCAATGGCGCGGCGATTTTGATGGTGAGCAGCGAATTATCCGAGATTACGCAAGTGGCGGATCGGATTCTGGTCATGCGGCAAGGGCGGATCAGCGGCGAATTACCGGGCGGAGCGTCGCAGGAACAGATTATGCGGCTGGCTGCATTCGAAGCGGAAAGCGGAGTCATCCAGTGATTCAGCGACTACTGCCGTTTCTTACCTTGTTCCTGCTTTTCGTGATTCTCGCCATCGCGGCACCGAATACGTTTCTCACCGAGCGCAACTTGTCCACGGTGGTGCGCCAAACTGCTGTCATCAACATCATCGCGTTAGGAATGACGCTCATCATCATTACCTCGGGCATCGATCTTTCGGTCGGCGCGATTCTGGCGCTCTCCGGATTTCTCGGCGCGAAAGCTATGGAAAGCGGCTATTCGATTCCGGTGGCAGTGCTAATTGGCATCACCACCGGGTTATGCTGCGGTCTGCTGAATGGGCTGCTGATCACGCGCTTGAAAATCAATCCATTCATCGTCACATTGGGCATGCTGGGCGTGATCCGGGGGTTGACTTTGACGATTTCGAAGGGCCTGCCCGCGTCGGGCGTACCGGATTCGTTCAAGTATCTGGGCACGGGGACTTTTCTGGGCGCGCCTGTGGTGTTGTGGCTGCTGCTCGTCTGCGCCGTGGCAATGCATTTTGTGTTGGAATACACAAGGCTTGGCCGGTATGCGTTTGCCATCGGTTCGAATCCCGATGCCGCTTACTATGCGGGCATCCCGGTTTCGTTCCATTTGACCTGTGTCTATGGGATTGCGGGCTTGCTGACGGGGATCGCTTCTATGATTGAGACCTCGCGATTGATGACCGGCCAGCCGACGGCGGGCAACGGCTATGAGTTGCAGGCGATCGCTGCGGTAGTGATCGGCGGAGGCAGTTTGCGAGGCGGCGAGGGCACGGTGCTGGGGACGCTGATCGGGGCCTTCATTATGGGCTTACTGTCGAATGGCAGCGATCTGTTGGGCATCAATCCGTATCTGCAACAGGCTCTCATTGGTGCAGCGATTATTGTGGCGGTTACCCTGGACGAGATCCGGAAGCGGCAGTTGCCCCGCGCCTGAGGGCGTCAGTCTCCGTGAGCCTGCGCAGCTGACAGTGACTGAGGTTCAGCGATTTGCTGCATCACGCGATAGGCGAGTCCGTTGGCCCGGCGTCGGCCCTCTTGTTCGCCATAAGCGGCTTCGAAGGGCTGGATATCCAGGAAACAGATCTTGCCGAAGTCGAGGCGAAGAGGCTCCGGGTCTGACTTGCCATCTTGTGTAAACGATACCAAGCCGATGAAGGAACCGGGTTCCTCGAAGATCTCGATTTCAGTCAATCGAATAGACCCGTCGATCAGGCCGAAAAGGTTGCGGTGAGTTGTTTGCAGTGGCATTACGAAAGCTCCTGACGATCGATGACATGTTTCACTGGAATCGCATTGATCGCCAGTAGTTCCGCGTCCCTGAGCGCCCTCACCATGACTTCGAAATGGTGATGCAAGTGGGCGGTTCTCGGAGTGCCGTACCCCGGCGGAGGCAAATCAATCCGGCGAGTGAGTTCGGGCCAATGGTGGCGAGGGTCCGCGACGCCGAGGATAAAGTCCGGAGCGCCATCGTGGTGATAAGTTGGCTCCGCGAGGGGTGGTGCAAGGCAACGGGCGGTCTCCTTGAGCGGATCCAGCAGTTCAATATTGCTGGCTTCGTCGATTTGAATCGAGTAAACCCAGCCTTGCTTCCGCGGGCCTTCTGTAGCGTACCGCTTGGCGACCGCAAATGATTTCGTCAGCGAAATATAGGGAGTATTCGTAGCACCGTGCGCAACATGACTCATGAGGAGGTCCACAGATGGAGTCGCACCCGCGCGCCGCGCGACAAAGCCCTCGAGGCGATGATCCGTGGGATGGTATGCGCGTTGCAAGGTTACTCCTCTATAAAATATCGGCATGCAAGGGAAATCCTTTACTAACTGTTGGTGTAGAGCATGCTGCTCATTCTTTTTATGATAAGCGGTCCGGCATCCACCAGTGACCTCCGCAACCACCTCGGCCACTTTCGTCCACATTCGAATCGTCTTCTGTGACGTAATCGGCGGAAACTTGAAACGACGGGCACTTTGCTTGCCGATATGTCTTGACGCGATCAGCTGAGTGCGGAATACTACCACCTATCTGTATTATACATTACTAAAATAGGCGAGGGCTCGGCAAGTGCGGATCTGATTGCGGCCCAGACCCTGTGCGAGGTCTGGCAGCTTAGTTTCGTCTTGCACCCCGTTGCAAAAGGAGTTCGACAGCTTTGCTGTTATTGGCTTCTATGGCATGGGACAAGACGGATTCTCCACGAAAACTCGACGCATTGGCACCGCCGCCGCTGTCGAGAAGTAGTTTAAGGATCCCGAGGTCCACCTTGGGTTTCGTTGCGGCAAACAGCACAGGCTCTCCGAGCGAATTGCGCGCGTTCGGATTCGCGCCGGCTTTCAAGAGAAGCGCAACGGCTTCCGGACCGGTCAAAAGGATCGCTTGTTCCAAGGGCAGCGCGCCATAGCCTCCATTGGGATCCGCCCCGGCGTCCAGGAGTGCACGCAGCACAGGTAGCTGTTCCGGAGACTTTGCGATC
>CAZCPL010000171.1:4830-11899 GCA_964500255.1 uncultured Solibacteraceae bacterium | reverse complement strand
TCGTACTTGGGCAACCGACTGGGGAGGATATAGCCGATGGGCGCGTAGACGCCCAGCTTCATCAAAGAGAGCTGGTTAAAGATGTCGTTGAAGCCAATGACGTCGGGCCGTTGGGTGAGCGGGCAGTGGAATGAAAGCGGCTTCAGCCTTTCAGGGAAATTTCCAATGTCCTTCGTGTCGTAAAAGGTTTGAATATGCCGCCGGGATCGCGCGATGGTGACGGAATCGAGCAACTCGAAGAAGTCGAAGTCCAAAGCTCCGAGGATGGCCGCCGGTGTACGCGCCTGCGGGGCTAGCTTCGACCAACCATTGAAAGCGGTCTGAGCGCGGCGGAAGATCTCATCGACGTTTTTCTCCGTGCGCAATTGGCCGGTGAGGTGTTCGGGGTCACCCTCATAGGCCAGCGCAAGCTGATTCTTAAGGTCGTTGAAGCGGTTGTTAACGGGCGTCGCCGAAAGCATCAGGACCTTGGTCTTGACGCCTTCCTTGATGACGCGATTCATCAGGCGCTGATAGCGTGTCTCGCGATCTTTGAAAGCGTCGTTGTTACGGAAGTTGTGCGACTCGTCGATAACGACCAAGTCGTAGTTGCCCCAATTGATCCGGTTCAGCGGGAGGCCCAAGGAATAACCTCTGCTCCGGAGAAGGTCCGTGTGGCAGAGGACGTCGTAGTTGAACCGGTCCTTAGCAAAGGGGTTGGTCTTCAAGTTCCCCTTGTAATTGGTCCAATTGTCGGAGAGCTTCTTGGGACAAAGCACCAACACGGACCGGTTGCGCAGCTCATAATATTTGACGACCGCGAGGGCGGTAAAGGTCTTGCCGAGGCCGACGCTGTCGGCCAAGATGCAGCCGTTGTAGGTTTCCAGCTTGTTAATGATGCCGGTGGCCGCGTCGCGTTGAAAGTTGAACAGCTTCTGCCAAATCAGACTCGTTTGATAACCGGTCAAATCATTCGGAAGTACGTCGTCGCTAATATCTTCCAGGAATTCGTTAAAGATGTTGTACAGCATCAAGAAGTAAATTCGCTCTGGCGAATTCTCCCGATAAACCGATGCGATGTGATCGCAGATGAGGGCCGTGACGTCCTCGAGGTTTTCCTGATCCCGCCAAATTTGATCGAAGAGGTGGATGTAAGTGGCGGTCACCGATGCCTCATCCATCTTATTGACCATGTTCGAGACGGCGTTGCCTTGCTGGTAGCCCAGGTCCACGGCAGTAAATCCGTGCAGCGGCATGTAGACGGCATTGGCGTCCGGCTGCTGCAGGCAGGCGAACTGCTGCATCGGTGCCTTGCCGTGGTTGGAACGGAATACCGCTTTACGCCGCATCCATTCGGCGCACTCCCTGGCAATTGCGCGTTGGGTCAGTTTATTCTTCAGCCGGATCTCAAATTCGCTGCCGTAGAAGCCTCGCTCACGCTCCAGGCGAGGAATATGGAACTCGCGATGCTCCTTGCGGACCCTGTCGGTTACCTCATTCGGAATGAACGTTGGGGCGGTGAAGATGAACTGGAGAGAGTCGATTCTTTCGAGCTCGGCCTTGAGCGCTTCATAGGCGTAGATCGAGAAGCAAGACGCGGCAATCCTGAGCTTCGCTCCAGGGAGTATGGAGTGCTTGAGGTCGTCGCCAAGCAAACGATTGATGTTGTCGATGATCTCCATGCTGTTGACACGATTCCCCTACTGAGCGTTAAGGCTGCTCCTCTGGCATCCTTCAGGCATGACTTACCTATGCTTGGGCTCAATGCGGTTGGGCTCGTTGCTTGCTTGCCATCGCGCTCAGTCCTCGATTTGCCTGAATATTGAATTATAGTCGTTTGGACACGCCGATATCTCATTGATTCCACATGTGGGGCAGCTCATTGGGATTCTGCCGGAGACCTATCGGCCCATCTTCACCAATGCGGAAGTCTTTCTGCCGGCACACTTCTATCCGAACTACTCGCGAGAGCGTGGCAAGGCCAGCGTGGGTGGGTTGGCTTTCGCGGGGAAAATGTCCTCACGATGGAATATCGCATGCCGCGCAACAAATATCCGCAAGGCGCTCAGCAGACACAATTCCATCAGGAAGTCATCGCGCGTGTCGCCGCACTGCCAGGTGTTCAATCCGCGGGTATTGTCAGCTCGCTGCCGTTCAGCGGCAATCGCAACAGTATCCCGATCGCATTGCCCGACCGCCCCGCGCCATCACCGCAAAACCCGTTGGTTGTGCAATTCAATACCGCGACGCCGCGCTATTTCGACACCGTTGGAATTCCGCTCCTCGCCGGGCGCGACTTTCAACTGGCGGATGGCCCCGATGCTCAGCCTGTGGCCATTGTCAGCCAATCGTTTGCTCACCGTTTCTGGCAGGGCGAGAATGCCATCGGCAAACGGATCGGCTTCCCGGACACCCCGCTCAAGCTGACCGTGGTGGGCGTCGTGGGTGACACCAAGCACTATGCACTCGATGACACGGACGCCACTCAGTTGTATCGCCCCTACGCGCAAGTGCCCTTCATCTTCGCGACGCTGGCGGTAAAGACGCAAGGCGAGCCAATGGCGATGACCAAGTCCGTGCAGCGGGCGATCTGGTCGATCGACAAGAATCAGCCTATGTGGAAGATTCGCTCGCTGCAGTTTCTGGTCGACCGTTCGTTCAGCATCTTACGGTACATGAGCTATCTACTGATCTGCTTCTCGGCAGTCGCTATGATTCTGGCTGCCATCGGACTTTACGGAGTGATTGCGTATCTGGTGAATCAACGCAGTGCCGAGTTTGGGATTCGCATGGCACTCGGTGCAAAACCCGCCGATATTCTGGCGCTGGTGGTTCGCAAAGGACTGACACCGACCATCGCCGGACTCGTCTGCGGCGTCGTCGCCTCACTCGTCTTGACGCGGTTTCTGACAACGCAAGTCTTTGGCGTCAGTCTCACCGATCCTGTGGTTTATGGGGGACTCTCTTTGGTGTTGATGTTGGTTTCACTCTTGGCCGTGCTGATACCGGCCCGCCGAGCGATGCGGGTGGATCCCGTGGTTGCGATTCGCCAACATTAAGTCTTGCGTGTGAAGGGATCTATTTCTTTCCCATCTCCGCAATGCGGCGCCGCATTCTCGCAGCCTCATGCCCCTGGAACTCCAACCGGCCACCGACCAACGCCACCTTCTCGGTTCCGGACCATTGCGCCTTCATGATTCCCACACGCGAGTGCTCGCCCGACCCCAGCAGCAGGTGCCCGATTTCATGCGCGATCGCGTTGCCCAGGACTTTCGCCGCCGGTAGATCGAACATTCTTGCATACTGCCGCACGCGGTTCCACATCACCTTCGCGTAGACGCCGTCGCCGGTTTGCGGCAGCAAAGAATAACCCATTGAGAAGCTCGTTGTCCGCACATCGGACATCGTTTCCACAATCGATACTTCCAACGCATCCGCCGAACGGCACTGCTGGGGTTCCACATAGCAGTTGACCCACTGCACTTTTACTTCCGCCCGCCGCATGGCACTGTTGGCTGTCTCGATCGCCTGCGCCAAAGCCTTAGCAGCGGGGATCCGCGCCTCGTTGTGGCAGTGAACCGTCACGTCAGAAGCCCGTGCCACCGATAGAGCTGTTGAAACGAAGATCGCGGCGATTGTGGATGTGGTGGGCATTGGCTTGTTCTCCTGTCCGGTTCGCCCTGTCTAGCGAAACCAAACCAAGAATAGGCCAGGATTACTGTGCTAAAATTCCGGACCCAATCACGACCCGCGTCGCAGGCTGCTTCAGTTGAAAAGCAAACTCGACTGGCTCATTGCCCGTCCTTACCCAAAAAATTTGCGCAGCGCCCTTGGCAAAATGCACTTCCACCGGAACATCCACTTCGAAATCCCGCCCGACGCCGCTCTGCGTCATTGTCCCGCTAACGCGCAAGCCCGTTGACGCCTTCATGTTTAGCTTCAAAGACGGAATGCCCGTGCCATAAACCCAATTCTCGAAAAAGACGTCCAATTGGGCATCCGGCGAACCGGCAGGCAGCATCGAAGCCGCCAACTTGCGGAACTGCTCTGTCGAAATCGGCTTCTGCTTATACTCACGAACAATTGTGCTCAGAAGCTTGCGAAAGGCCGCGTCGCCCATTTGCCGCCGCAGCATATGAATGATCCAGGTGCCCTTTTCATAAGTGATCACGCGCCACGCATTGACACTGTGCGAATTCTGCAACCGGATACCCAACGTGATCGGACCCGCCGCCTCAAGCGCCGTACCCTTGTCTTCCTTCGCCATCAAATGACGCGTGTAATCACTCAGCACCGGTTCCAACTGCTTCACGCCTTTGCGCTTTTCCATATACATGAGCGATGCGTAGTTCGCCAACGCCTCTTGCAGCCATTCGTCCTGATAGCCGTCCGCGGTGACCGAGTTTCCCCACCACTGATGCGCGACCTCGTGCGCCGCCAGCAACTCCGTGTAAAAAAGCTGCTGACTGCGCTCACGAACACCCACCGGCATGTCGCTTGGACGCAGATAAGACATGGTGGACAGATAAACCAAGCCCGGAAAGCCCTGCCCGAACGACCCTGGAATCGGCGATACAGTCAATGTCTGAATCGGTGGCGGACCAAAATCCGCCGCCATCGATTCGAAGGCACCGACAACGAGATTTGCGAGCGTCCGCAACTGTGCGAGGGGATCCGGTGCGGGCATCGGGGGCAGCGCTGTGTTGGGATTCGCCGATCCACGCCGTCCACCTCCAAACGCCGGTGGCGGAGGCTGAGAAGCAGGCATACGAGGAAGCAGGGCCTGTTCCAGCCGTTTGTTGCCGACAACCTCGATCGTGTATCCACCGCGTGTGACCTTCACGCTTTCGTACTCTCCAAGATTGAAACCGGCAAAGCGAATCGGTGACGATGTCCGGCGATGCGTGATGCGCTGCTCACCTTCGATCCTGGTGTCGATGAGATCGCCGGTGGACACCAAGTCCAGATTCTTGGGATAGCGAAACGTCAGATCGTAGGTCGCGAACTCGCCGCGCATGTGCGGATACCAGGTGCCGCGCGAACTGACAAAAAAGACCTTTTCGCCCGCGCGCAAAACCACATGCCCCTGATGCCGGAACTCGATCGTGTGCGGTTTCGAGGAGTCGAAACTTGCTGGAAGCAGGACGAGAAACACCGCATTGTCGGCCACCCGCATCGCCGATTCGCGCGCGGAGTGACGGCGGTAAACTTCCACCGGCTGCCCGTCGACCTTGACTTCATCGATGCTCATCCGTTCCGTTGTCTCGAACGCATAGACGCGCACTCCGGGCGTCATCGTCTTCAGTTCCGCCAACGTGATGACCTTGAGATTGAGATCCGGCTCAAGCGTCGCGTCGATCTTGAAACGATCGACCGTGTAGGTCTGTTCGGGCCGCTTCTTTCGCCCCGTGCGAATCGATTGAGATTCAAAGCTCGTCCAGGTGTCGAAGACCGCGCCCTGTTCGCGATTCACATATTGACCCACCATGATCTGCTCGCGCGCCATGGGATCGTGCACCACATCGAATACACCCAGTCGCTGTGTTCCAACCGTGGCGAAGAAAATGCCTTGTTCCGCCCGTGCGGGATTTTCCAGATCGAGCATCGTCCGCAACTCGAAGCTCTCTTGCAAATTGCGCACGGTCGGCGAATGCCTGGATTCCAACAGCAGCCCCATCTCAGTGGCCTTCGTTCCTTTGCCTCGAACCTCCTGCAGGATCTGTTCGACCGAGCCATCGGTGAATAGAAACAAAGCGGTGCGGAAATGTTCGTTGAGTGTGGGCGATTCGGTGAACTTGGCCAGGGTTCTGCGCTCGCCACGATGAGGGGGAGAAATCAACACCTCCGCATCGCCGCCTTCCACATCGCCACTGAACATAATGGCCAGCCGCGAGCCTTTCAACTGCTTTCCGAAGATGAGGAAACCGTCGTTGATATAGAATTTTGCGTCTTCGCGGGCGATGGAAAAATCTCGAATTCTGTAGCATTCCGCAGAATCGAGTCCGGTCTCGCGGATGAGTTTCGCGAGAGCAGGCGCGGCACCATCCCTTGTTCCCGCTTGCTGCACGGCAGCTAGAGCCGAGTAATACAACGCGAACGGAAGCATCAATCGCATAGGAACCCTTCTCGCCGATTGTATCGTGCGTTGCAACGGCCGAAGGCTTCGTCGCGATGCTATCCCCCCAGCGCAAAAGCGAGAGGGGAGGCCCTGTTGTCAGGAAGCCTCCCCTCGCCGCGTCGATCATGCTCTGGTCCAGAGCCGTTACTTCTTGGTCCCCTTCAGATCGGGGTGTTGGATCCGGGACGCACGTTGCGGCACGTCCCGGTTGTTTCTTCAGGGTACTACAGAGTCTTGAGGTAGCCGATCAGATCCTTGAGTTCGGGCGCGCTGAGCATGTCTTCGTAGGCGGGCATGCCGTTGCCGCCGGCCTTGACGATGGCACCGACGGTGGCATCGGTCGGAGCCTTGCCGTTCTTCATCTTGGCCTTCTTGTAGAGGCCCTTCAAGCCGGGGCCCATCTTCTTTTCGTCGGAGTCCGCGTTGTGGCAGACACTGCACTGTTCGAAGACTTCTTTGCCTTTGGCCGCATCCTGGGCCATTGCCACGGTGCCGCTCATCAGAAGCGCAGCGATTCCCATCGAGCCGAGCCATCTCATTTTCATTGTCGAATTCACTCCTTGAACAGTCAACTTCAGTTTACAATTTGCAAGTGACTTCCGTCATCGCACTGTTTGCCAAGGCCCCTGTAGCGGGGCGGGTCAAGACCCGGCTTTGTCCTCCGCTGACCCCTCGAGAAGCGGCGGAGATTCACCTACAATTTACCACGCTCATGATGAAGAAAATCTCATCATTTGAAGCAGTTGCCAGCATCGAACTACATACCGACGTGGTTACAGATGCGTGGAGCGAGTGGAAGGTTGCACGACGATTGCAATGTGAAGGAAATTTAGGCGACCGGATGTTGCATGCAATGAAAATGTCCGCGCATGCGATGATTGTCGGCAGCGACGCACCTACGCTTCCGACGGAGTATTTGCGCGAGATTCTGGAATCGAAGGCGGATGTGACGCTGGGGCCGACGGAGGATGG
>CAZCPL010000171.1:0-4820 GCA_964500255.1 uncultured Solibacteraceae bacterium | reverse complement strand
GCGGCTACTATGCGATCGCCTGCCGCGCGCCGGTGGAAGCGCGAATGTTCGAGGGCGTCCGCTGGTCGACAGAGCATACGCTGGTGGACACGATTCGTGCGGTGGAAGCTTGCGGGCGGAGCGTGGCGCTGGGGCGTCAGTGGTGGGATGTTGATTCGGGCGAAGATCTACAGCGCTGGCGTGATACATGGGGGGCTGCGGACATGTAGGAAAGCCGCGCATCAGGCTATCCGATCCACGCGGAGATGCGCGCCATTACGAACATCGACGACCACCAATACGGCCGTCAACAAATCGCCGTCCAAGAAGCGAAATGCCATCGTCGAAGCTGCCGGGGGCGTGATCTGAATTTTCCAGCCGGTACACCGTTGACCGCTGCGATTTCGAACTAGCGCAGACGGCCGAGTTGGAAGTCGATGGCCGAGCGCAGCATCTGATAGTCATAACGAGCTACAGCGTTTCGAATCTCGGCGGTCGTCTGGTTGAGTTGCGCCTGGCTGAGTTCCACAAACGAACTGAGCCCCAAATTGTAACGCTCTTGCGCGAGTTCCACAGAGGATGCGGATTGGCGCGCGAGTTCAGAAGTCAGTGCGATACGGCGAAAGGCCATATCCGCGTTGATGGCAACGATCGCCACTTCACGCGCGATGACATTTTCGAATTCTTTGATGCGCTGATCCACCGCCTGCACACGCAATCGGGCATCGAGCTTTCTGGCGTCGAACAGATGGCCGTTGAAGACCGGAAGATTGAGCGTGACACCTGCGGCGGCGTAGCGGTTGACGAGGCGATCGCTGTGAAGCGGAGCGCCGCCTGCGCTGGCGAGCGCGGCGATCGTGGGCTTCGACAGCTTGTCCTCCGCCATTGCGAATCGCACTGCGGCTTCCCGTTCGATGCGCAACGCGGCCATTTCCGGGCGGCCTTTCAAAGCCTCGGCGGACAGTTCCGAAACCGTTGGCGGAGTGTCGGAGACCAAGTCCACTTCCACAGGATCGAAGGGTTGGGGTTCGGGGAATCCCAACAGCGCCGAAAGTTCTGCAATCGCAGTGTCGAACTCGTTCTGTGCGCCCAGCACCGAGAGCCGGGCTTCCGACACGTTGACTTCCGCGAAGCTGACGTCGAGCGTGGACTTGAGTCCATTCTTTGAAAGCGTCGCGACCTGGTCGAGCAGTAACTGGCGCGCCGAGAGAGTGGAATCGGAAACCTGCTTCACTTTGCGAGCACGCAACGCGGAGAAGAAGGCGCGATGCACGGCAAAGAGAATTTGGGAGCGCGTGGCTTGCACGGATTGGCGCAAGGAATCGGCTCGCAGTTTGGCACTTTCGACGAGGTTGGATGTGCGTCCAAAATCGGATAGCAGGTAACTGCCGGACACGCCGAAGGCGAGGCGGCTGAAGATGATCGGATTGTTGAGCGCACCGGCGGAAAGGCGGCTGTCGTTGAGCGCAGCGACCGCCGACGATTGCGCCACGATTGCCGGATAGAGCGCGGACCTGATTCCGGTGGTGGCCGCGTCGGCCATTGCCGGTGCCAGCGCATCCAGGGCGATTCGCGGATTGTTTCGTAACGCCATGGCGCTTGCTTCGGAGAGCGTGAGTTTTCTGGCGGGCGCCTGCGCAAAGGCCACGCAAGCACAGAGGGTGCAGAGTATGGTTCTCAATTGAGTTCCTCTCCCGCATCGGGTATGGATTCAGGCGGCAAGACGGTGGGGGCTGCGCTGTGGCGTCCGTAGAGCCACAGATACCCGGCCGGAACGATGAAGATCGTCACGGCGAGCGATACCGTCAGACCGCCGAGAATCGCGCGGGCAAGCGGGGCGTAGGCTTCGCTGCCGGTGCCAAGCTTCAATGCCATGGGCAGCAATCCGATGAGCGTTGCGAACGATGTCATGAGCACAGGTCGCATTCGAATGCGAGCGGCGGAAACGATCGCTTCCATGACAGGCATCGTCTCTCGTTGTCTATGCGCGAATTCCACCAGCAGGATACTGTTCGACACCACAATACCGACGAGCATAACGATGCCCATCAGCGACATCACATTCAACGAAGTGCCTGAAAAATGCAGCGTCAACAGCACGCCTGCAAGCCCCGGAGGTACTGCAAGCAAAATAAGCACTGGATCCGAAAACGACTTGAACTGCGCCACAAGAATCAGATAGAGCAATACGACCGAAAGAATGAGGCCGAGGCCAAAGCTTTGGAAAGACGACCGCATTCCTTGCACCATGCCTCGCAGCGCGACTCGTGTACCCTTGGGTGGCTTCAGTTCCGAAACGATACGATCGATGCCGGTGGCGAGGCGCCCGAGGTCTTCGCCTTGTGGGCGGACGTAGACGTCGATCACTCGGCGGAACTGATAGCGATCCACCTCTGTGGGCGCAAGCGTTGGCGAGATCTGTGCGACCGCATCGAGTCTCGCGGGCACGGGCTGCCCCGGAGAACGCAGCGGAATCGCGCGAAAATCGTTGAGGGTTCGCATCGATTGTTCCGGGTACTGCACGGTCAACATATAGTCGGTGCCGGTCTTCGGATCCACCCAATAGCTGGGTGCGATCATCTGGTTGGACGAGAGCGCGGTGATGACATTCTGAATGACTTCCTTCGAGGTGAGTCCAAGCTTGCCGACATGCATTCGGTCGATGATGACCTGCAATGACGGATAGTCGACATCTTGCGGTATGTAGACTTCCGCCACGCCAGGCAGGGTGCCAATGCTTGCGGCGAGTTCTCTCGCGAGCTTGTGGCTGACTTCGAGATTCGAGCCACTGACTTGCACATCGATTGGCGCGGGCATGCCGAGGTTCAGTACGGCGTCGACCATGCCACCGGTTTGAAAGAATGTGGTGAGGTGCGGCAGATCGGCCTGCAATCGTTTTCGCACTTGTTCCATATAAACGAAGGTGCCGGTGCGATGTTCGTCTTTGAGGGCAACCTGCAGGAATGCCGTGTGGGAAGCGGAATTGCTTGTGTAGATCGACGAGAAGCCTGGCGTGACGCCGATGTTGGCGACGATCATTTCCAGATCTTCCGAAGGGATGATTTCGCGGATGATGTTCTCGACTTGTTCTACTTCCGTTTCCGTCGCGGAAAGCCTTGTGCCCGATGACGCCTTGAGGTTCACGACAAATTGTCCGGCATCGGTGCGCGGAAAGAACGCGACGTCGAGCTTCGGATAGAGCACCGCCGTGATCGCGCAGAGCACGAGCAATCCAATCACGGTCAACGCGGACCGGCTCACGGCGATCAACACAAGATGTTCATAAATGTCGAGCACGCGGTCGAACGTAGCATTGAACCAGTTGTTCCAGCGGTCTGTCAACGAAGGATGTTCCGCGTTATGGCCGTGGGGCTTGAGGAATCGTGCACAGAAGAGCGGCACGACGGTGAGCGCGACGACGTACGAAGCCAGCATCGAGAAGACCACAGCCAGCGCAAGAGCCGTGAACAGGAACTTGCTGATACCGTAGAGGAATACAACCGGAAAGAAGACCACAATGGTGGTGAGTGTCGCGGCCAAGACGGGAAGCGCGACTTCCTGCCCGCCCTTGGTGGCGGCCTCTTCGGGGGATTCGCCGAGTTCCATACGGCGGTGGATGTTTTCCAGCACGACGACGGAATTATCGATGAGGCGCGAGAATGCGAGAGCAAGTCCGCCGAGCACCATGGAATTGACGGTGCCTCCTCCAAGAGCGAGACACATGAAGGTTGCCAGCACCGACAGCGGGATCGAGAAGAACACCGCGAGTGTGGATCGGAAGCTGCCGAGAAAGACCAGAATCATGAGCGACGTGAGGGCGAGTCCTAGGGCGCCTTCGTGAATGAGCGTGGAAATCGCGGTTTTGACGAACTTCGACTGATCGAAGGCGACGCTTGTCTTCAACTGTTCGGGGACATCGGTGAGATTCGCCACCACATTGCGTACGCCTTCTACAATCGAGATGGTGTTGGAATCGCCGCCTTGGCGCAGCACAGGAGCATACACGCTACGCGTACCATTGACGCGGACGATCGAGGTCTGAATTTGTGCGGCGTCCTGGGCAATGCCGATATCGGCAACGCGCACCGGAGCGCCATCCACCACCTTTAAAGGCAGTTCGTTCAACTCGGCGACCGTATCCACTTGACTGTTGGTGTAAAGGCTGTAATCGAGCTTGCCAATGGGCAGGTTGCCGGCGGGCAGGATGAGGTTCGAATCGTTGACCGCGCGGACGACATCCATCAAACTCAGACGATGTGCTTCGAGCTTGAGCGGATCCGCATAGACCATGATTTGGCGGTATTTGCCGCCGAACGGTTGTGGCACCGACGCGCCTTGCACGGTGGCCACCTGATTGCGGATCGTATATTGCGCGAGGTCGCGCACCTGAATTTCATCGAGGCCTTCGCCTTGTAACGTGACCAGACAAACCGGCAAGCTGGATGCGTCGAACTTGAGCACGACGGGCGGCAAGGTGCCTTGCGGCAGACGGCGCAGATTCGCCATCGCAAGGTTCGAGATGGTGGATACGGCCGCATCGGGATCCATGCCCGGTTGAAAGTAGACCTTGATCAGACTCACGCCGGGCAGCGATCGCGACTCGATGTGTTCGATGCCGCTGGCGAGCGTGAAGAAGCGTTCGAAGCGGCTGGTGATGTCGGCTTCAATCTGTTCGGGCGGCATACCGTTGAAAAATGTGGCGACGACGACAACGGGAATTTGAATGCCGGGGAACATGTCCACGGGCATCCGCATCACCGCTGTCAATCCGACGACCGCAATCATCAGGCAGCAGACCACGATGAAATCGCTCTCCGCCAGAAACGCGTCGAGATCGGCGG
>CAZCPL010000170.1:5959-11928 GCA_964500255.1 uncultured Solibacteraceae bacterium | reverse complement strand
TTGCCGATCTGCGCATCCGTGTAACTGGCCGCCGCGTAATAGCCGTGCTTGAGCTGGCGCGCCAAAGCGTCCGGTACAGGACCCTCGGCCGGCATGCCGTGATAGTTGCGCAGTTCGCCGCTGGTGGTCAGCGCGTAATCCGGAGCATCCTTCGGACGATAAGGATTCGGTGCCAGCTTGATCTCGGACGGGTCGTACATGTCCCAGTACTTCTTAGGGGACACGAACGGCAAGTGAGGCTTGGCGAATCCCACCGCGAGGAAAAAGGGCTCCGGCCTTTTGGCCAGCGTGCTCAGCGTCTCCACCGCGAGCGCGGCCACTTTGCCGTCCTTGTAGAAATCGTCCGCTACGTTACCGGATTCAAACGCGGGACCATTCTTCGACTTCTTCTTTGCGTCTTCATCCAACACCTCGGCGGATTTCGTAGCCGCGTAATTGGGGGCGTTCGGCATTTGCCAGGCCGTCGACCAGGATCGCGGATCGTTATAGCCGGGGTGGAAGATCTTGCCCATTCCCTGCACGAAGTAACCGTTCTGCTTGAAGTGTTGCGCCACGGTCACCGTATCGGGCATCGCGTCGCGGAAGTGCGTGACGAGATCCCATACCTTAGTCGTGTCTGGCCGGGCGCCGGTCATGACGCTGGTTCGTGATGGAGAGCAAACCGCCTGCTGGCAATACGCGCGCAGGAAGGTCATTCCCTGTTTGGCGATGCGGTCGATGTTCGGCGTGAGGATAGTCTTTGCGCCATAACAGCCCAGTTCGGGACGCAGGTCGTCCACCGCGATAAAGAGCACGTTCGGACGCTTCGCCTGGGCGAGCGCAGGAAGCGCGAGTCCACTGAGCAATAGGTCTCGTCGGGATAGGTTCGGCATTTTCGTAGTTAGGTCCATAGCGCCGGTTGGCGAATAAAATAATTGCGGACAACTTCGGCCACCCGGGAACTTGCGGGTAGCGTTTTCCAGAGATCGAGGTAGTCGTGGCGGCCATAGGCGGGGCCGCCGAAGAGTCCGACTTGGATCATCGAGGATCTCCCAAGCAATTGCTTCAGCATACTTGATTTTCGGACTCCCTACCAGTGGCTTTCGGTTCCTGTTACGGTTGTTGCAACCTGTTGCAAACGACACGAAGCGGTATAGAATCAATCGCAACGATGATCACAGCCGCCGCTGAGCCGACGCGGGCAGACAAGGAGTTGGCACTGCCAGGAAGTGCTCGAATCCAGGGCATTGGTGCGCAGTGAACAACTCAAGAACTTCCTGCGGTACGTCTGCGAGATCGAGATCGACGGCCGTGCGCGTGAGATCAAGGAATACTCGATTGGTACGGGGGCGCTCGGCCGCCCCGCTACGTATTCGCCTGTAAACGATGCGTCCGTGCGGCGCAGGGCCTTCGAACTTCGCTCAAAGCTTGAGGAGATCTATCGAACGGAGTTGTCGGCGAGTTCGGTGCGGATCGAACTACCCAAGGGATCCTACGTTCCGGTGTTCGTTTACCGGGCTCCGCCAGCAGAGACTTTGGAGACAGTCCTGGCCGTGGCCGCGGGACCTCCGGCACCCGCGCGTCTGGCTTAGTTCTTGCGCGAGGCGTGGGGCCCGCTGGCCGCTCAAAGCGATGTCTTGATCTGCCTGGGCACGCCCTTTCAGATGACGGTCCGCGCGGGCGGGTTTTCGCCTGACGCGGACCTGCCCGTTTTTCCGGCGCCGCCCGGCATCGAGGGGCTCTTCGACAAGACAACTCCCCACCGCGATGGCGCAAAACTGTTCATGCGTGCGGCCCGCGCTCAACGCCACGACTCTCGGCGCACTTGGCGCCGTGGTGGCTGCGTCCAACCGCCTGCAGTCATTTGGCGTCCAAAGCCAAATTCTGCCCGAACGCATCGCTCCGCTGGCCAGCTTTCGCAATCGCAATGTGATTCTTGTCGGCGACCCGCTCACGTCGTTCGCCGCAGCCCAGTTGCTCGGTTCCGCCCGGCTCACGGTCGCACCCGATCCAACGACCAACCGTATGGTGATTCGCGACCAAACCCTGCCGCCGGGCAGCCCTCCCGCTTTCTCCCGCGCTTCTGCCAAAACCGGATCCACCGAAGTTTTTGGACTCCTCACCGTTCGTCCGACGGACGCCGCGCCAGGCCAACATCACCGGACCCTTGTCGTCTCTGGAGTGTCCAACGTGGGCGTCCAGGGTGCGATGGAGTTCTTTGCCTCCCCCGAACGCATGCGCGACCTGAAGCAGCGTATGCAGAAGGAGGGCCGGCAAGGATTCCCCGATTCCTAATCAGGTTGTGGTCCGATGCACGGCGCAAGACAGTCTTCCGCTCTCTTGTGATTACGCCGCTCACTACGTGCTCGGCAAATGAGCGCGCCCGAAGGGTCTCAACCCCTAGCGTAGCGGCAACCTCGCACACGAATCGTCTTTGCGCCGACCGGAGGCGGCAGCGCCGAAGCCTTTAATTCAATCCTTCGCGCTGGTCAAAGCCGATCATTTCCGTGTCGTCGGCCCGGTCCAGGCCAAATGGTTCTCTTTGGTCGATTGCGCTGGCATTCATGTCGCTGCCGTGGTGAGCCTCGCTGTAAATCGTGAGCTTGACTCAACTGAAGATTGAATCGCTTAGCGTACCAGTGCTATCGGCGAACGCTTCCTGCTCAATGCCGAGCGAACGCAGGATGCTGAGGTAGACATTCGACATCCGGGTCTCGCCCTTGCGCCAGTAAACGCCATGCTTGAGGCCCATATTCGCGCCTCCTGCGAGCAGCGTTGGCAGGTTGACCGAGGTATGCGTCGTGCTGGCACCGCTTCCGAACAGGACGATTGAGTTGTCGAGCACACTGCCATTGCGATCCCGATAGCCATCGAGCTTTTCGAGGAAGTGAGCAATCTGCTTGCTCAAGAACTGATCGTATTGCGCGAAAAGCATTTGACCTTCTTTGTCCGTCGCGTGCGACAAATTGTGGTGCGTCTTCTTGAGGCCGAGCTTGATGGGGAACGTATCGCTGATACCCATGCCATCTTCGCGATTGAGCATGAAGGTGACGGACCGCGTGATATCCGCGTCGAACGCCAGAGCAATCAGGTCGAACATGTTGCGATAGTATTCCGCCGGCTCGCCTTCGGAATTCGCGTCCAGATTGAGATGTGAATAATCCTGTTTCTTAAGCGGAATGTCGATCCACTTCTCCGATGCGATCAGGCGCGATTCGACTTCGTTGAGCGAAGTCATGTACTGGTCCATGCGTTCGCGGTCACTCTTGCCTAATTGCTTATCGAGCGAACGCGCACTTTCAACCACAGCGTCCACCAACTTGATGGTGCGCTGCAATTTCTCATGCTCCGCTTTGAGCGATCCGCGGTCGCCTCGGAACAGACGATCGAAGATGCGTCGAGGATTGTTTTCGGCAGGAATGGGGCGGCCTTCGAGGCTATAAGAAATGGTGCCTGTGCGCGACAGGAAGCCGGTTCCGGCGTCGATCGAAAGCACCAGAGAGGGTTGGCGGCAATGCTGTTTGGTGTTGAGTGCCACGACCTGATCCAAACCCGCGGTGTTGTAGGTTCCGGGCTTGGGATTGTGCAGCGGAGCGCCGGTGAGCCACATGTCCGAACAGGTATGCGGATCGGCCTTGGGTCCACTCGGGTGGAAGAGCCCACCCATGAAGCTGAGCTTTTTGCGAAAAGGGCTGAGCGGTTCGGTGGAAGCGCCAAACAGGAATTCGCCATTGTTTTCGGCGGTAGGAAACCAATGCCACTCGGAGATTCCATGTTCGGTCTTCGGCAGAGACATGCCGTTGGCGGTGTAGATCGCGCAGAAGCGGCGCGGAGCCTTGCCGGTTACTTCGGCCCCCATCGCGTCGAGTGCGGGAAGCGCAAGAGCAGCCCCTCCGATGCCTTGCAGAAAGGCGCGACGGTCGATCTTAACGTTGATGCTCATCACTTGTCTCCGATTGAATTTTACTACTTTTCGAGGAACGTTTTGCTGCCGACAACGAACCGAATCATGTCCTTCATTCGGTAGCCGGATGCCCTAAGCTTTATACCGTCCTGTTTCAGCGTGTGCAATTCGCCATAGGTGAGGTTGCGTCCACTGGCATAGGTGGCAAGGTGCTTCATCACGCTGAAGGCCACTTGATCGACGCGATCGTTGGCTAGATATTTTTTCAGATCCTCAATGCCCGCCACTTCGGTCTTGTCGGGCAGCGTGGATCTCGCGTCGACAGGTTTGGTCTTGATGCGGCCACCGGCGTCGAACTCTTCGAGCGCAACGCCCCACGGGTCGATCTTGGTGTGGCACTGGCGGCAGCCTGGCAGATCGCGATGCGCTTCAAGCCGCTGGCGCAAGGTGCGCGATTGCGTGTCTTCTTTGAGTGTCGGAACATTCGGCGGCGGCGGATCTGGCGGTTCCGCGACGATCTTGCGCGCGAGCCACGCGCCACGCTTCACCGGGTTTGACTCGCGTCCGTCGGAAAGCCCCGCCATGATTGCGGGCAGCGAGAGGACGCCTCCCAATTCGCGCCTTCCATGCGGAATCACCGCGAATTGCAGGCCGCTCTCGGTCTTTTCGGGCATGTCGTAATAGCTGGCGACCACTTCGTTGGCGACAACGAAATCGGACGCGATCAGATTGCGCACCGGCAAGTTGTGGCGGATGAGATACTGCACGAACTCCACCGGTTCCTGCGCGAGTTGCGCCCGGAAATCGCGCGTCAGCTTGGGAAACTGCTTGCGATCGGGTTCGAGCACGGCGAATTTCTCGAGGCTCAACCATTGCGTGGTGAACTCGCGGATGAAGCGCGAAGATCGTGGATCGGCGATCATGCGATCCACTTCCGTATCCAAGCGCTGGCGAAGAATACCCTTCGAGGCGAGGTTTAAAGTCGCCCGATCGGGCGGTCCGTTCCAGAGAAAGTACGAAAGCTTTGAAGAGAGTTCGTAGTTGTCGATCGGTTCCGGGCCGGGAGTCGCACTCGTTTCCGTGAGGAACAGGAATTGCGGCGATGTCAGCACCACCTGCAAAACATCCTTGATGCTTTGCTGGAAGTTGCCGCGATTGGATTTTTGGTAGACGGCCATCAACGCCGCCTCTTCGGCAGCGGCGATGGGACGTCGATACGCGCGGCTCGCGAAGTTGCGGATGATGTGCCCCGCGTAGGCGAGCAGGTCGCTCTTGCGTTCGAAGTCGACGAAGATGTTTCGATGCGTGGCGGGCGGCCATGTGTCGTAGAAAGGACCTTCGAATTCCACCGAGCGCACCAATAGGCGAGGCATCTCGCGTCCGTCCGTATACTCGCTGCGGACACCGATTTCGCGGACGCCGGCGAGATAGTTCACGTTGTCCTTCTCCACATCCGGGCTTGGAAAGTTGCGTATCGCACCTTCAAAGACAAAGCGCGTGAGCTTGCCGCTTGTGACCGTTTGGGGAGTTCCCACTGGGGCGAGGGTGCTGCCGCAATCGCGACGCAGGCCGACGTAAACTCCAATGCGCGGTGAGCGCTTTTCCATCGCAATGAGGCGCCGCGAGGATTCGCTGGTTGCAGGCAAAGGCGTGAGGACAATGCGTTCCAGATTGCGCATTCCCGTATGCTTGGCGTAGATCTGCAATGGCCCTGCATTGAGCCGCACAGCAGCGAATGCGGGCTGCGGCAGTGTCGCCGTCAAGTTGCGATTCGCGATGTGCAGCGTGACCTCCTGGGGTTTTTCAGGAGGTTCCTTTGTGTACTTGCGACCTGGTTCGACAAGAGCCTGAATTTCCGCTTCATCGAGTGCACGCCGGAAGATGCGGACGTCGTCGATCTCGCCGTGGAACTGCTGTGCGTTGGGTGTGCGTCCGATGTGCAAGTCCAGTTTGGGATTGTCCAGATTGGCCGCATCGATCTCGCCTTTGGCGACAGCGTATCCGCTGACGTACAACTTCGTCTCCTGGCCCCGGCGAACGACGGCGGAGACGTGTTGCCAAGCATAGCCGCGGATCATCCCTGGAG
>CAZCPL010000170.1:0-5949 GCA_964500255.1 uncultured Solibacteraceae bacterium | reverse complement strand
TCCCTGGAGGCGTCGTGACCGTTCCGTTGGTTTGCCCATCGGGGCCGGTGGTGTCGAAACGCATCGTGCCGCGGTTATCGGACATCTCGAGCAGCCAGCCGTGAGTCCAATCGTGTCCGCCCCGCGCGACGATGCCTCCGCGGCGAACCTCGCGTGGATAGATCCAGGCTGCGACGGTGAAGTCTCCTGTGCCGACGTTCAGCGAAGCCTTCTGTGGAATGGCGACGAAATCTCCTTTGCCATCGAGAGCCAGAGCTTTGCCAAAGGGGGAATCGACGAACTTGGCGTCGCCTTCTAGCTTGCCCTCGGTAGATCCGTCCATGTTCCAGGCACCGCCGAGGGCTTCGTTGAGTCGCGAGGAATCGGGAGTGGGCAGGACGAGCTTCTCTTCGGCGTGGATGTCCACCTGATAGAGGCCTGCTTTCGCAATGTTGACGGTGTGCGCCTTCGTTGGATTGGCAACGACCAGGGCTTCAGTGGATTGCGGCGCGGATGCCGTCTCTTTGTCGAGCAACATGCCGTCGTCGTATCTTGCCGCATCGACTGTGACTCGAAAACGCCCATAATCGGGCAGTTCGCGGACAGGGATTTTGAAGTTGGCGCGAGGTCCGTATGTGCCATCGGAGGTGAAGATCTCATCGTTGGGAATCGCGGGACGCAACAGCAATCCTTCGGGAACCGTGCTGTAGGCGGTGCCTTTGGGATACCCGCCTTTGCCGCGCATATCGGCGAAGACGGAATGGTAGATACTGTTGTACTCGCGCCAACCGCGCACGGTGTCGTTGCCCTGGTAGCCTTCGATGAACCGGTAGTTGGTTCGCATGTGGTATTGGTCGAAAGCGAACGGCTTGGTCAGTGCGGGTTCCGAGACGATGATGTCCTTGTTGTCGAGTAGAGCGCTTCCCGCCCCGAGAATGAGTTTTTCCGGGAACGGATTAGGGTTGATGGATTTGCCGAGATCCATGCGGAAGTGCTGAATGCCGGGCTTGGAATTGGGGTCGACAATCGCGCGGTTGAGGGCATCGCCAGCGATTTCCAAATAGGCTTCGAGAAGCGTTGGTGAGAGTTGGAGGGTGTCTTTGTTGTTGACGAATCCATCGCTCGAAATCGCCTCTGGAGGCAACGCTGTGGTCAGGTCGTCTTCGAGGGCGAGCAGTTCGCGCAGCGTGTTGCGGTACTGAGAGATCGTGAGGCGGCGGACGAGTCCGTTCTTAGGCGTGGGACGCAGGCGGGCGACATCGAGCGACCGCGTGATCCAATCGGCGATGCGCTGCCGGTCGGCATCGGTGGGCTGCTTCTGGCCTTTAGGCGGCATCGATCCGTCGCTGACTCTCTGGCGGATGTGTTCCCAAAGTTTGAGGTGGCGGTCTTCGAGGGATGCGGTGAGATGATCGACGCGGACGCCTGAAATCTGCGTATCGACGTTGTGGCAGCGAACGCAGTTCTGGTTGAGGAAGGGTTTGACGTGCTGCTCAAAAGTAGTAGATGGCGATACTTGTGCGGCACCGGACCTGGAGGTCCAGAAAATGACGACGAGGGAAAACAGGGCAACTGAGCAAATGAAGGGTCGACGAAGATTCATATCCGCTATGCCGAGGTTATCATGGGGCGCTCACTCGCGCGTTCCTCCCAGAGCTTCCGCAACAATCTGAAACACCGCGACCGCATAGCCCGGCAGGGATTCGATTGCTTGCTCGAGTTGCTCTCGCCGTCCGAAACGTCGAAATGCAAGGTCGCGAGTCATGCATCCCGAGTCGGCGTGTAGCGTTGCAAAGGGGGCCACGGTGCCTGCCGGTTTGTATCCAGACATGTCGCTTTGAAAGCCACCAGTCGCCGGGGCTCAGATTCAGGAACTCGAAGTAGCCCTCGCGATTGGCGACCGCGTGCACCACGATGCGGCCATTCGTCGCGCGGACGGCATGTCCCGAGAGCGTCGAATGGTCGGAGTCTGCCTCGATCAGAAAGACCCGTCCAGTCAAGGAGGACCGGCACGGCTCGGCATACAGGGCCAATGCTGCGAAAAGGATGGCGATGCATCTCATGTCGGCATTGGACTCCGCTGTGAACGCGAAAGTTCCTGCCGCTACTGGCGCAACAGCTTCTCGATTTCCGAGGCGACCTGCGTGGCGAGGATCCCGCTGCCTTCCTTGGTGAAGTGAACATCGTCGGAATAGAGTCCGGTGTTTTTGGACATCAGATCGTGCAGGTCGTCGATCGGGATTCCCGTTGCTTCCGCGTATTGTCTTGCTATCCGATTGCGAACGACGATGCGGCCATTGTTGAATCCATCGTCGTGTTCTTTGCGCACGGGCGTTGTCGAGGCCCAAATCGGTTTCGATGCCGGTGCCGCTTGGCGGATCGCTTCCACCAGAGCAGGGAAGTGGCGCTTATAGTCCGCTTCGCTGTACGCCCAGCCGTGCATCCCGATATTGAAGTGCACGACGGCGAACTTCTGCTGCGCGAGAAAGGTTGTGATTTCGGCAAGCAGAGCGGGATCGCCGATTGCCTTGGATGTCGTGAACCGCGCGACGTAGGCTTTGCCTTTCAGCTTTTCTTCGACGGCTGCATAATAGCCGCGCGTGATCGAATCGCCAATCAGCATGACTCGCGGCAGGTCGGTCTTGTTGGTATTGGGCATCCAAACATCGGTCCATTCGATGGACTCGCGATGGATGTTGAGCGGCGGAGTGCTCGCGGGTGCGCGGCGATGTTGCGTGGCTTGTTCGTAAGCGTAGGCGTACTTCAGGAGCTTGGGCTCGCTGAGAGGCTTGCCAAAGATCGTCATGCCGGCCGGGAGTGTGTTGTCGCGTGTGTAGCCCATGGGGACCGTGGTGGCTGGAAATCCGGTGGTGGGCGAAAAGAACTGGCTGTTGTCTCCGTGAGGCGTGTTGAGATCGCCGATGAGACGCGGTGGGTTGCTCCATGTCGGATAGACGAATGCATCGAGCTTTAGCGTATCCATCGTTGACAAGACAGCCTTGCGAACGCTCTCGCGATACAAGTCGTCGGCCTGGCAGGCTGGTGTTGCCGGACCATTTTCCGCGCCGCGCTCGGCGACTTCCAAGCGGCGTTGCGTTGTCGGATGAAAGCCGTTGGACTTGATAATTTCCGTCAGGCTCTTCACCGGGACATCGTCACCGCGAGCAGCGAGGAACTGGTTGATGTCGTACTTGAATCCCATGCAGGGCTCTTGCGGACGCTTCAGCGTCTCCAGTTCCACTTTCGCGGTGTCGATGATCGTTGCACCCGCGCGGCGCAGATCTTCGACCGCAGCGTTGAAGACGCGGACGACTTCCGCATCGGTTGTGTCGCGCTCATACGCCTGACGCAGAATGCCGATGGTGGCACCTTTGAGTCCGTTGCCATTGAGCGCGCTCAGGTAATCCTGCTTGGGAGTGAGCACTTGAAAGACGCGGATGGCGTCTTCGACGGTGCGCGCCATGGGGCCGGCGATATCGGATCGGGTGCTCAGCGGAAACACGCCAGATGTGCTGGTGAGGCCCATGGTCGAGCGAATACCGGTGAGGGCTTGGTGCGCCGAAGGTCCGCGAATGGAGTTGCCGGTGTCGGTGCCGAGGCCCACGAGTCCCAGGCTGGCGGCGATGGCGGCCGCGGTTCCGCCACTGGATCCGGCGGTGACACGATCGAGCGCGTAGGGATTGCGGGTGTATCCGGGCAGGATGGAACTGACGGTTTCGTACGGTGTGAAGGCCCACTCGGCAAGGTTCGATTTCGCGAGCACGATGGCACCGGCCGCTTTAATTCGGCGGACCTGATCGGCATCCTCTTTCGGGATGTACTTTGAGAAGACAAGCGCGCCGTTGCTGGTGCGGAGGCCGCGGGTTTCCATGTTGTCTTTAACGATCGTGGGGACGCAGTGGAGAGGGCCGGAGAGTCCGGATTGGGCGAAGCGAGTGTCGAGTTCCGCGGCTTGCTTGAGAGCGTCCGGGTTGATCAGGACGATGGAATTGATGGTCCTGTCGAAGGTCTCGATGCGTTTGAGGTACGCAGAGACGAGGTCGCGACAGGTGAGTTTGCCGGCCATCATCGCGGCGTGGACCTGTGTGATGGTGGCTTCGTGGACCTCGAAGTCCTGCGAGAGGAGGAACAGCAAGGGGAGTGAGGCGAGCATTGAGATCAGGATACTAGGCACTGCGGATCAAGGGCATGATCTGTGCCTCGAATGTACCGGTCACGTAGTTGTCCTGGGAGAGAGGTTCCTTGTCGGTATTTGCCTTCTATCCCTTCGGCATGACCATACAAATACTCCCCGAGATCTTATCGCCCTTGCGTTGGCCGAAGTCCACGCGCACGGACGAAACGTAGTCGACTAGCGAACGAATCCTGAGCGGATTCTTGAAGGAACGGCCTTGGACCTGCGAAAGGCCGGGCCCCGTCAGAAATTGCTTCGACTTGTCGGTAGTGGGCCGCATAAGGAAGGTCTCAGCATCGGGCCGCTGCCCTGCGGGAACGAGCAAGGCAAGGGAGGCCTGCAATTCAGGCAGGAAGTCGTCTTCACTGTTGAACTGGAGTGAGAAGATGTCCCACGTGCCTTCGAACCGAAGGCTCGTACGCATTCTCAGCCTGACCGCTTTGGGCGTAATTCGACCCCCTCGACGACAACGGTTAGAGGACCTTCCGACGCAACGCGAAGCTCGCTGCAATCCGCGGGGGGTTGTTGTGCACGGATTGACACTGCCATGAGGGAGACGACGAAAAGAGTCGATTTCCCTCAAGTTTTCATCCTGCCATCACGGCACAGACGAGTCTACTTGGCTTCCACAACCAACTGATTGACGACGCTCTTCACGCCCTTCACCTTCTTCGCCTGCTTCTCGGCCACGGACCTCTGCCGGTCAGATTCCACCTTGCCCGTCAGTACCACGGCTCCTGCGGTGACTGCGACCTTAATGTGTCCTGCGCCGCCGGTATCGCGATTCCCCGCGAGGCGCACGCGCACGAGATCCTCGATCCGGTCGTCGTCCTTGGTGTCTGCGAGGAGCGCGGGTGTCAACAAGCCCAACGCGAGCGTCAATGTAAGAATCAGTACTCTCATGTCCATCTACTTCCCTTCATACTCCCACAAACATGCTCCCACAAAGTCGAAGCGAAATGAGCCTCAATCCCATCGCACTGCGCATGTTGGTTTAAAGTTATGTTATCGATGTCGCTTGATCTTCCTGAAAGTCCCTCTGCGAAGTCTGACGATTTGACTGTCCTGCTCCGTCGATGGAGCGAGGGTGGCGAATCCGCTGCCGAAGCGGTAGTGCCATTGATTTATAACGAATTGCACTGGTTGGCTGGCCACTACCTGCGCAAGGAACGCAGCGAGCACACCCTGCAGCCGACGGCGCTCGTCCACGAGGCGTGGATGCGGCTGGTGGAAAACAATTCACCGGACTTTCGCGATCGCAAACACTTCTACTCCATCGCTGCGCGACTTATGCGGCAGATTCTGGTGGATCATGCCCGCTCAAAACTGGCCGGTAAGCGCGGAGGCGGCGTCAAACCAGTGGAACTCAACGAGGCGATCGTTTACTCGGACGATAGCGCCCATGAATACCTCGCTTTGAACGACGCACTCGAAAGCCTTGCGAAAACCGATGCACGCAAAGCGCAGGTGATTGAACTGCGATTCTTTTCCGGCATGACGATCGAAGAGATCTCCGAACATCTCGGCGTCTCGATCAGCACCGTGATGCGCGAGCAGCGGTTCGCGGAAGCCTGGTTGTCGAAGTACCTTCGTACCGGCAAACCCCAAGACTGAACCATGAGCACTGGCAGTAGCGAGCTTCAACGGATCGAAGAGCTATTCTACGCGGCGCTTTCGCTCGAAGGCGCGGAGCGCGATCTGCTGTTGTCTTCTCACCCGCTGGAGGTGCGCGAAGAGGTTGAGGCGCTGCTCGAAGAAGACCGCCGCGGCTCAGTGGTCGCGCGCGCTGTGCGGGG
>CAZCPL010000169.1:0-11973 GCA_964500255.1 uncultured Solibacteraceae bacterium | reverse complement strand
GGGCGCGGCATCGGACGCGACGGCTACGAAGTGCAGATCGACGGAGAGCAGGTTGGATGGGTCACCTCCGGCGGACCCGCCCCCACTCTCGGCAAGAACATCGGCCTTTGTTATCTGCCTGCGGACAAAGCAGGCATCATCGGCCTCGACATCCAAATTGTGGTTCGCAATCAACCGGTTGAAGCCGTTACCGTTCCGACGCCTTTCTACAAGCGAGCCAAGTAGTAGACTAGATTCTCAGAGAGACACAGACAGCACATGTATCCCGATCAATACAAGTACACGAAAGAACACGAATGGGTTTCGGCAGACGGCACAGTGGGCATCACAGATCATGCACAGAAAGAACTGGGCGACATCGTCTACGTGGATTTGCCCAAACCCGGCACGGCTGTTGAAACCGGCAAGAGCTTCGGCAGCGTCGAGTCCGTGAAAGCTGTCTCGGACATCTACTCGCCTGTCAACGGCGAAGTCACAGAGGTCAATGAGGCGCTAGCCACGGCGCCTGAAAAGCTCAACGAAGATCCGCACGGTACCGCTTGGCTGGTCAAGATCAAATTCTCGAATCCTGCCGAATTCGATGGACTCATGTCCAAAGCCGACTACGAAGCCTACATCGGCGGTCTTTAACGAACCTCGTTTCCGAAGCCAGCCCGCTCAACCTGCGCGGGCTGGCTTTTCCTTTTTCAAAACATGAATTTCCAACTCATCGCAACGCTCCGCTGGTGTTTTAACTGCATCCGGTGACGGTGATCCCGGCCTTTTTACTGGGCATTGGCTGCTCTTCGTATCGGAGAAAGGCAGCCGGTGGCATCGTACTCTGGGCTTTGTGTATCTGACCCTGATGACGCTGACCGCGGCGTTGGCGATCTTCATTCAGGAAGATCGCCCCGGCCAATGGAGCCTGATTCATCTCTTCGTCCCCCTCACTTTCTGGGGCGTCTTCGCGGCGATTTGGCGCATCCGCAAGGGCGACGGAGTGGGACACAGGCGCGCAATGTTCGGACTCTACATCGGCGGGCTCCTCATCGCTGGCGGAATCACTTTCTTCCCGGGACGTCTCATGCACCGACTGTTCTTCGGCTAGATTGCGGGATCCTACACCGGCCTTTTGGCGGGTTATCCGAGGGTTTTTCCGAACGCCGAATCCTGAGAGAAAAGCCTCGCGAAACGTACTATTTATGCAAGTAGAGAATGTCCTCCGACCCAGGAACGGTTGAGGCAGCCGCGGGTGCTCTTGCGAACATCCTGGCCGTTCTTGTCGGGATTTGCCCTAGCCCGGAACGACTGTTGATCGGCAGCGTCGGGTCCGTGAGGCTGTCTCGGATATCCGCTCGCCCGTCAATGGCGAAGTCACAGAAGTCAATGAGGCGCTGGCCACGGTGCCTGAAAAGCTCAGAGACGATCCGCACGGTTTTGGCTGGTCAGGATCTAGGAGGCCTGATCTGCGGTCTATAACCTTCAGCTTTTAGCCTTGCGCCGCTTCCACCGGGGTGGCGGCGCGAGGACAGCTACTCCGCCTCGCATAGTCAGACCATTTCAGCGCCAAGCGCTTTCCCATTTCCATCATCGGTGCCTCGATCCAACGATGCAGAACATAGGGCATTCCCACCACCAGCAGAACCAGGCAACTCCACCGCACAAACAATGGAAATCCGTTCAGATTCACGAATGAAATCCAAATCACCGGATCGTGGAACAGGTAGATTCCATAGGAATACTTGGCCACCACCTTCGCAGATCGCGTAACGACATTGAGACCTAGATCTTTGAAGTTGGGAATCGCCAAACCCAACAGCATGCACAAAACGAAGTCCGCACGAAAGTCCGGCATGATCGTGAGGCTCAGCACCAAGTTCACTAGGCCGAGTAGAACGATCGCTCCATACCAAGCCATCGCCGGAATCTTCATCATCTTCTTTTCCGCTGCCAACTGATAGGCGATCACACCACCCATAAAGCAAGGAAAACAAGCAAGAATCTGGTAATCGGGCGCCGCCGCCATAAACGCAAACCACAGGATCAATGCAGTGATGGCCGATGGAAACCACTTCATAATGCGGTAGATGATGGGCAGCACCAGATACATCTGGAACTCTCGCGGTAGACTCCAAAACGGCATGATCATGTCCGGAACCGCAAAGAGGTTCTGCACCAGCAACAGATTCGCCAGCACCTCTGAGAGACTCCACGCAACATAGGTTCCATCCGGAACCTGCGGAACTTGCAGCAACAGAATCACCGCGATGCAAACGATCGCAGAGGGATAGATGCGAAAGATTCTGCGAAGGTAGAAGTTCCCCATCAGGCCTTCCTCGCTGGTCCGGTCAAGCGACAGCATCAATACCAACGCCGTGTGAACAAAAAAGAACAGGACCCCCAAGTGCCCCAAAAAGTTGAGAAAGATGTTCCACAACTCCCGACTCTGCCCAACTGGCACATAGTTGAACTTGATCAGGAACAAGAAGAGATGGGCCAGGGAAACGCACAGCACTGCTACCGCTCGCAGCAAGTCCAAATTGCGAGAATCAGCGGGAAAAACGGCTACTGGGGATGCTGCGTTGGGCGGCGACGTGAAGAGCCTCATCTACCCTAGATCGGCTGGAACAGTTGGATCAAGATAAGGACGGAACACGGAGAATGGCGAAAGGAATGCCCTAGGACACCCTCAGATGTGTGGTCTCCCCATCCTGCTATTGCGGGCTATCCCAAGGGATTCCCGAACGTCGAATGTTGAGAGAAAAGCCTCGCGAAACGCACTGTATATGCAAGTAGAGAATGTCCTCCGACCCGGGAACGGTTGAGGCAACTGCAAGTTCTCTTGCGAACATCTTGGCCGTTCCTGTCTGATTCTCTCTCCATGTCCCATACTCCGGCGCCGCGCTTGCCACTATATGCGCGGCGCCATTTTCTTCTTTTGCATCCAGTGATCGAATCCTACCGATGATTGCGCACGAGTTGGTGGAGAAGAAGAGAACATGATCCAAATCCCCGGTCACAAGAACGACTCACGTCAGAACATTGTCGGAGCCGTTGCAAACCTGGCGCGCGATGGACAAGGCGGAAAACTCAAGTCCCTGGTTTTGAATTGCCACGGTGCCGCCGGATACCTCATCATGGGCGAGGGCTTTTGGAATGTCCACACCGGCATGTTCCAAGCTTGGCAAGGGCTGGTGGACACCATCTGGATCACAGCCTGCGAAATCGCTTCCCGCGTGCCGAACCCGAATGTCCCTGCACAAAGCGGTGACGGTTTCCTCTTTTGCCAACAAATGGCAATCAATGCCCGGTGCAACGTGGTGGCCTCTCTGCACACGCAGTGGGTCCCCAGACAAACCATCCCGAACGGTAGCGTCGACTCATTCGAAGGCCGCCTGCTCTGTTGGAAACCGGATGGCAATGTCGCTTGGGCAAGGCTCTATCCGATGACGACCGTGGAGTAGCGGTGCCGATTTCCGGTTCGCGAGTCGGGTAGATTCCTACCACGAGCTGGAAATTCGCCTCGCGCCGCTTGTGTCCTCGCGCCCTCGCGTGGAAGAAGTGCCAGAGCAGCGGGCACGTACATTTGGGCCTGTCTCCTGCGGCGCTAGCGTTTGCCCTGGACTTTTGTCGGTCTAGCATTTGGCGCAACTTCGGACTAACCTCCAGCGGAGTATCTTCCTCAGTTAGCAGTGCCAATGTGTAGACATCCGGTTGCAACAGTTCGTATTTGAATCCCAGAATGTTGTGAACAGCTTGGGACTGAATGGCAGTACCTTCGATCGTGCCGTTCGTGTCGACGATATCGACATAGTCGGACGGCGATTCCAGCGGAGAGCACGGAACCAACCGCACCGGCTTTCCATTGATGATGAGCGCTCCATCCTTCGTGGCGTCGTTGGCGCGAAAATAGACAGAAGAAACGCCCTTCGGCGGCTTCCAGGAAATCGCGCCATTTCGCGCCATCGCATACGCGGTATGCTTGACTCCTTTCCGTGTGTAGCAGATTCGAATATAGGTGCCGTCGAGCACCGGCTCATCGCCGCCATTCGCCATTTGTGGGACCTCCACCTGTGATTGCGGGAAACGGGCGGGATTGGGGTCAATCGTCTCAACGGTTCATTTAGCCGCGCCATCCAACCCAGCCCAACGTCATCCGCAGTCAAATACAATAGGGGGGTGCCAATAGAGGAAAGTCTCGCTACGGCGACTCAGAAGCTTGAGCGAGTCCGCAAGGAAATCTCCAAAGTCATCGTCGGTCAACAGGAAGTGGTGGATGGCGTCGTCATCTGTCTTCTCGCCGGCGGTCATGTGCTGCTCGAAGGCGTCCCCGGCTTGGGTAAAACCACCCTGCTGCGGACACTCTCACGAGTCCTGCACCTAAAATACTCTCGCATCCAGTTCACTCCAGACCTGATGCCGGGCGACATCGTCGGATCCATGATGATCGAGACGGACGACAGCGGCGCAAAGGGCATGCGCTTTCATCCGGGACCGATCTTTGCTCACCTCGTCCTTGCCGACGAAATCAACCGCGCCACACCGAAAACGCAATCCGCATTGCTCGAAGCCATGCAGGAACGAACGGTGACCTCCGGCAACATCACCCATCAGCTCGAATCGCCGTTTCTCGTCATGGCGACCCAGAATCCCATCGAAATGGAAGGCACCTACCCGCTGCCCGAAGCTCAGCTCGATCGCTTTCTGATGAAGATTCTGGTCACCTATCCTTCGAGACAAGATCTCGACCGCATCGTAGAACGTACCGTGCAGCGCGGCGAAGTCGAACTCGATCAAATTCTCACGCGCGAAGAGATCATTGCATTGCGCGGCGTCTGTCGCGAAGTGCTCGTGGCACCCCATGTTCGCGACTACGCGATCGACCTCGTGATGGCAACGCAACCCGGAAGTCCGACCGCCCACGACGTCACCACCAAGTACATCCGCTATGGCAGTTCGCCCCGCGGCGCGCAGGCGCTCGTCGAATGCGGACGCGTCTACGCCATCATGAATGGCCGTTTGAACCTCAGCATCGATGACATCGGGACGATCGCCGCTTCGGTTCTTCGCCACCGCATTATTCTCAACTTTGACGCCCACGCCGACGGTCAAACCACAGAGACCGTGCTGAACAAAATCCTCGCAACAGTGGGAGCCGCGGCGGTCAGGTGAGCACCGAGCCACTCATCGACCGGCTGCTGCTCGAAAAGCTCGAGCGGCTGACTTTGCATTGGCAGCGGTCGTTTCCCGGCCTCATCGGCGGACACAACACATCGCGCTTCGCCGGCGCTGGCTTGGAATTTCTCGACCACCGCAACTTCCACGTAGGTGACGATCTGCGCGCCGTCAACTGGCGTGCCTTCATGCGCCTCGAAAAGCTCTTTCTGAAAATGTTTCAGGTTGAGCCGCGGGTGCCTGTTCGCCTCATGGTCGACATCTCGCAGTCGATGACCACCGGCGAATCGAACACTTCCAAGTTCTTATTCGCACGCCGCCTCGCCGCGGCCATGTGCTACGTCGGGTTGGTCAAACTCGACACCATCACCCTTCAGCCTTTCAGCAACAGGTTGCACGATTCCTTTATCTGCGGCGGCGGACGTCACCGCTTCATGCCCGCCGGCGACTTTCTCAATGCCCTGCAGCCCGCTGAAGGACCCAGCGACTTTCTCGCCTGCTCCAAAGCATTCATCGGCAAGTATGTCCAGCGCGGACTGCTTATCGTGATCTCCGACTTTCTCGACGATCAGGATTGCCTCAAGCCTCTGCAGTATCTCGCCGATTACGGCCACGAACTGTTGCTGATCCAGACCTATGCGCCCGAGGATCGCGTTCCGCCATGGAAAGGCGAACTCGATCTTGAGGACGCCGAAACCGGCAAGCACCTCGAAATCTCGTTCGACGACAACGCGTTGAAACAATACACCGCCGCCTTCGACGAACACACCGAAGCCATCAAGCGCCTCGCCCTGCGCAACACCGGACGCTTTTCCGGTCTATCCACCCGGATCTCTGTGGAAGAAGCCATCTTTGGGCCGCTCGCGGCCACACAGGGGATCGCCTAGATGTTCTTGCTCAATCTCTCGTTCGGCGAGTTCGCGGCGCTGTTTTCCGTGATCTCCGCCGGCGTGTTCGCGCTCTACTTGCTCGACCGTTCGCGCCGCCGCCAAAAAGTGGCGACGCTCAAGTTCTGGCGTCCCGCCGAATCTCCCACGCAGTTGAACCAGCGGCGCAAGATCCAACAGCCGATCTCGCTGCTTCTGCAAATCCTCGGCATCGCGCTGTTGCTGCTCGCCATCGCGCAGTTGAAGTGGGGCAATCGCGAACAGAATACCCGTGATCACGTGCTCGTCATGGACGCCTCGGCCTGGATGGGTGCGCGTGGCGCGAGCGGCGCGCTGCTCATGCAGACTGCGAAATCGCAGGCCCTCGCATGGTTGAAGACCGTTCCTTCGGAGGACCGTGTCATGGTGCTGCGCGCAGATGCCTCCGCTACCCCCGCGACCCGCTTCGAACGCAACCGCGAGACCATTGAGAAGACCATTCGCGAAATGCAGCCCGGTGCCTCAGCCCTGCAACTCGATCAGGCGCTGCGGTTCGCCACGCAGTTCCAGAAGCTGAACTCGCAATCCAGCGGCGAGATTGTCTACGTCGGGGCCGGACGGGTGTCCACCGCGGACGTTGCCGTCCCGAACAATCTGCGGGTGCTTGCGGTGAAGACTCCGTCAGAGAACGTTGGACTCCGCCGCATGGGCCTTCGCCGTAGCGCCAGCGAACCCGATGCCTGGGAAATCTACGTCTCCGTCCGCAACTACGGACTCTCCTCTCAGAACGTCGCCGTCGGCCTGCAGTTCGCCGGATCCCCCGCCGGATCCCGCACACTCACCTTGAAGTCATCCTCCGAACAGGAAGCCACCTTTACCTACCGCACCCGCGCAGCAGGAGTCGTCGAAGCGAAGCTGTTATCCAACGACGCCTTCCCGCAGGATGACCGCGCCGTGCTCGAACTGCCGCAGCAAAAGAATCTTCGGGTCCTCGTCTTCACCAATGAGCCGGATCTGCTGCGCCCGGTTCTCAATGCGAACCCGAACCTCACGGCCACGTACGAATCCCCGGCGGCTTACCGCCCTGATCCGAAGGACATTGACATTCTCATCCTCGATCGCTTCGCGCCGCCACAAGCGCCTAAGATCGACGCCATCTGGATCGATCCGCCCGCCGCGCAATCGCCCATCGCGGTCGCTTCCACCAAAGCCAATGCCAAACTTAGCCATTGGACCGAAGATCCCTTACTAGGCGCAGGCTTGCGTACACGCGATCTCGTGATCGATTCCAGCGCGACGTACAAAGCCGCGCCTGGCGACATTGTTATCGCGGAATCCGACGGCGCGCCGTTGATGATCGCGCGCCCCGCCAAACCCAAAATCGCGGTGATGGGCTTTCACCCCGTCCGTTCGCGCATGAAGTACGAACTCGCCACCCCGCTGCTCTTCGCCAACACGCTGCGCTGGATGGCTCCGGAGAGCTTCCGCCGTTGGCAGTTGAATGGTGGCCATGTCGGCTCTGTCTCTGTGAAGACCGAAGGCCGCCTCGATCCCAAAGCCGTCCGCGTGATGGATGAGAACGGAGGAGCAGTGCCGTTCACTGTGGATGGCGACAACGTGCGATTCTTCACCAGCGATCCAGGCACGGTCCGCGTGCTCACAGGCGATCGCGACTACGTCTATTCACTGACTGTCCCCGAAGTCGGCGAGTCGGTCTGGGAGGCCCCGGACAGCGTGCGCAAGGGCATCCCGCGCCGCATACCGGGAGGTCCGTCCTCACAGGACCTTTGGTATTGGCTCGCGCTCGCTGCCCTCGCGATCCTCGCCACCGAATGGTTCCTCTTCGGACGCCACCGTATGCGCGTCCGCCAGGGTTCCGTCTCCACCATGCCCTCGCCGCAAAGGAAGGCATCGTGAACTTCGAACGCCCCTGGGTCCTTCTGATCGCCCTCCTCCCACTCGCCTGGGCCGCCTGGGAATGGCGCACCGCGCCGCGTAAACTCGGACTTATCCTCAAAGCGTTGGCATTCTCCGCCTTACTAGCCGCACTCAGCGAACCCGTCATGAACACGGTCGAAACCAAGACAGCGGTCGCCGTGCTGGTGGACACCTCCGCCTCCGCCTCCAAGCAGGACCTCGAGAAAGCCTCCCAATTCCTCAACGGACTCGAAAAGGAACGCGGACGAAACTGGATGCGCGTCCTGCCCTTCGCACGCGGCACTCGCGCCATCGATCCCAAGGAAACCGCCAAAGGCTGGTCGCTCATCAACACCGCCAGCGAGGCTGGACGCGGCACCGACCTCGAAGGCGGCATCCGCGAGGCGCTCTCGTCCGTGCCGTCCGGCATGGTTCCGCGCGTTGTCTTGTTGTCAGACGGGCGCGAAAACTCCGGATCCGCCGCCCGCGCCGCCTGGCAGGCCAAGCAATTGAGCATCGCCGTCGATGTCGTTCCTATGAAAGGACGCGACCGCCCCGGCATTGCGCTCGAATCCGTCAGCATGCCGCCCAACGCCTTCAGCGGCGAACGCTTCGCCGTAGAGATGGTGATCAAGGCCCCGCGCGATGCCAAGGGATCCATCGATATCCAAGCCGAAGGCAAACTCCTCGGAACCAGCCCGGTGCAGATCGCCAACGGCGTGAACCGTCTGCGTGTGCAAGCCAACGTCGCTGCTGTCGGCTCCGTCGATGTTGGACTGACCCTCAAAGCAGAAGGCCTCGGCGAGGTCCGCTACGATCAGGCGATCAACTTGCGCCGCCCCAAAATCCTCTATGTTTCGCAGGATCCGGCAGGCACCGAGAAGAACCTGATGCAGGCTTTTGCGGCAGCACAGTTCGACGTCACGCCATCGATTGATCCGATTGGCGCAAAGCTCAACGATTATCAACTGGTGGTCTTCAACAACTGGGATCTCGAATCGATCCCCGCCGCCCGCAAAGACGAACTCGAAGAGTACGTCAAAAAAGGCGGAGGCATGCTCGTCATCGGCGGCGAGAAAAACGTGTACTTCGAAGGCAAGAAAACTGAAGACGGCATCGATCGCGTGCTGCCCGCGAAACTCGCGCCTCCCCGTTCACCCGAAGGCACTTGCGTCGTGTTGGTGGTGGATAAATCTTCGTCCATGGAAGGCCGCAAAATGGAGCTCGCTCGCGTCTCCTCCATCGGTGTCGTCGAAAATCTGCGCGCCATCGATCTGGTCGGCGTACTCATCTTCGACAACTCGTTCCAATGGGCTGTGCCGATTCGCAAGGCCGAAGACCGCACGCTCATCAAGCGCCTCATCGCCGGCGTCACGCCCGATGGTGGAACGCAGATCGCGCCCGCGCTTGCTGAGGCCTATCGCAAGATCAAGCCCGTCACCGCGACCTACAAGCACATCGTTCTTCAGACCGACGGCATCTCCGAAGAAGGCGACTCGCTCGAACTCGCCCGCGAGGCCGCGGCGGCGAAGGTCACCATCTCGACGGTCGGCTTAGGCCAAGACGTCAACAAGGCCTACCTCGAGAAAATCGCTGCATTTTCCGGTGGTAAATCATACTTTCTCAACGACCCCGCGGGCCTCGAGCAGATCCTGCTGCGCGACGTGATGGAACACACCGGCTCCACAGCCATCGAGAAACCGCTGCAGGCGATCGTCATGAAGAAGGCCGAAATCCTCGAAGGAACGGGCATCGAATCCGCGCCTGTCTTGAAAGGGTACGTGAAATTTAAAGGCAAGCCAGGTGCCGATCTGCTGCTGCAAATTGACAAAGATCCGTTGCTCTCACGCTGGCAATACGGACTCGGCCGTTCCGCCGTGTTCGCCTCCGATGCGAAGTCCCGCTGGGCCGCCGACTGGATCACCTGGGGCGGCTTCGACAAGTTCTGGATGAATGTCCTGCGTGATTTGCTGCCGCACACCCAGACCTCGGAGGCGACAGCGGAATTCGACAGCGCCAGCGGCGACCTTATCGTGGACTACAAAGTCGCGCGTGACTCCGAAACGCCCGCAAAGATTCCGCCGATTTTTGTGGTGGGTCCTTCTGGTTTCCAAAAGCCTTTGAATGTGTTGAAGGTGGCCGAAGGTGCCTATCGTGGACGTTTGCCCATCGGCTCCCGCCAGGGACTGTTCCGCATCCGTCCCGTAGAGGAATCCCGTGCGTTTCCTGAAATCGGACTCTATCGGCAGGAAGAGGAAATGACGCAGTACGGCTCGAACGAGCAGTTGCTGAAGCAAGTGGCGGACTTCACAGGCGGGCGGATGAATCCTACGCCATCGCAAGTCTTCGATGCAGGCGGACGCTCGATCGCGTCGACTCTCCAGTGGTGGCCTGGATTGCTGGCTTTGGCGTTGGTGCTGAACTTGGCGGAACTGGTCCTAAGGAAGTGGCCCGGGTTGTTCGGAAAGTCGCTTAGCGCTTAGTTGGTTAGAGGGCAGCTATGCCCGCCTGCTAAGCGAATAGAATGGTGTCGATGTTCATGCAAGTTCTGGAACCTCGGGGATGAAGGCTCCGTCTTCGAGAAGGTCCGGCTGTAGCATCCGCCGCGGAATATTCAAGGCTTCGGCCAACGATACGCATCGCCTGCGCAAGTATCTGGCCCGTTTCCAAGCGGGCTGGTCCGAAGTAAACTAGAGATGGAATGAGGACACTTGCTCTTTTCCTGACACTTGCCGTGGGATCGGTCTTGGCAGAGGCTCCACCGCCTCCTCGTCAGAGCCCGGAATTTACGCTCAATCTTGAGGGTGGCAAGCAGGAGTTGCTTTCGAAATACCGTGGCAAGGTCTGCCTTGTGGAGTTTCTCTACACGACATGCTCTCACTGCCAGCACACTGCCCAGACGATTTCGAAGATTCAAAACGACCTCGGCCCGCAGGGATTCCAGGCACTCGGCGTCGCCTTCAACCCCATGGCGTCCATGTTGGTGCCGGACTTCGTGAAACAATTTGGAGCAACGTTCCCAGTGGCGTATGCGGACCGCGACAAAGTGCTCAACTACTTGAAGATTGCTCCGGAGGAACGCTTCGTGGTGCCGCAGGTGCTGATCATTGACCGCAAGGGCGTGATCCGCGCACAATCGCCTCCGCTGGGCGACGCGAATCTGCAGGATGAAGGGTATCTGCGAAAGATGATTGAAGGCCTCCTCAAAGAGGCTCCCGCCAAGCCCATGGCGGCAAAGCCTGCGGCGGCACCAGCCACCAAAGCACCCAGCGCAAAAAAGTAGTTGCTATACTTTAAGCACGCGCCCGTAGCTCAGCCCGGATAGAGCGCTTCCCTCCGAAGGAAGAGGCCACATGTTCGAATCATGTCGGGCGCACCATTTCCCTCCTCAGTCGTCCTGAATCAGCTGCCGTGATCTATCCAAGGCTTAGCCGCGGGGTGAGCGCTGCTCACACCCCGAAGCAGCATTACGATTCCACTAACCGCCTTGGTTGAGCGGAGATTCCGTTGGCAAACTCGCTCGGGTCCTGCGGAGCTGAAAACACTGTGGAGTTGCAAAAGAAAAGAGCCTCCCGCTCAAAACGGGAGGCTCTTTGTCATCGATGAAATCAGTCTAGAAGTAGTACTTCAAACCGATCTGCATGTTCCTCGGACCCACACCGTTGCGTAAACCGGTGATCTGTCCGAAGTTGGTCGCTCCGAATCCAGTCGCCGGATCGCCGAACATCGGAGTGTTCGTGAAGTTCGTCGCCTCAAGCCGAAACTCAAAGCGTTGACCTTCGCGAATCTGGATGCTCTTCAAGATCGCCGCATCCAACGTCTTGATTCCCGGCGCGCGATAACCCAAATTGCGCGGCGCGGAACCGGGGACATCCGGCAGCGGCTGTGAGAAGGCGGCGCGATTGAAGTAGTTGTTGATGCGATCCTGCACAGGACCCGACGTGCTCGGATCGCCGATCAGGTTGGGACGCTGCGTTCCATCCCATATGGCGCCGCCGTTCTGATTCACCTGCAACGGGTTGCCGCCCTGGAAGAG
>CAZCPL010000168.1:10750-12158 GCA_964500255.1 uncultured Solibacteraceae bacterium | reverse complement strand
GGATGGAACTCACAGAAAAAGACGGCAAGATCGAAGGCCGCGTACAACCCCGCGGAGGCGGCTGGATGCCCATTCGCGGTTCGCAGTTCGCTGACGGAAAGCTGACCATCAACATCTCGCTCGCCTCAGCCCGCGGTCCCGCAGTTCACTGGGAACTCACCTCGACCGGCGCGGACAAGCTCGCAGGCATCGAGAAGCGCGGTGACAAAGACGGACCCACACTCGCCGCCGCACGCGCCCCAAAGCTCGATCGCCCCATGCCGAAATCCTGGACCAAGCCCGAACCGATCTTCAACGGCAAAGATCTCACCGGTTGGGAACCTATCGGCAACGTCAGCAACAACAAGTGGATCGCTCGCGATGGCGAACTCGTTAACGACAATCCGCTGGTAGATGGCAATCGCGGACCGCGTGCCGCCAACATCAAAACAACCGCCAAGTTTCAGGACTTCAAGCTCCACATCGAAGTGAATTGCCCGGACCACGGCAACAGCGGCATCTATCTTCGTGGACGCTATGAGATCCAGGTGGGTACCGAAGGAGGCAAGTTGCCCGACCACGAGATGGGTGCGGTTTACAGCCACTATCCGCCTCCGGCCAACGATTTGAACCTAGGCAAGTGGACCTCGTTCGACATCACGTTTGTTGGCCGCCACGTCACGGTTGTGCGCGATGGCAAGGTCTATCATGATAACGTCGAGATCCCCGGGCCAACCGGCGGAGCGCTCGACAGCAATGAATCCGAACCCGGTCCGTTCTTTTTGCAAGGCGATCATCAGGGTGTGATCCGTTACCGCAACATTACGGTTTCCGTGCCCAAAACATAGTTCGCACGGGGCGGACTCGCTCATCCGGCCCTGCCTTCGCGCTACAGTGAATTTGGCCTATTGGCCTACCATTCCACCGGGATCCTCGCTCACAGCCTGCCTCCGGAACTTTTTCGTCTTCCAAAAACCGTCCGTTTCGCAGCCAAGAGGTTCATGAAAGAAACATCCAAGGTGCGCAAGATCGCCTTTGTCGGCGATCATCTTCCGCGTAAGTGTGGCATCGCCACGTTTACGTCGGATATCCTCACTGCGATCGCAGATGCGTATCCACAAAGTCAGTGTTTCTGCGTTGCGGTGAACGACACCAAAGCAGGATATGAGTATCCGGAGGTCGTGCGATTTGAGATTGACGAGCAGGATCTTTCCAGCTACCTGCGCGCCGCCGATTTTCTCAACATCAGCAATGTCGATATCGTTTGCCTGCAGCATGAGTTCGGCATCTACGGCGGCATCGCAGGCGGACACATCCTGGCGTTCTTACGAGAACTTCGCATGCCCGTGATCACGACGCTTCACACCGTGTTGCAGGATCCGCGCCATGACCAGCGCCGAGTGATGCAAGAACTCCTTTCGCTCTCGAC
>CAZCPL010000168.1:5443-10740 GCA_964500255.1 uncultured Solibacteraceae bacterium | reverse complement strand
TCGTTGTCATGGCGGATCGTGGACGCCAGATGCTGCAGGATATCTACCGCGCGCCATCGGCGAAGATCGATGTCATCGCGCATGGCATTCCCGACGTTGGCTTTGTCGACCCGACCTACTTCAAAGATCGGTTCGGTGTCGAAGGCAAGACCGTGCTGCTTACCTTCGGTTTGCTTTCACCCAACAAAGGCATCGAGAATGTGCTCAACGCGCTGCCGGCGATTGTCGCCGAGTTTCCCGACGTCGTCTATATCGTGCTGGGCGCGACCCATCCGAACCTGGTCCGCGATCACGGCGAAGCTTATCGCCTTAGCCTTGAATTGTTGGCCAAAAAGAACAAGGTCGAAAAGAACGTCATCTTCTACAATCAGTTTGTCGATCTCGAAACACTGAAGGAATTCATCGGTGCAGCGGATCTCTACATCACGCCATATCTCAATGAAGCGCAGATCACGTCCGGCACTCTTGCCTACGCGTTCGGAGCCGGCAAGGCCGTTGTTTCCACGCCCTACTGGCATGCGGCTGAACTGCTCGCGGATGATCGCGGAGTACTGGTGCCCTTTGGCGATTCCGTCGCCATCGCGCGCGAAGTGACCGCACTGCTGCATGACGACCACCGCCGCCACGCCATCCGCAAAAATGCCTATCGCATGGGCCGGGATATGATTTGGTCCACCGCCGCGCAGCACTACATGCACTCGTTCGAACGCTCCCGTCTCGATGGGGCGGCTCATTCGCGCAAGTTTCTGCTTGGAAAAACACTTGATCAGAGGCCGCGCGAGCTTCCCGAACTGAAGCTCACACATCTCGCCCGCATGACCGATTCCACTGGCGTCTTTCAGCATGCCACCTTCAACGTTCCCAACTTCAGCGAAGGATACTGCACAGACGACAATACCCGCGCATTCATTCTTGCCGTGCTGCTGGGCGAACTCGGCGAAGAGCCCGAAGAGATGCGGACGATGGCCACAACATGCGTCGCCTTTATCAACTACGCGTTCGACGGAACATCGAAGCGCTTCCATAATCACATGAGCTTCGATCGGCAATGGCTTGACGACCAAGGCTCTGAAGACTGTCACGGTCGCGCATTGTGGGCTCTCGGCGTCGCGGTCGGCCGTTCGCCGCATCGCGGGTTTCAGATGATCGCAGGGCAACTCTTCGCGAGCGCACTGCCGTCGATCGTCGACTTCACTTCACCTCGCGCGTGGGCCTTCGGCTTGATCGGTATCCACGAATACTTGCGACGTCTCAGCGGCGAAAGTTTTGTCAATCAGACGCGAGAGATGCTCACCGCAAAGCTGATGGATCTCTTCGTAAGCAATGCCAAACCCGATTGGTGTTGGTTTGAAGACGAACTGTCTTATGACAACGCCAAACTCGCGCATGCCCTGATCCTGAGCGGACGCGCCACCGGCCAGGCAGATGTTCTAGAGACGGGATTGAAATCTTTGCGCTGGCTCGCGGAACTCCAAGTTTCCGAAAAGGGCCACTTTCGCCCCATCGGCAGCAATGGGTTCTATCGCCGTGGAGGCGTCCGCGCCAACTTCGATCAGCAGCCGATCGAAGCGCAAGCCACCGTTTCCGCTTGCCTCGAAGCCTTTCGTGCCACATCGGACTTCTGGTGGTATGAACAAGCGCAGCGCGCCTTCGACTGGTATATTGGTTGGAACGATCTTGGGCAGGAACTATACTTGCCTGAATCCGGAGGCTGCGGTGACGGGCTTCACGTCGACCGGGTGAACGGCAACCAAGGATCCGAATCCACACTCGCGTTTCTTCTCTCGCTCGCCGAAATGCGGCTTGCCCAAAATATGGTTGCGGGTTTCAAGGAACCCATCGTCAATGGTGCCTAATTCTCCATGCTCAACGTCACTCGTACCGATATCGTTTTGACCCCCGACCCCTCTCGCGTGCTGCTGCGGGACTTCACGCCCGGCGATGCGCAACGGATTCATTACACCGTCGCGCGCATTCAGTCTCTACCGGACGATCGAGTGGAACAATTGCTGGCCGCGGTAATCGCCGGCTTTTCGTGGAGGCACCGGCAGATCGAAGAGACCCTTCTGAGGCGATTCGATCAGCTCGATGCGAATCTTCCGGGTACGCTTTCCATCGCGAGGCAGATGCTCATCGGCTCGTACTTTCTCGCGGAATACTCTGTGGAATCCGCCTCTCTGTTCAATCCGTCCATCGTAGCCCAGCCAGAGCAATCTGAATTGCCAGAGGGCGCTTTGCGATGTGTTCTGAGCCTGCGCGCAACGGGAGAAGGCCACATCTCGTCGGTCACGTTCCGAACGGTGGTGCTGCACGCCGATCGGAGGATCGAAGTGATGTTGCCCCACAGCGGCGTCATTACCGAGCCTCGCCAGATGCCCAATCACTGCTATGAGAAGCCGCTCTTCGAACGCAAGCTTCAGGAAATGGGACTTTCTACGCATTTCATCAATCGAGTCACGCACAGATTGCGAGACTGTTTCGAATTGCACGAACTTCGCATCGCAATCGATGAGGCGTTGCAACAAGAAGCCAATACCGCGGGGGTGCTGCACGAGGATCGCAATGCCGCGCTCGCGACTTGGACCCTTGCGAGTTCGAACTATGAGGTGCAATTCGAACAGCATCAGCCATTGTCGGAGCGAATTCTATTTCCTTCCACATCCTCACAACGAAATGGCATTGAAGACGCCCGCTTCGTGCAGTTCCGAAATGAAGATGGAAGCCACACTTACTTCGCCACGTTCACTGCCTATGACGGCAGAACTGTCGTACCCGAACTGGTGGAGACTGAGGATTTCCTGAGGTTTCGGTTTGTGACGTTGAACGGTCCCGCGGCGCAGAACAAAGGCCTGGCACTGTTTCCACGCAAGATCGGCGGCAAGTACGCGATGCTTTCACGCCAGGACAACGAAAGCATCTCGATCATGTTTTCCACCAACGTCCACTTTTGGAACGAACAACAGCTCTTGCTAAAGCCAGAGTATCCCTGGGAAATGATCCAGATCGGCAACTGCGGCTCCCCGATTGAAACAGATGCGGGCTGGCTCGTGCTCAGCCATGGCGTGGGACCCATGCGGCAGTATGCGCTCGGTGCCTTTCTGCTTGATCTCGACGATCCCACGAAAGTGATCGGGCGTCTGCGTGAACCGCTACTGGAACCCAATTCCGACGAACGCGAAGGCTATGTGCCGAACGTTGTCTATTCCTGCGGATCGATCGTTCATGCCGGGCAACTCATCGTTCCCTATGGGCGTGCGGATCAGTCCACCGGCTTCGTTACGGTTCCCTTGGCGGATTTGCTGGCGGAACTGGTCCGGCTGCCTTCGCCGCTAAGGCTTGTAACACTGGAAACGCAACCGCCCAAGTAAGGCCAATGATGAACAGCCCTTGCGACGAAGGCAGCCGCAACATTGCGCCCAGTTTCGCTCCGCTCAAATAGGCCAGCGGACCTCCGATGGCTCCGAAAAGCGCGCCCAGCAGATATCTCCCGCGCATCCACGCCAGGCTTGCGTTCAAAACGGCTGCTTGATTGACCCAGAGCATCGCCATCCACGGTGGACTCCAAGGCGGCGACGCCCAAACAAAGGGGATCGGGGCGAACACGGCTGTCGAGACCAAAGCCGAGTCCACGACGAATCCCAACAGGCCAGTTGCAGCAGCCAGTGCCAACTCCCGCCTCCAGTCCTGCGCTAGGAATAAATGGAGTGCCAGGATCGCCGGCACAACTATCAGTCCAAGCCACGCCCGTTCGTGCGCTGCGCCAAGAACCGTGGCGAACCAGCCCACCTGGAACGCAATCAGGCTGATCGCGGTTTTGAAAGTCATCTGCCTTAGCATCCCATGGGAGTTCCACCGCGCAACAATCAGACGCATTGGAACATCGTAGAGATCTAAATACCTCGTCGGATAGAATGGGGGCATATGCAAGCGGTTTTCGAAGATCTGACTTGTTATCTCCCGGTGACCCTTCACAAGCCCGGCCTGTCAGAGGCCGAGTGGATCTCTTTTTGTGACCGGTACGCGGACTTCCGTCTGGAGTACACCGCCGAGGGGAGCTTGTTGATCATGCCCGGAACCGAACCGATCACTGGACGTCGCAACGCGGAACTGACGAGGCAGTTAGGCAACTGGGCCATCGCCGACGGCCACGGCGAATCTTTCGATTCCAGCACCAGTTTCCTGCTTCCTTCATCGGCCCGCCGCTCAGACGACTCGGCTTGGTTGACCAACCAGAAGTACCAAGGCATCCAGACGGCGCGGAGCAGGTATCCTGAGGCGGTCCCCGATCTCATCGTCGAACTCGTGTCGCCGAGCGACCGCCGACGCCTATCGGAAGAAAAGATGGCGGAATGGATCGACGCGGGTGTCACGCTCGGATGGTGGATCGATCCCTTCACGCGGACCATCGACATCTTTCGAGCGGACGGATCGCGCGAGACGATTCTCAACCCATCCACCATTGCGGGCGAGGGACCCGTGTCAGGCTTCGTCCTGTCGCTCGAACGCATCTGGGCGTCCTAGCTGATAAGATAAATCACATGATAAAAGCCCTCCTCGTTCTCGCTGGCTTCGCCGCCGGCGCCTTCGTGACCTACTCGTTCACACAAGTGCAAGAAGCCCGCGCCGCCGCCAACCGCGTCTACGAACTCCGCACCTATCACACCCTTCCCGGACGCCTCCCTGCCCTGCAGGCCCGCTTCCGCGATCACACCACCAAGATCTTCGAAAAGCATGGCATGAAGAACGTTGGATACTGGGTTCCGCAGGACGCCCCCTCTTCAGACAACACACTCATCTATGTCCTGTCATACGACAGCCGCGACGCCGCCAAGAAAGCCTGGCTCGACTTCCGCAACGATGCCGACTGGAAGGTCGCTCAGAAGGCTTCCGAAGCCGATGGCAAGATTGTGGAGAAGGTCGAGTCCGTTTATATGAGCCCCACAGATTATTCCCCTGTGAAGTAGCTTTCTGGAACTTTGAGAGACAGGGATATGGGCCAACGGTACCCTGTCTCTCATTACTTTTGGTCTTGCACCCAAACTGTAACGGAATCGTCGTAGGACTCCGATATCATAGAGGAAGAGTACTTGCAGTAAAACTCGCTTCACTATGATAATTTCGAAGTCTCGTATCCAAACCGGGCTTAGGGTCATCTCGGCCCTGACTTGCCTCTCATTTCTCGCGTTCGGCCAATCCGACGCCAACAAGGGTCAAATCATCGGCTCCGTCTACGACGCCAACAAGGCTCTCGTTCCGGGAGCAAAGGTCAAACTCACCAACACCGCAACCGGATTTAC
>CAZCPL010000168.1:411-5433 GCA_964500255.1 uncultured Solibacteraceae bacterium | reverse complement strand
TCGTCGCCGGATCCGAAGGCCAGTTCCGCGTGATCCAACTCGATCCGGGCATGTACGACCTTGTCGCCGAAGCCCCCGGATTCGCTCCGGCCACCCTCAAGGGCATCGTCCTTACTGTCGGTTCCGCAATCAGCGTCGACGTCAACCTCGCGGTGCAAGCGACATCCACTACTGTTGAAGTCTCTTCGGGTCTGTTGAGCGAAGTCGCTCCCGCCCCGTCGGCAACAGTCAATTCCAACGCCATCACCAACCTACCTATCAATGGCCGCCGCTTTCAGGATTTCGCAGTCCTGACGCCGACCGTGCAAGCCAACGACGGAACCCGCGGGCAGTTGTCCTTTGCGGGCCAGCGCGCCATCTACTCCAACATCATGCTCGACGGTGCGGATTACAACCAGCCTTTCTTTGGCGGCATCCGCGGCGGCGAACGCTCGAACTTCATTCTCACGGTTCCCCAGAGCGCCATTCAGGAATTCCAGGTTGTGGCTAGTGGCTATTCCGCGGAATACGGCCGTTCCACGGGCGGCATCATGAACACCATCACCAAGACCGGTGGCAACGACATCCACGGTGAAGCGTTCTACCAGAACCGCAACCGCAAGTTCAGCGCGCAGAGCCCGATTCCGGTGCTCGATCCACTTGATTTCACCGCCGACGTCAACGTCCGCCGCAAATTACGGGTGACTCCTTCGGAAACTCTGCAGCAGTACGGTGGTGCCGCGGGCGGCCCCGCCATCAAAAACCGTCTCTTCTGGTTCGGTGCCGTGGAAGCCCAAAAGGCGGATATTCCCCGCAAGTCGGTCTTCCCGCAGCTCGGCAACATCACCGCCAGCCCGCTGACTCAGCCCGTCATCGATTTCTTTCGCAGTGAACAGAAAGACTTCGTGCAGGACAACAACGCTGTGGCGTTGCTCGGACGCATGGACTACCAGTTCGCTGCCGGTCACCGTCTGACAACACGCTACACCTTCTCGAACTCCACCGAGAACAACGCGGTCACCGTTGGCGGTGCGACCAACCCCTTCAGCCAGTTCGCACTCAGCAATGAAGGTACGGAGAAGGATCGGGTCCACAACGGTACGCTCCAATATACCCACCTCATCAGCCCATCCGTCGTGAACGACGTAAAGTTCAGCGGCAGCTATGAATTACGCCCCCGACTCGCCAACTCCAACGCTCCATCTGTCAGCAATTTCATCGGAGCCTTCGGCGCACGTAGCTTTTTGCCCACAACCCAGGACGACAACCGCTGGCAGCTGACCGACAACTTGAGCTTGATCAAGGGCAATCACACCATGAAGTTCGGGGTGGATTACAGCCGCCTTTCCACCATCCAAGAGTTTGGATTCAATCAGTTTGGCACCTTCAACATCAACATCGCCAACGCCCAGACCACGGCCGAGCGCCTCGGTGGCAACGGAACCAACGGCGCCAACCGCTTCGACAATCCTAGCGTCATCTATGACCGTCAAATTGGCAATCTTGTCGCGGACTACGGTTTGCAGCAACTCGGCATCTTCGCCCAGGACAGCTTCCGCGTGAACAGCAAGTTGACGATGGACTTCGGCATCCGCTGGGAAGGCCAGTACAACCCACAAGTCGCCACCGGCAACACCGCACTCCTCAACCGCGTGGCCAACGCCACCTACCAGTTAGGCTCCAAGCTCGATCCTTCCGTCATGAAGGATTCCACCAGACAGATCATGCCCCGCTTCGGCTTTGCCTGGACCCCCATCTCCGGTAGCCACCGCACCGTCGTCCGCGGCCATACCGGTCTGTTCTACGGAGCTTCGCCAATGCTGATCTTCTCCGGAGGCACGAACAACTTCCGCACCATCCCTGGCGACGTTTCAATTCGGATTGGCGGAGACACCACTCGCCCGTCGATCTATAACGTCTTCAACCAGGTTGGCGTCAACTTGAACTCGTCGCCTTTGACCGGACTGCCCGTGATCCCTGTTGAGACCGTTCAGCGCGCAGCAGCCCTTTGGCTCGGCGGTGGCGCGACGCTCGATCCTTTCAATGGAGCGGCAATCACCCTCAACGCTGCTGATTTCACAAATCCCCGCTCGTTCCAAGGCGGACTTGGCGTCGATACCGAGGTCTTTAAGAACTTCGTCGCCGGCGTGCAGTTCAGCTACGTCAACACCGTCCACCTTTTGAGGAACCGGAATTACAATTTGGGTGCCCCGGTGATCGGCGCTACCGATCAGTCTTTGCGTCCCAGCTTCTCTGGCCGTCAGCGCATCGGCGTGTCGACGCTGAGCGCCATCACGGTCCGCGAAAGCTCCGCCCGCGGCATGTATCGAGCCTTGACGCTCAACGCCCAATACCGCGCCCAAAAGCTGCAAGTGTCTGCCTTCTATACGATGGCTCAGAACTACTCGGATGCCGACAGCGAACGCGATGCCGGTGGCTTCGAGTACACCAACAGCTTTAACCTGCGCGACGAGTACAACTACTCCAGCCAGGACATCCGCAATCAGTTCACCACCAACGCTGTTTACCGTCTGCCCTTTGGGTTTGAAGTCTCCGGCATCTCCCGATTCAACAGTGGACTGCCCTTCACCGCCCGGGTCGGCGCCGACACGAACGCCGACGGCAACAACAACGACCGTCCCTACGCTGGCCCCGGCCAGCCCTTCGCCCGCAACGGTTTCCGCAACCGCAACTTCGCCCGCACGGACGCGCGCATCCTCAAGAGCTTCAAGCTCAAGCGTGAAAACATGCGGCTTCAGTTGTCAGCCGAGTTCTTCAACGTTTTCAACGCTGAGAACGTGGTCTTCGGCGGAAACAATCAGGTGTACGGAGCTGGATTCCTGGCAAATGGAACCACTGCGGCCACCAATGTAGCGTTCCAACGCCTCAAGTTGACCGACGGCAACTATGACCCGAACAACTCCCAGGTGGGTAACCCCTTCCAGGCACAGTTCGGTGTTCGCTTCTTCTTCTAGACTCCAGTCCGAATCTCAACCCAAACTAGGGTGTGGAGCAATCCGCACCCTTTTTCTTTTCCTCCGCCGCCAATGTCCTCCTCAATGTAACCAAAGTCGCGCCCCACCCACCCGCTTCCATCGGAGCATCTGCAAAATCCTCAACAAACGGCGTTTTCACCAAGATTTTCCTAACTCTTTCTCTCTGGTAGCCGATACCCTTACCGTGGATAATCCTCACATGCCGAAACTCGCGAGCGTGGGCCTCCTCCAAATAGGCCTCGACTGCGGACCCGACGTCGCGAGGCGCGAAGGCGTGCAAATCGAAGACATCCGTGATCTCGATTGCATGAATTGGATCGGGATAGTACTTTTCTTCGCCGTTTCCCATTCCTAAACCATAAGCCATTCGCCGGAGTCTTCACCTAAGGGCACCTTAAACTACCCTCAAATCGACCCCTAGTACGGATGCAACAGAGAAGATAGCCCGTATAATCAGGTGTAGTTAGGTAGCGGTATCAATCTATGGAATGCCTCTGGTGCGGAAAAAATATCGGGTTCTTCCGTCGTATCCTCGACAAGGAGTTTTGCTCCTCCGAGCATCGACGGCTCGCCACGCTCTCACCTGAGGGCGTTGTCTTCGAACAGGACGCAACAGCGGATTACGATACCCGCGAGTTGTGGACTGTCGAAAAAGACAAGCGTAAAGGCCCCAAAAAGTCTTCGGGTGTCGTGGTCTTCGTCGCAATCGGTGCGGTGGCTGTGGCCTTAGTGGCGTTGAGCGACGGAAAGAGCGGCGGTGGCAGCAGCGGAGGGGGCTCGGCAGTTTCCATCCCCAGCATCGTTCCAGATTCCCCCGCTGGCTCCAAGGGTGGAACCACGTCATCCGATTGGAGCCTCGGATCGATCTTCCAAAGAGGCGCAACCGTGACCCTCACACACGATTTTGCTTCCGGTATCGGCGATTGGGCGTCCGCCTCCGCCAGCGCCGCCAAAGATTGGTCTCTCGAACCCTCAGGACTTCGACCCGGCTCGCTGAAAATCTGGAAACGATCTTCCTCGCTCTCGAACTACGACATGGAATTTGTCGGACAGATCGAGCAAAAGAGTATGAACTGGGCGTTCCGGGCAACCGATTCCCGCAACTACTACGCTACGAAACTCAGCATCAATCGCGCAGCAACCGGGAGCGGTGCGCCCAATGCCGGAATCGTCCGCTATGCCATGCTCGATGGCCACGAGGTAGACCGAGTCCGGCTTCCCCTCCCTATCTCGCTCGAACGCGGTCGTCCCTATCGTGTTCGTCTCAGCGTCCAGGGAACTCGCTTCATTACTTCAGTCAACGGACGCACGGTGAGTTCCTGGAGCGACCATCGAATCAGCAAAGGTGGAGTCGGATTCTTCTCCGACGATGGCGAGTCCGCTACGGTTCGCTGGGTCAGCCTGTCCGAACGTGATTCCACCCTCGGAAGACTGCTTTCTCACTTCGCAATGATTCAACCGCTTCCGGCTTTCTACCCCGCCTCGTTTGCAGACGAGAAGGAATAGGCGCAAGAATCGACACCGCAAGATGGGCCGTTTCACCCGCCTTGCCGGACACTCCCGATAACGCCTCTAGTTGACTTCGGTATCCCGCTCGGTCATAATTCTGAAGTACTGATCTATCAACGGTTTGTCGGTAGATGCGTTGGGTGCGATGCGGTTTATTCCGATCGCGTGGAATCCAAATAACGGACTCCCAAAGTTTCTCTGTAGGAAACTCAGCCCTTGGCGGCTCGAACCCAACGAACTGACCGACTCGCCGTTGGACCCAGCTTTTGGTAAGGCTTGGGAAGGGAGTTCCAGGTGATGGCCGGCGCACCAGATGAACGCAAACACGATACGAACCAGAGCAGTGTTGAGCAAGCGCGACATCAATCCCCTCGTCAAATGACGCCAGGGAATCCGATGCCCGCCCGCCCCGCTGTTCCAGGCGATCCAACAGCAGATGACGATTCCGACTGGGATCGGGAACAGAACGAGTTTCTCGCAGCCATGGCTTCGGGTACCGATGCGGAGGACGACGAATACGGCGCCCTCCTCGGTCACC
>CAZCPL010000168.1:0-401 GCA_964500255.1 uncultured Solibacteraceae bacterium | reverse complement strand
CCTTGAGCCCCCGGCCACTGGCGAGATCCTGCAGGGCACCGTACTCAGCGTTACCCAGAAAGACGTCATCGTCGACATCGGCTACAAAGTCGAAGGCGCTGTGCTGATACAGCAGTTGCTACTCCCTGACGGAACCTGTTCCGTCAAGCGGGGCGACACCGTCAATGTGGCCGTCGACAAGGGTGAGCATCCAGAAGGCTTTGTCGTCCTTTCGTATGACAAAGCGAATCGACTCCGCTCTTGGGACAACCTCGAACGCGCTCATCGTGAGGCGCTCGTCGTTTCCGGACGCGTTACCGGACGCACCAAAGGCGGACTCACGGTCGACGTCGGCGCGTTGGCGTTCATGCCCGGATCGCAAGTGGATGTGCGCCCCGTGCACAACCTCGACGCCTGGGTCG
>CAZCPL010000167.1:8748-12316 GCA_964500255.1 uncultured Solibacteraceae bacterium | reverse complement strand
TGATCTGATTGCGCGCGCTTCGGAAGTGGATGCCGCTCTAAAGGCAAGCGTGGAGTATGCCTTCGCGAATCCCGAGGCAAGTTTGCCGTATGTCCGCGAGCATGCGCAAGAGATGGATGATTCGGTGATGCAACGGCACATCGACCTCTACGTCAACGACTACACCAAGGCGCTCGACGAGGCCGCGGTGATCCGGTTTCTTGCCTTTGCCGAAGAGCACCGCCATTGGCCAACGCCCAACCAGCCGATTTTCGCCTAGAATCGGACAGTACTAGGGTGGATTTTCCATGGTGCCACCAATGCGCTTGGGATACAGTGTTAGGATGCGAGCCCTGATCATGCCCCAAGCCGGGGAACTGACGTTGACCGAATGGGTACTTCCTGAACTTGAGCCGGGCGAGGTCATGCTGCGGATTCGAATGGTGGGGCTCTGCGGTTCGGACCTCAATAGCTTTCGCGGCAAGAATCCGATGGTGAGCTATCCTCGAATTCCGGGGCATGAGATTTCAGCGGTGGTAGAAGCCGTTTCGGCCGGGGTTCCCGCGCATCTGACGCTTGGCATGAGTGTGACCGTCTCGCCTTACACCACTTGCGGAACCTGCCCTTCGTGTCGGCGTGGCCGTTCCAACGCCTGCCGCTCAAACCAGACTTTGGGTGTCCAGCGCGATGGTGCACTACGCGAACGCCTCGCCGTACCGTGGGAAAAGATTCAGGTTTCAGAAGGCTTATCCGCGCAGGAACTGTGTCTTGTCGAGCCCATGTCCGTGGGCTTTCATGCCGTGGATCGCGGCCGTGTGACATCGTCGGACACCGTTGCGGTGCTCGGTTGCGGAGGCGTTGGACTGGCGGCCGTCGCCGCTTCGGCTTTCCGCGGCGCGCGCACAATCGCTGTCGATGTCGACGATCGCAAACTGGAAGTCGCCCGCAAGGCTGGCGCGGCGCACGTCGTCAATTCTCGCGGTGGCGGCCTGCAGGATGCACTCGCGGCGCTGACCGATGGCGATGGTCCGGATGTGATTATTGAGGCAATCGGGCTTCCGGAAACGTTTCGGGCAGCGGTGGAATGCGTGGCCTTCACTGGTCGCGTGGTCTACATTGGCTACGCGAAGGAGCACATCAGCTACGAGACCCGTCTTTTCGTGCAGAAGGAACTCGACATCATGGGTTCGCGCAACGCGACTCCCAAGGATTTCGCCGAGGTGATGGCGATGCTGCGCCAAGGGACTTTTCCGGTGGAAGAGGCGATCTCGAACGTGATACAGATGGCCGACGCCAGTGAAGTGCTTCGCCAGTGGGATGCGAATCCAGGGGCGTTCCATAAGATTCTGATCGACGTGGAAGGTGGTGCAGCGAAATGATTCCGCTTCTGTTGTGCGTTCTGGCGTTGGCCGATTCGCCAGCGGACTGGCAGCGTTCGAAACCCGAGGATCTTGGCTACTCGACGGCCAAACTTGAGGCATTGCGCGGCTGGCTGAGAACCCAGAAAACGACGGCGATGCATGTTTCCGTGGATGGGCGTGTGATCTTCGAGTACGGCGATACGGCCCAGGTTTCGAAGGTGGCGTCGGTTCGCAAGAGCGTTTTGGCCATGTTGTTCGGCAACTACTTTGCGTCCGGAAAGATGGATGTGAACAAGACCGTGGAGCAACTGGGGTTGGAAGATTCCGAGCCGTTTCTGTCGATTGAGCGCAAGGCGACGCTTTTGCACTTGCTTACTGCGCGGTCAGGGATCTATCTACCGTCGGGGAATGAGGAATTGACGTCGGCCTCGCCTCGCCGGGGTGCGCAGGCTCCGGGGACTTACATGCAGTATCAGAACTGGGATTTTAACGCCGCGGGTACCGCTTTTGAGAAGATCTCCGGCAAAGACGTCTTCGATGCGCTCGAAAGCGAACTAGCGAAGCCAATCGGGATGCAGGATTTCGATCGCAAGAAGCAGAAAAAGGTCAGTGCGAAGCCCGATTCGGTTCATCCGGAATTCGCGATGTACCTGTCGACGCGCGATATGGCGCGGCTGGGGCTGCTGATGTTGTCTGACGGCGCGTGGGGCGAAAAGCAGGTGATGCCTCGCGGATGGGCGGGGCGTCTGACGACGTTGGTCACGCCACATGCCGAACTCCATCCGGTGCCTTTGGCGATGCGTACTCGCAGCGGACTCTGGGGATATGGAATGTTGTGGTGGGTATGGGATGCACCGAATTGGCCGCAGATTACCACTGGTCCGTTTCAAGGTGCCTATTCTGCGATGGGGGCTTTCGGGCAGTACATTGCCGTACTCCCGGCGGCCCGTATGGTGATCACCCACAAAGTGGACTTCGAAAAGGACGGCACACCACAGGTGACCCCGGGCGAGTTCCATGCGATCTTGCAGATGTTGCTGGAATCCAGGGCGTCAGCGGAAAATTAGCAAGACGTCGACGGTCTGGGCTTTGTCGTCGAGCTTGGTTTCGAACTTGGTCTCTTTGAGACCGTCAAACATACCCTGTTCCTTCACTTCGTTGAGAAAGCGCTGTGGATATTCGACGTTAAAGGGCTTGCCGTATTTGAGTGCCCAGATCTTGCGGACGGCTGGTTCGCCGTGCAGATCCAGGCCTTGGATGGCGAGTTTGTTGAATGTATATACATGGCCTGCCTCGGTCTTGAACTGGATGTTGACGGTTTGGGTCTTGTCGTCGATCTTGCGGTCGTAGGACGCTTTGGCGCGCATGTATCCGTCGCGCTGCATGCGGTCGACGAGCTTTTTCGAGACTTCGTTCACGGAGTCAAAATTCGCCACGTCTCCGGGTTTTAGACCCGCGATGGAGTAGACCTCTTTGGCGGCTATGCCAGATCCGGAGGCCGTGATCTGCGAGTACTTGTACGGTTTTCCGTCTGACACTTGTATCACGACGTCCAGGCCCTGGATGTCTGTCTTGGGTTTGGTGGTGATCTTGGGGAACTGCACTCCCAGGTATCCGCGGGCTTCGTAGAGGGGGCGGATCGAAGTGTCGAGAAGAGTACGGACTGTCTGTTCCTTGTACTCGACTCCAATCGAGACCATAGCGAATGCATTGGCGAGAGTGGCGGTGTCGAGCAGTTGATTCCCAACGAAGTTGATCTGTGCGACACGCGGCCGTTGGGTGTTGGGACGGAAGAGAATCGCAAGTTCGCCTGGTGTATCTGCGACGACTTGGGCGGCGACGGGATTCTTGAGTCCTTTGGGTGTGAGGTAGTCGGTGAGTTCTTTGGCCAACCGTTCCAAAACGGAAATGTTGCCTGGTGCCCGGTCGCCCCCGAAGAGAGGTTCTTTGTCTTTCAGGAACTTGTTGAGATCAGCATCTGGCATAGGGAGATCCTCAAAGCGGACGGGTAGCGTGCGGCCCACTTCCAGGACTTCGAAGGTGAGAGCATAGCCATCGCCGTTGGGCATTGGCTGGTACCTGTAGCTGATACTTTCGAAGCCGCCTGTGGCCATCAGTCGTTCGCGCGCTAGTTCGAAGGCGGTTTCCAGAATGCGTTGCCCGACTTTGAGTCCGCTGGCGGCGATGATGTCTTCATTCTTGTAGTGCTGGTTGCCCTTCACTAGAAT
>CAZCPL010000167.1:6920-8738 GCA_964500255.1 uncultured Solibacteraceae bacterium | reverse complement strand
GGCTTTGCGTTTGCGGTCGCTAGTCTGGGCTTCTGCTTCTTCGTTGCTGTTTGCGCGTTCAGTAGTGTCAGTGCAACCACCAACATTGAGGCCGTTCGGGCGATCCACTTCATATGTTTAATTGTAAGAGTAGACGAGTCTGGAGGGATGGTGGGTTGCACCCATGTTAAACTCAGAATTCCGCGATGGAACATCTTAAGTCTTTGATTCGCGAAGTCCCGGACTTTCCGAAGCCCGGCATCAACTTCTTCGATATCACCACGTTGCTCAAGGACCCTACGGGTCTGAAGTCTGTATTGGATGCTTTGAAGACGCAGTATGCAGGCCAGGGAATCGATCAGGTGATCGGTATCGAAGCCCGAGGGTTCTTCTTTGCGCCTTCTGTGGCATACATGATCGGTGCGGGTTTCATTCCGGTGCGCAAGCCGAATAAGCTGCCGGCGGCGACCGAGCGGGTGGAGTACGCCCTCGAGTACGGGACGGATGTCCTGGAAATTCATAAGGATGCGGTTACTCCCGGCCAGAAGGTCCTCATTGTGGACGATGTGCTGGCCACCGGCGGGACGGCGGCAGCGGTTGCGTCCCTCGTGCAGCGCCTCGGCGGTGAAGTGGTTGGGCTCGGATTCGTCTTGGAACTGGACTTTCTGCGTGGCCGGAACCGACTTCCTGGCTTAGAGATTCATTCTCTGTTGCACTACTAGCAAATGGAAGTTCGTACCGCACGTTTGCGTTCGCTTGCCAAGGTCAATCTCGATCTGCGGGTCCTGCACAAGCGCGCGGATGGGTATCATGAACTGCGAACTGTTTTTCAATCCATCTCCTTATCCGACACCATTGGTGTATCCTATTCTGCTGGTCCTAAGACTTCTATTCAGATGGCTGGAAACGTAGAGATCCCGGGCAATTTGATCGAGAAGGCAGCGGAAGCGATACTTAAGGTTTCTAAGTCTAAAGGATTGATTCAATTTAACTTGAAGAAAGTCATTCCAATAGGCGGCGGACTTGGGGGTGGCTCTTCGAACGCGGCATCTGTCCTGCTTGCCCTTCCCGTTCTTCTCGGAAAATCTGTACCTCTTGTAAAACTTGAAGAGATCGCCGCAAATCTTGGTAGCGATGTGACTTTTTTCTTGCACGGGGGCACTGCTTTGGGTTTGGGTCGGGGCACGGAACTTTATCCCCTGCAGGAGATTCGAACTCGGCGGGGCCTGTTGGTGGAGCCCGGTGTCCATGTATCAACGGGCCAGGCGTACGAAGATCTGGCGCGGAAATCTGTGGAAATTTCTGCGCCCGCTGATTTTCAGCAGTTTCTCTGGAAGCTTGATAGCGGCACGTTCGGTATTGGTGTAAATGACTTTGAAGCAGTTGTTTACAAGAATTATCCGAAGCTTCGCTCGATACACCGATTGTTGGGCGGTGCCGGTGCATCCTATGTTCGGATGTCCGGTAGCGGTTCGTCCATCTATGCTTTTTTTGACGGCAATGGGCCGGATCCGGGTATCCTTGAAGGATACACGGTTCACCCGATTGCAACTGTGAGTCGTCGCCAATACCAGAAGATCTGGCGACGTCAGCTTCGAGCACACATCGCTCCTGGAGAGAAATGGCCGCCCCAAAGCCGGTACGCGCAATGAGATTCGATCGATTAAAAGTCTTCACCTGCAGCGCCAACCCAGCGCTTGCCAATGCAATTTGCCGGGAACTGGGAACAGAGTTGGGCGCGGCCGAAGTGAAGGCCTTTTCGGACGGCGAGACTCATCTTCAAGTGATGGAAAACGTTCGAGGGGCCGACGTTTTCGTAGTTCAACCAACGTGTTCACC
>CAZCPL010000167.1:0-6910 GCA_964500255.1 uncultured Solibacteraceae bacterium | reverse complement strand
GTGTTCACCTGTCGATCATAACTTGATGGAAGTATTGCTGATGATGGATGCGCTGAAACGCGCGTCGGCGCAGCGAATTACCGCTGTCCTGCCTTATTACGGCTATGCTCGCCAAGATCGCAAAGACCGTCCGCGAATGCCGATTTCGGCTAAGCTCGTGGCGAGTCTCCTGGAAACGGCTGGTGCCCATCGTATACTGGCGTTGGATTTGCATGCCGCACAGATTCAGGGATTCTTCGAAATTCCAGTGGATCATATGTTTGCGACGCCGGTCTTCATCGATTACTTTAAGCCAATGGTTACGCAAGACTCGGTGGTCGTCTCCCCTGATGCTGGCGGTGTCGAGCGCGCTCGCGCTTTTGCCAAGCGCCTCGAACTTCCGCTTGCGATTATCGATAAACGGCGTACTGAGGTGAACGTCGCCGAGGTGATGCACATTATTGGAGACATCCAGGGCAAGCACTGCTTCGTCGTCGACGATCTGATCGACACTGCTGGCACATTGGTAAAGGGCGTCGAGGCACTGATGTCGCAAGGTGCAAAGAGTGTTCGTGCGGTTGCGACTCATGCTGTATTCTCGGGTCCGGCGATTGACCGGATCGAGGCGAGCTCAATCACAGAGGTGGTTGTCACGGATTCCATTCCCCTCAGCGGCAGGGCGATGGAGTGCGGTCGAGTGAAGGTTCTGTCGGTGGCTCCGTTACTGGCACGAGCGATTCAGAGTATCCACGAAGACGGTTCTGTTAGCGCACTTTTCGTATAACCGGTCTACACTGGTAGGTATATGGCGGAAACCTGTTCCAAATGTGGCGGTACCGGCTTTCGGATCATCGAACGCGATGGCGTTACGGCGGCGGCCAAGTGTGAATGCCAAAGCGTCGGTCGCTCGCAGCGCATTGAGAATGCCGCAGGCATCCCACTGCTCTACCGCAACGCCTCCACGGAGAACTTCGTACTTCCTTCAGATAACCCGATCGCACGGAATGCGCTGGGCAGCGTATTGCTGCAGGTTCGGGCGTTCGTAAGAGAGTTCCCGGTCACCGATAAGCCGGGATTATTGTTCATTGGCGAACCAGGTACAGGAAAGACCCATCTAGCGGCTGCCGTACTCCGCGCTCTGATTTCCAGGGGATACGACGGGCTCTTCTATGACTACCAGCGTCTGTTGGAACAGATCCGGTCGGGGTATGACAAGAGTTCCGAATCGGTTGACCGAGAGGCGCTGCGGAATGCGCTGGACTGCGAGATTCTGCTGCTCGACGATCTTGGTGCGCACCGTGTTACCGATTGGGTGGAAGACACGGTGACGTCGATCATCACGCATCGCTGCAACAACCGTAAACCCTTGATTGCGACGACGAATCTGCCCGATCCCGATGCGGGTGGCGTGCTGCAGGAGAAACAGCTTTCGTCGCCAAGCGGTTATACATCTCGTATTACGTTGGCCGAGCGCGTTGGGATGAGGGCTCGGTCGAGGCTGTTTGAGATGTGCAAGATCATCAAGATGCCGTCGGTGGAAGACTACCGAATCCGGAGAAAGTCATGAGCAAGCCGGAGACGCGACGTATCGCGAGCCAAGTTGGGCGTTCCCCTCGGGTGTTGCCTGGCATGGTTCGTCAGTCGTCGAGGCGCTGGAAGGCGTCGACTCGCGGCTTGCGGCGGCCAAGGCAAGACTCGAGTTGCATTCGATCTGGGAACTTGTCTTACACGTCACCGCTTGGCAGCGGACGGGCCTGTTGTCGATTGAGGGCGGGGAATACGTGTCGATGACTGGCGACGATGATTGGCCGCCGGTTGCCGATGGCAGAGAGTTCGATTTTTACTTTTTGCTGCATGGCATCGCTTAGCAGAACATCTATCACGCTGGTCAGATCTCCCTCTTGAAGCGGCTCTAAAACGAAAAGGCCGCCGGATTTCTCCAGCGGCCTTCTTGTTTCTGTAACAGCTACCCGATGACGCGGAGCGGATTCAACTCCATCTTCGGCGGGGCTCCAGGTACCTGAAGATCAGGCATCGGTTTGCCGTGGAAGACCTTACTGACCATCTTGGCGATGATTCGAGCCCATCGATTGGCGCTCTTGCGGCGAGCGCTGTCGGTGGCGATACCGGTGTTGGCGTACATCTGCCGGTATAGCTTAGAGATCAGGAGAAACGCAACCCGGCCCTTGATCGACTTCACACAGCTTGATCGTGACCAGATTTCCTTGGCGCTGTAAAAATCATCCCAAACCGATTGTGTACCGAGACGGATCTGTTCCGAACTCAACGCTGGATGGGTGAAATAGAGCTTCGGACGCTTGTTGCTGGGGATGAGCCAGTAGCGATTGATGGGCGTGCCGTCGACCTCGGGCATCGTACCCTTCTGGTCCTTTTCCCATTTCTGGAAGTCCACTGTACCCGGGTAAGGGGTCATGGTTACGAACTGGGCAAAGGTGATGTTGGCTTTCTTGGCGAGTTCAAAGGTGGCCTTGAAAGTATCCATCCGATCGGTTGAAAGGCCGAAGATGAAGCTTCCGAGAACGTGGACGCCGTTTTCACGGAAGGCTCGGAGGCGAATCGCGAGGTTGTCACCGGAGAGATTGAAGTCCTTGAAGATCGACTTCAAGCCTTCTTCGGTCACGGCTTCCACGCCGACGAGGGCACCGCGGATGCGGGCATTCTTCATGGCGATGAGGAAGTCGACGTCTTCGGCGGCTTCCATTGTGATCTGCGTGAAGAACGTCATGTCATTCGGCAGATCTTTCATGCGGCGCATCAGTTCGAAGCGCTCCGCACGCAGAGATTCGAGTTCCGCGATGCGCGCTTCGTTTTTCTGCATCTTGGCGAGTTCGATGTCGCGCATGCTCACCGGATAAAAGTTGTCGTCAGCCAGGGCGATGAACCGGTAGCCGAGACGGCGAAGTTGCACGATCTCTTCCATCACAGAGTCGATTCCGCGCTGGCGAGGCTTTTGACCGTCGGTGCGCCAGACGGAGCAGAAACTGCAATGCTTGGGGCAGCCGCGGACGGTCTGTACCGAGGCCCACATATAGTTATCGCGTTTGATCAGATCCCAACGCGCGGGCATAAACTTATCGCCCGAGACGCGACCGCCGTCATACTCTTTTTCGAGCTTGCCGGCTTCGCAATCGGTAAGTACTTTGGCCCAGATCTGATCGCCGTCGCCTTTGACGCTGGCATGTGCGCCGCCGAGCTCAAGCGGTTCGTTGGGGAAGAGGGTGGTATGGATACCACCGAAGATCACCCATGCACCGCGTTCGCGGCAGAGGCGCCCCATTTTGAGACCGCGAAGTGCGTTGGCGGTGTGAATTCCGATGCCGACGACGTCGCCGGGTTGGACCAGGTTGACGTCGAGGGACTCAATGGTCTCATCCACAATAATCGGCTGTCCGAACCTGTCGGGAGTCGCCGCGGCAAGTACGAAAAGCCACCTGGGCGTGATTACCGCTGTTCCGAAAGCGTCGTCACTGGGGTTAACTAGAAACACTCTCATCTAAGAGGATTCTCCTAATCGAATTGGAACCCGATGCGCCAGTCGACCCTCCAATGATGGACGGATTTTCATGCGCAGCTTTCCGATGGTATCAGAGATTCGACCGGCTATGGTGTTGGATTTATTCTCTTTCGATTGTTGACTTCTTGGACTAGGGCCTTTGCGCGTCTTCGTTGGCCTGTCTTACGCAGGGAAACACTATAAGAATCGATGATATCGGTTGCATCGGAGGTGTGGATCCAATATGGGGTGCGATCGCCGAGCTCGAGAGCGATCGCGAATTCGTTCACGGCGAGGCGGTGGTTTCCGGCGCGTTGCCACGCGGTGGCGCGCAGAGCGTGGGCGTTTGGCGCGAGTGGATGGTGGTTGTCAATCGATTGCAATACTCGGTCGATGTCTTTCTGGGCGCCGTCCCAGTCGAGAGCCGCAGTGAAGATCGCGGCTCTCGAGAGCAATGCATAGAGAAGATAGGGTTGGTTGGCAGCTTCTGCAAAGGAGACGACTTGGTCAACGAGCGGGCGGGCGGCGGAATAGTCGCCGAGGCGGATCATGACTTGGGCGGTGTTTCCTTGAATCTGGAAGCGTTGCTCGGATGTGAGGAATTGCTGTGCCATTCGATTGGCTCGGCGCAGCACGGGCAGGGCGCGTTCGTATTCGTGACGGCCGGCAAGGGTGGTGCCGAGATTGTTCAGTGCGAGGGCGAGTTCGGCGGAGGGAGTGTTTTCGAGGATCCGGACGGCCTCGCGGTATTCGGCTTCGGCTGTGGCCAAGCGACCACATTGAAAATGATTGTCCCCATTGGAAAGATGGAGATGGGCGTCTGACGAAGGATTGGAATCCAGCGACAAGGCGAACAGAAGGGCAAGGTGTGTAGTCATGCCCCCAAGATCTGGTTCGGGGGTGAAGTTTCGGAGTGACTTGGGTGTGGGTAAATCCCAACAAGTAGTTGATAACAAGTGAGTTTCAGTGAGAAACAATATTTTCGTGGATTGTGAACGGCGAAACCTGCAGAATGGAAAAGCGAAGAGGATGGAGCGGAAGGTGTCTCGAAACAAGTAGTTAGAGAAATGTTTTGGGTTCAGAACTAGGGTGAATCGCTTAACCTGTCCGAAACATGGCTTGTAAGCCTATGTGCCGCATATAGATAAAAATCTTGACGGCGTACTACATGTTGGGTCATGATAGGCATCAGCGTCGGAAGATGCTCGGCTTTGGCAGATCTCGGGAAAGACGAACGGCTCTCTTCCGGCTTTGGTTCTTAACAAACCTGCAATACAAATCTCTTGAGGTTGTCCCCTACCAGACGGGACGGCACGAATCAGTTTATCATTTTTAGGAGACACCTATGGGTCAGCTGACCGTTGACTTCACATCCAAATTAAGGGACTCGAAGAAGCCCCTTCCGATCGAATCGCGGCAGGGGGTGCCATTCCCCCGTCACTTCACAGCAAAACTCGAGGCAGGTAAGACGCCGTATGACGAGGTGCAGTGGGAACTTCGGGCGGCGACGATCGGCAACGACAAAGGCGCGGTTCTGTTTGAGCAGCGCGACATCGAGATTCCGGCGGATTGGTCGCAGACTGCCACCAACATCGTCGCCAGCAAGTACTTTCACGGTCGAATGGGAACGCCCGAGCGGGAACGTAGCGTGGCACAACTGGTGCATCGAGTGGTGGATTCGATTGCCGATTGGGGGCGCGATCAACGTTACTTCAAGACGCCGGCGGATGCGGAAAACTTCCGGGACGAGCTCGCGCATCTGATGTTGACACAGAAGGCGTGTTTCAACTCGCCGGTTTGGTTTAATGTCGGTGTCCGCGAGCCGCGTGGATACGGCTGGTATTTCGATCAGGACGCGAACGAAGTTAAGAAGTTGGACAAAAAGGATCCGAAGCCGCAGTGCTCGGCCTGCTTTATCAACTCGGTGTCTGACTCATTGGAATCGATCCTCGATCTGGCCAAGACCGAGGGCATGTTGTTCAAATGGGGTTCGGGCACTGGTACGAATCTTTCGAAGCTGCGGGAAGACGATGCGGTTCTTTCAGGCGGTGGCCGGGCGTCCGGACCGCTATCCTTTATGCGGGGTTTCGACGCCTTTGCTGGAGTGATCAAGTCCGGCGGCAAGACGCGGCGTGCAGCGAAGATGGTGATTCTCAATTCGGAGCATCCGGACATTGAGAAGTTCATCTGGTGCAAGGCGAAGGAAGAGAAGAAGGCGCACACGCTGATTGACGCGGGTTACGATTCGTCGCTCGACGGCGAAGCTTACTCGTCGATCTTCTTCCAGAACGCGAACAATTCGGTTCGTGCGACGGACGAGTTTATGCACGCTGTGGTGAACGATGCGGATTGGTGGACTCGCTCGGTCTTCACCGGCCAGCCGTTGAAGCGTTACAAGGCGAAAGACCTGCTGAAGCAGCTCTCAGAAGCAACCTGGCAGTGCGGCGACCCGGGAATGCAGTTCGACACGACCATCAACCGTTGGCACACGTCGAAGAATACCGATCGAATCAATGCGTCGAATCCGTGTTCGGAGTATATGTTTCTGGACGATTCGGCTTGCAATCTCGCGTCGCTGAATCTGATGAAATTTGTGGGACTCGACGGTCAGTTTCAGGTGGACGACTTCCGCCACGCTGTGGACACCGTGACGATCGCGCAGGAAATCATTGTCGACAACGCGGCGTATCCGACCGAGAAGATTGCCAAGAACTCGCATGACTTCCGCCCGTTGGGGCTGGGCTTTGCAAATTTGGGCGCACTGTTGATGTACATGGGCATCCCGTACGATTCCAACCAGGGACGTTCGTGGGCAGGCGCGATCAGCGCGATCATGTGCGGACAGTCTTATCTGACGAGCGCGCGTATTGCCGAAGGTTCGACAGGACCTTGCCCCGGCTATGCGGTGAATGAGGAGCCGTTCCTCGAAGTGATCCGCATGCATCGCGATTCGGTCAGCATGACGATCGATCAGAAGTATGTTCCGGCCCCGATGTACAAGGCTTCGGAAGAGTGCTGGAATCAAGCGTATGAGCTAGGCAAGAAGTCCGGGTTCCGCAATGCGCAGACGACGGTGATTGCTCCGACGGGCACCATCGGCTTCATGATGGATTGCGATACGACTGGCATCGAGCCGGATCTGGCGCTGGTGAAGTACAAGAAGCTGGTTGGCGGCGGCGTGATCAAGATCGTGAACAACACGGTTCCTTCGGCGCTGTTGAAGTTGGGCTATTCGCCTGAGCAGGCCGATCAGATTGTGAGCCACATCGATTCGACGGGTACGATCGAAGGCGCTCCGGGGCTGAAGGCTGAGCATCTGCCGGTGTTCGACTGCAGCTTCAAGCCGCAGAACGGTTCGCGGACGATCCACTATATGGGACACGTTCGGATGATGGCGGCGGTGCAGCCGTTCATTTC
>CAZCPL010000166.1:1923-12456 GCA_964500255.1 uncultured Solibacteraceae bacterium | reverse complement strand
ATCCGGAGACGAATTCCTGCACGCCGTGAAAGGTCTTTTAACGTATGTCAGTCTCTCTTCTCATAGCCTCTTCCGATGACCAGGTGCGCGACGCCATCCGTGACAACGTGTTGAATCTCTCCGGTGCGCGAGTGGTCGGTGAGTACCCCGATGTTGGGCCGAATCTTTATATCCGCGTGCTGCAGGATCTCGATCGCAACCCGGAAGCGGCTCTCATCGTCGATTTAGGCGGAGATCGCGAAGCTGCGCTAAAAGCTCTGGAAAAGACCAAGAAGGCTGCTCCTGGGCTCTATGTGATCGCGACCGATTTCTCTACCGAAGGCGATCTTGTTATCGCTTCGCTACGCGCCGGTGCCAACGATTTTCTCGGTCAGCCGCTGAAGCGGGTTGAGTTCCGCGAGGCGATTTCGCGGCTCGAAGATACGCCGCGCCAGATCGGCCCCGTCACCAGCCGCCTCGGCAAAATCTACACGTTTCTCGGCTGCAAGGGCGGTGTCGGAACCACGACCATGGCCGTCAACTTCGCCGCTGTTCTGGCACAACGGAAAGCCAATGTCGTGTTGATCGATCTCGATTGGAACGCGAACGACTGCTGCATGCAAATCGGCGCGGCGCCTGAATACACGTTGCAGGAAGTCGGCGAAAACCTCGATCGTATGGACCGTTCGTTGTTCGAGGGGTTCATTGCCCGCGATCCCGTGGGCTTCTATGTCGTCGGTCCGCCGGACTCCTTGGAACAACGACCGTACTTCACCGAGCCCATGCTGCGCGAGTTCCTTACTTTCCTCGTTGAGCACTACGACGCTGTTGTGATTGACGCCGGGCGATCGATGTCCGATGAAGTGGTGCTGGCGGCACTGCAAAGCTCATCGAGCATCTACCTGACCTTGGATCAGCGCTTCCCCTCGGTGCGCAACGCGCAACGCTACATGGGTGCGCTCACCCGTCTCGGGTTCCATCAGGATCAGCTTCGGATCGTTGTCAATCAGTACATGAAGAAGCCTTCCTCCCAATTGGCGACTCTCGAGCAGATTCAGGGAACCATGAATCAGCCAGTATTTTATGGCATCCCGTCTTCTCCTGCTGTTTTGCAGATGATCAATAAGGGTCGGCCGTTCGTGACGGATCGCCAACTCGCGGCCGACATCGATCGTCCGTTCCGCTCGTTTGTCGACAAAGCTACGGGTGTCAAGAAAGACGCCGAAGCGAAGGCAAGCTAAAGCATGGCATCGAGACCAGTGCCGCCGCGTCCGCAAGGCCCTCCACGACCGGGCGTTAGCGACCGTTGGTTCAAGGTCAAGCAGTTGTTGCACTCGCGCCTCGTGTCGTCGCTGACGCCCGATCAGTTGCGAACCATCAACAAAGAGGGCATCCGCGACTCGATCGCCACCGTGTTGGAGCGCATCGTTCGGGAACAAAAGATCCCGATGACGCTCAACGATCGCGAGAAATTGATCGAAGAAGTGCTCGACGAAGTCTTTGGCCTCGGTCCGCTCGAACCGTTGCTCAAAGACCATAGCATTAGCGACATTCTGGTGAATGGCTTTGAAAGTATCTACGTCGAGCGTGCTGGAAAGCTCGTCGAAACCAACGTCCGCTTTCGTGACGCCCAGCATCTGCGCCTCGTGATCGATCGCATCGTTTCGGACATCGGTCGCCGCATCGACGATTCGTCTCCCATTGTGGATGCCCGTCTCAAAGACGGCTCGCGCGTCTGTGCTGTGATACCGCCGCTTTCGTTGATCGGCCCCGTGATGTCAATCCGCCGCTTCGGCAAAAAGCTGCTGACGCCAGAAGATCTGATGCGCAACGAGACGTTCACGCCGGGTATGTTGGAGTTTCTCACCGGCTGCGTGAAAGCGCGCCTCAACGTCATCGTTTCCGGCGGATCGGGATCCGGCAAGACCACTCTCCTCAACACACTCTCCCGCTTCATACCGGAATACGAGCGCGTCGTCACCATTGAGGACACCGCCGAACTCACGTTGCAGCAAGAGCACTTGGTCCGGCTCGAAACACGCCCACCCAACATCGAAGGCGCTGGCGCGATCACGCAGCGCGATCTTGTCATCAACGCCTTGCGTATGCGACCCGACCGCATTATCATTGGCGAATGCCGCGGTCCTGAAGCGTTCGACATGATGCAGGCGATGAATACCGGCCACGATGGATCGATGACCACCACCCACGCCAATACGGCGCGCGATGCTTTTGCGCGTCTGGAAACGATGGTCATGATGGCCTCGCAGAATATTCCCGACTACGTGATTCGTTCGATGCTGGTCTCTGCCGTGCAGATCGTGGTGCAGTGCGTGCGACTCACCGACGGTACGCGAAAAGTTGTGAGCATTTGCGAGGTGCGCGGCGCGGCCGACGATGCTGTGGTGATGGAAGACATCTTCCTCTTCGATCGCAAAGGTGTCAACACGCGGGGCGGCATTGAAGGAAGCTTCCGCGCGACCGGAATCAAACCTCTGGTTCTTGACCGTCTGAAGTCGTATGGCGTGAAGATCAATCCGCTCATCTTCGAAGAGAGGCAGGAGGTACTGGGCTAGTGGGATTCTTCTTCGTCGCTTTCGTCATTTTTTCAGGCGCGCTCTTCGGGGCCGCCTACTACGCTTGGATTGTGCCGCAGCAGCAGGACAACGAGGTGCTGTTGACGCGCCTTCGCCAGCTTCGTGCCCAGGCAGTTGGCGGTGGATCGCGCCGCCGCAATCAAGGCGGCGGGCTCGTTCGCACAGAGGAGCGCGGCACGCTCGCATTCATCGGCGACATCTTCACGTTCATCCGTCCTCTGGGCCGCTTGCAGGAATACATCAACCAGGCCGACAAGAAGTGGCGCGCGACAGAGGTTTTCACCCTCTGCGTGGGCATCGCGATCATCCTCTATGTGTTCTTCGGCGTGACGGGTATGGACAATATCCCGATCCGCCTGATGATCGGTGTCGGGCTTGGATCGATCCCGATCTTCTACATTATCTTTCTTCGCAATCGCCGCCTACACAAGTTCGAGCAGGCCATGCCAGACGCGATCGATCTCTTCAATCGATCGATGAAGGCTGGCCACAACATCCAAAGTGGACTCGAAACCCTGTCGAGCGAAACCTCCGAGCCGGTGAAGGGTGAGTTCAAACGCGTGATCGAAGAACTTTCGTTGGGTTCGAATCTGGAAGATGCCTTGCACAACCTTGGCGAACGCATTCCGATCATCGATCTTCGATTCTTCGTGATCGGCCTGATCCTGCAACGCCAAACCGGCGCGAACATGGTGGTTGTTCTCGAAAATCTCGGTATGCTGGTTCGCGAACGGCTGAATCTCTCCGAGAAACTGAAAGCTTCAACTGCCGCACAACGCATGTCGGCTGGCCTGTTGTGCTCTTTGCCCATCGTGATGGCGTTCGTCTTCTGGCTGTTGAAGCCCGAGTACATTCGTTGGTTCTATACCGACGAGACTGGGCAGAACGTCATGACTTTTGCGATTGTTTGGGAGTTGATCGGCATTCTTGTCATCAAGAAGATGTCGAATCCAAAGTTCTAGTATGCTCTTTATTCTGACCTTCACGCTCGCGTTCGCTGTGCTCTGCGCCTTGCTCTATACGGGCCTGACGCTGATGACTCCGCAGGAGGATCCGCTGGCCGAGCGCCTGGAGATCCTGCAATCCTCGTCGCAATCGGCGGCGGCTCGCGCGGCCCGGCGAGTGAGCGGTGGCGGAGTCTGGAATAGCTTTCTTTTTCGCGTCAGTTCCCTCGGAGGCGAAGAGTGGATCCGCGAAACCGAGCGCGAACTCGCGCAAGCGGGCATTCCCAACAAAGACGCCACGGCACTCTACATCTTCGGGCACGTCTGCTTCATGCTGCTCATGCTCGTCGGCATGTGGTTTCTGCAGATGGGGAACGACGCCACCCAGAAGTTCGGAGGCATGATCGCAGCCGCTCTGCTCGGTTACATCCTGCCGCCGCAAGTGATGCATCGCCTCGTGCGCCGCTATCGCCAGAAGCTGCAGGACGCTTTGCCGGACACTGTCGATCTTCTGGGCATCGTGTTGGGCACCGGTCTTGCGCTCGATCAGGCGATGTTGCGCGTCAGCGAAGAGATGCGGTTCATCTATCCCGAACTCGCCAATGAATTCGGAACCGTTGTGATGCAGGTCCGCGCCGGGCAGGAACGGCAAGTGGCTTTTCAACGCCTCGTTCGCCGAACGGGAATCGAAGACCTGAAATCACTCGCCGCGATGATCATCCAAAGCGAGCGCTTCGGAACCAGCCTGTCGCAGGCTTTAAAGGTCTACGCCGATGCGTTGCGGCAAAAGCGTCGTCTTCGTGCCGAAGCCGCAGTCGCCAAGGCGGGTATCAAGATGCTGTTTCCCATCATCATCTTCATCCTGCCGGTTTTGTTCATTATTGCGATCGTCCCTGCGCTTGCCATCGCTTTCCGCGATCTCCGCAACATGAACAACGGACGCTAAACTGAAAAATTGCCCATGGCGCGCATCCATCGATGGCTTTTCGGCGGCAGAGGACGCTCGATTGCGACAGGTGGATCGTCCGCAAGCAAGGCGAGCACGTCTCACAGGTTGTATTGTTCTCGGCAGAAGGCCGAGCGTCTTCCGCGCGCATTCAAGCGGCCGTCTATGGATTTCCGCTTCGAGATCGCGAATCTTCGTGAGTACAGCGAATCGTAAAGCTGCAAGGCGAGGAACGCTGTGGCCAAACGCATCGTCACCGCCGAGACCATCGAAGAAGTCCTCCGCTAGTCGAATGTTTGCTTCGTGAAATAAAGAAGCTCATGTAAGAGTATTGTATTTGTTGGCGAAATCCTCATAAGATCTCCGATGTCAATGCTAGGCTGAAATAACTATGCCTCAGCAGACAGAACCCCTTCGTATCGCCCCAGCCGAAGGCAAACTCGGTATCCTGATCCCCGGCATCGGAGCCGTCAGCACCACCTTCATCGGCGGAGTCGAAGCCATCAAGCGCGGACTCGCCGCCCCCGTCGGATCCCTCACCCAACTCGGAACCATCCGCCTTGGTAAGCGCACGGACAACCGTACGCCTTACATCCGCGACTTTGTCCCGCTCGCCACGCTCGATCAACTGGTCTTCGGAGGCTGGGACATCTTTGAGGACACAGCCTACGAGGCTGCCGTCAACGCCCGCGTCTTCGACGCCCACCATCTCGAAGCCGTCAAAGAACCTCTGTCCGCCATCAAGCCGATGAAGGCTGTATTCGATCAGGATTACGTCAAGCGCATCACCGGGCCCAACGTCAAAACCGAGGGCTCCAAGATGGACAAAGCCCATGCGCTGATGGATGACATCCGCAACTTTCAACAGGTCAACGGCGTTTCGCGCTGCGTGATGATCTGGTGCGGATCCACCGAAGTCTTCCACAAGCCGTCCGCGGTCCACCAGAGTATCGCTGCTTTCGAAGCCGGACTCGCTGCCAACGATCCCGACATCGCGCCATCGCAAATCTACGCCTACGCGGCCTTGCAACTGGGCATCCCCTACGCCAACGGAGCGCCGAACCTCACCACCGATACGCCCGCCCTCTTGGAACTCGCCCGCGAGCGCAATGTCCCCGTTTGCGGCAAGGATTTCAAGACTGGCCAGACTTTCATGAAGACGGTTCTTGCCCCAGGATTCAAGGCCCGCATGCTCGGCATGAGCGGTTGGTTTTCCACCAACATCCTGGGCAACCGCGACGGCGAAGTGCTCGAAGACCCCGGCTCGTTCAAGTCCAAGGAAGAGACCAAGCTTAGCGTCCTCGATGAGATTCTGCAGCCGAAGCTTTACCCCGATCTTTACAAGGATCTTTATCACGCCGTGCGCATCAACTACTATCCGCCCCGCGGCGACTCCAAAGAAGGTTGGGACAACATCGACATCTTCGGTTGGATGGGCTATCCGATGCAGATCAAGGTCGACTTCCTCTGCCGGGATTCCATTCTCGCAGCGCCGCTCGTGCTCGATCTTGTACTCTTCATGGATCTCGCCCAGCGTGCCGGCATGCGTGGCATTCAGGAATGGCTGAGTTTCTATTTCAAGGCTCCGATGACCGCTCCGGGCTTGTATCCTGAGCACGATCTCTTTATCCAACTCATGAAACTCAAGAACACTCTGCGGCACATGCAGGGCGAGACGCTCATTACGCATCTCGGCTTGGAATACTACGATTAGAGAGTGTTCGCACAACTGCTCTTTCTTGTGGCTGCCTATCGACCTTATCGATCGCAGCCACAATTCGAACTAGCCACCATCAAGCCGACGCCACCTGATTGGCGCGGCGGAGGCTCTACCCGCATGGTCAGTCCGCAGCGGTTTGTGGCCACCAATTTTACGTTGCGTGTCCTCATCGCAGCAGCCTACAAGCTCAACGCAAGGGCCGTTCTGGGTGGCCCTTCGTGGATCGATTCCGATCACTACGACATCGTTGCTCTTAACATGCTGCAAGACACACTTTCGATCGCCAAGGGCGGCCCCAGGTTGAACGACAGCACTTCGCCGCCAAATCAAGATCCGCGCATCGTCAACGTGCTCTTTCCAGACCATGTCGAACTTCCTACGCGCAACGCAAGTATGCCTGAATTCGCAGCGATCCTGCAGCGATCCATCTTCAATCGCCCGGTCGTCGACAGGACCGGACTCACTGGCCGCTATGATTTCGATGTGGAATGGACAGCCGATTCCTCGCAGTTTGACGGTCTGGTTCCTGAGCATTCCGAATCCACAAAGCCCGGGTTCTTCACGGCCATCCAACAGCAGATCGGCCTCAGGCTGGAGGCTTCGAAAGGACCGGTGCTGGCACTCGTGATCGACAAGATCCAACGCCCGTCGGAAAACCGATGAAGATACTCGTCATTGGCGGAACTCTCTTCATCGGCCGTGTGCTTGCCGGGAAACTGCGCGCGGCCGGGCATACGGTGGCGATCTTGCATCGCAAGCCCACGCACGACTTGGGTGAGGATATCGAGAGCCTCACGGCGAATCGCAACGATCCAGAAGCAGTCGCCAGTGCATTGAAGCACCGGAATTTCGACGCAGTCTTCGACAATGTCTACGATTGGACTCGCGGGACCAATGCTGGTCACGTTCTATCCACGGCTCTGGCCGCAAATGCCAGCCACTATATCTTCATGTCGTCAGTGGCTGCGTACGGATCTGGCAACTACTGTGAAGAAGAACGAGACCTCGCCCCCGACGCCCATCCTGACCTTTACGTGCGCAACAAGGCGCAAAGCGAGCGGGCGCTCTTCGCATCAGGACTTCCGGTCACCACACTCCGGCCCCCGTTCATCTACGGCCCCGGAAACCCCTTCGATCGCGAAACCTGGTTCTGGCAACGCTTCGCCGAAGGGCGCGCCGTGATGGTTCCCGACAAAGGCGAACGTGCCATGCAGTTTATCCACGTTGACGATCTCGCCAACTGCGCCATCTCGTGTCTCAAAAACAAGCAATCCATCGGGCAGGCATTCAACGTCGCGGGACCTCCAGTCTCGCAACTGGATTTTGTCAAGGCTCTTGCCGCGGCCGCCCAATCCGACCCTGCAATCTACGGCATCCCGCGTGAGGAAATCCTAAGAGCCGGCGGCAACGCTATGGCGCCCGCCGACAGACTCTACTTTGGCGAATACCTCGATCTCCCACCCATCGGGCAGGACATCGAAAAGGCCAAGAGAGTCCTCGGTTTCAGCGCCCGGCCACTCAACGACGGATTGTCGCAAACTCATCTTGTGTGGAATGCGAAGAGACAGTCGGTCGCGCCAACGGCGGAGATGTCCGGATCCCTGAAATGGGAGGCCGCGACGCCATATGCATGGGAGGACGGTCTGCTTTCCTCCGGTTCTCGGGTCCTGATGGCGGCCGGTAGCCGCTAGGCGTATTCACTGGCTCACCCGCGGATTTGCCATCTCTCGCCACCGCCATCGCGGCACACGCAAGACTCGCGGAGAAGTCCGCTTCCACGATTCGTGCCTTGAAGAGTGGCCGGTTGGTGCGAATCCCAGCGCCATGCTGGCTGGTGGCGTTGAAGAGATTCAACAACGATCCCGCAAGATCATTGGTCTTGTGCTGCGGCACAGGCAGTTCTCTGAAGACAACCGCCTCAGCAGCGACCGCGGCGGCTCGCTCGGCAGCCTCAATTCGTCCCACCACCACTGGCGGCAGGTTGCGCACCAAAACCATCTCCATTCCGGGTTCAGGTTTGGGCTTGATGGCTTCCCCGAAGAATCGCCACACCCGGAATCGGTTGCGGCAGCAGACACAGCGCATCGGACGGAACCCGGCCAAAAGAGAAGGAATGTCATGGACCCGGTACAACGAGTCCTTCACATTCGTGCTCTTGCAGCGCGGGCAATATGCGATCGCTTCGTCTCTTCTCCAGGCAAACAGCGCTTCGTTGGTTAGTTCTCGAAGTAGCATTCTTTGTCTGACGATCTCTCCCTACATACAATCATCGGGGTACTGGGTACCGATGGCCATAGAGCGGCAGTACCGGAACTTCACCCAAGTCGCTAGTACTTCGGTTCTATTCGTAAGGCACGTCACACGATGAGGATCACGGCGTCGACAAATCCAGTTCCAGTAGGCTCTGTTCGCCCTCTTTTACAGCGAAGGACTTTCCCTTTGCCCGGCAGTTTTCGCGATCTCTGGGAACGTTCAACTCGCACGGTGGAACATCTAACCATCCGACCGCGATGTATGCGCCCGGTGCCAAGCCGCGAATGGTGAAGATACCGTTCTCGTTCACATACCCTTCCCGAAACATTTGAGGCCGATAGGACTCTGGAATGATCGAGATCACCGAACCGGGCACCGGCCTCTTCTGACTGTCGTACACCGTTCCTGTGATCCTTGCGCCGCGGGTGCCAACTCGAATTTCGTGGGTTCCACCTGGCGAAATCGAGTAAGGCGGCAGGAGGTACATGTCTTCCGACGGGAGTCGGTCAAGGAAGACATCGAATTCCTCGCGAGCATTGAGGCTGGCGGAAAACTCAAGACGCCGCGAATCCAGCCGTTGCGGTCGCACAATCGCTCTGCCGGGCGTCCTCGGTTCAAGGCTGATCGGATAGCGATTCAGGTCGAACGAAGAGTTCGTAACATCGTCGGTGGAAGCTCGCACCCGCGTGAACTCGTCGTTGACCAGCAGCAATTTCAGGCTATCGACGGGTTCCCCGGCAACCGTCAACTCGTATCGCTCCGTACGTTCCGGACATCCAGGCTTGCCCCTGACTGGCGCGAGAGTCGCCTGAAGAATGTACTGCCCTGGTCCCAAGCCCCGAATCACAAACTTGCCACCCGTCTGCCGGATCTCCGCATTGGTAGCGATGGTCGCTCCCGTCTCATCGCTCCGCAGCACCTCCAGATTCGCACCGGTCGCGGCCGCGCCGGTGCATCCGTCGGTCAGATCCCCAGAGACTCGCACGGTTTCGAACTTCTCCAGAAACATGTCCAGCCCCGTCAGTTCCTGGCCGGAAGTCAGCCGAATAGGCAAGCCGTCGGTGATCCGCGTGCCGCTGGGATAGTAGGTGCTGGCGTAGCTGGGCTCGCGATTCGGAGCCTTCAAGGGCTGGTCTTCCTTCGGCTTTTCGATGGGCTTGTTGTAAATCGCCGCAAGGACATACGATCCAGGTGTTAAGCCATGCATCCGGTAATAGCCCCGATCGTCGGTCCGAGTCTGCGCGGCGATCCGATAAATCTGCCGCCCTCTGAAGTAGACCTTCTGGTAAAGATACACCGGTACGCCGAGCGCCGGTTCCGCATCGTCGAACTTTACCTTGCCGTCGACGATTGCCCAAGGTTCCAAGCGAAATGTCACGTCCTTCAGCGATTCGCCTGCGCGCAATGGGATGATACGAGGCAGGCGAAATGGGCCGCTACGTGCCACTACGCCGGGCAGGAACCCATCCCGTGTAACCTGCAGGCCATACTGGCCCGGATCGATTCTCTCGAATGTGAAGCGGCCGCTTTCGTTGGTCTCGAAAGTGGTGCCCGCCAGTCCGCCGATCCGCGATGCCAGCGTTAATCGTGCCCGCCGAAGGGGTTCCCCGTTGGCATCGTTCAACACGATGCCGCTGATCTGGGCGAAATCCGCGGCGGTTTTCTCGGCCACACCGGGTTGTGGCTGCTGCTGGGCGGTGAATAGGAGAAACAGCAAAACCATGATCTAAGTCTAGGACGCGTTAAGAATGCAAAACGTGCATCGCATTCGCAACGAAGATCCGCCTGCGCGCATCCATTGATGCGGCGGCCCCAAACAAATGAAGTATTTGCATCTCATCCTCGCACTGCCTCTGCTTGCACAAGACGAAGCGGTCGTCTTTCGGAGTGACGTGCTTCTTGTCCGCGTGGACGCCCAGGTGCGAGACCGTTCGAACCGCGCTATCACAGGCCTACGTGCCGAGGACTTCGTTCTCCGTGAACAGGGCCGCGTCCGCGAAATCCGGAACTTCGCCCGTGAAGAGATGCCCATGGATGTCCTCATGCTGCTCGATGTCAGCGGCAGCATGCGGGCTCACGTCGAGCGCATCGCCT
>CAZCPL010000166.1:0-1913 GCA_964500255.1 uncultured Solibacteraceae bacterium | reverse complement strand
CCGCCCATCAGGCCTTTCAATCTCTCGGACCGGACGATCGCGTCGCCATTATGGTGTTCGATCGCGCGACTCGCGTTCGCATGCCGTTTCGCGCTCACCGGGGCGGGGAAGTGGAACGCGGGCTCGACCGCGTGCTTGACCAGGAAAACTTCAACGGTGGAACCGACATCACCCGCGGCATTTATAACGCCATCGAACACGTGAAGCAGAATGCCCGCCGCGATGCCCGCCGCGCGATCGTGATCTTGACCGACGATCAGACCGAGTTTCAGTCGGACGAATCGGGCCTCATTCGATCCCTCGCCCGTAACGACATTGTCTTGAGCTTGTTGCTTGCACCGGACGTCGTCCAGCGCCAGCGTCGCCAGACAGGCGGAGTCGGCTTTCCTGGCGGTGGCCAGGGATGGCCCGGTGGAGGCGGCATGGGCTGGCCCGGAGGCGGCGGACGTGGCGGCGGCCGCGGTGGACCTCAAGTCGTTCTCGGTGGCGGTGGTCGCGGAACTCGTTCGGCAGGCACGCGTATCATCGCCGAAGACAGCGGAGGTGACAGCATGAGCGTCGATCAGGCGTCGGCTCTCGAAGATACTCTTACTCGTCTGCGTCAACGCTACGCATTGCATTTCTACCTGCCAGAAGGCGCACGCGCTGGGCAGGAACGTGAAGTGGTTGTCGAGCTATCCGCTGGCGCTCGTCGCCTGTATCCCGATGCGGAAGTGCGGCACCGCCGGTCTTATGTTGCGCCGGAATCGAATGGCAGCAGCCCCGCCGAAGTCATTTCCAGCGCTCCGCAACCAGCCGCTTCGGATCCGGTAGCTGTCTCGGACGCTCCGGCACCGCGAACCCGCCGCCGCGTGAGCGATCCCAACAGCGGCTCCGGATCGGGTCCGCTTGTGGATCGTTCTGCGGAACCCTCTTCCGATATTCCTTCGGGCGGTTGGCCCAAAGCTGAATCGAAACCTCCTCAGAATCCCAAGCCCGAACCACAGGCGGAGAAGAGAACCGGATGGCCACGCGTAAAGTAAGCCAGTAGTAAGATGGAATCAGGTTGCCTGTGCAAGTCAAGCTTCTAACCGTCTTGTTCGCGTTCATCACGATCACACACGCGGCTCCGCCTGTCCCGAAAGGCAAAGCGCCGGCTCCGGTGGCAAAAGCTAAGCCTCCCGCAAAAACTGCCGCCGTCACCGCAGTGAGGAAACCGGTCCCCAAAGTCGCCTACGGAGCGAATGCCGCTAAAGGCAGGGATCCCGCTCCACGCATTGCGAATTCCCGTGCCGTCTATTCCAGAACCCCCGCCCGATACCCGAGAGTGCAAGCCGGACGCCGTGTTTCGGTCGTTCGCCAGCCAGTCGTCTACGTCCCGCAAGTCCCCTCGCCGGATCGCTACCGTGAGATCCAGCAATCCCTCGCCGACAAAGGCTTCTTCAAGGGCGAAGTGAACGGAACCTGGGCTCCAGAATCCTTAGCTGCCCTCAAGGACTTTCAGCGATCCCAAAATCTCGACGCCGATGGCAGGCTCGGCTCGCTGTCGCTCATTGCCCTCGGCCTCGGACCCAAGCGGATCACTGCCGCACAAAACATTCCCCCACCCTCAACGCTGCGGCAACCGCAGCAGTAAACTTGAATATCATCCTTCTGGAGATTGGTTTTTTCATGATTGCTGGAGTTTCGAAATGATTGTTGGAGTTCCCAAAGAAGTCAAAGACCAGGAACGTCGCGTCGGACTCATCCCATCCGGAGCACACTCGCTCGTCGAAGCTGGACACGAGGTCTATGTCCAGGCAAGTGCCGGCGATGGTTCGTCGCTCTCCGATGCGGACTACATCGAGGCGGGAGCCAAGATTCTGCCTACCGCGGCAGAAGTTTGGGCCAAGGCCGACATGATCGTGAAGGTGAAAGAGCCGCAGGAATCGGAG
>CAZCPL010000165.1:0-12487 GCA_964500255.1 uncultured Solibacteraceae bacterium | reverse complement strand
CAGCCTGGGACGGGATGCCGCCCTGGCAGTTCAGCGTGACATCGCCGACGAGTTCAGATAGACCTTCCGCCCGAACGAGCGGAGGAACGCCGGCATTGGCAACGCACTGCAATGCCTGATTCGTGGCGATGACCTGGCCAGTGGCGGTCAAAGACGCGAACGCGGCTACAGCGGCGGATGCCAACAGCAGCTTACGAAAATTCGCCATTTCCTTCTCCTTGTGAAGTATGTTGGTTTGTGAATTGATGAGAGTTCTCGTCTTCAACCTGAGCCTCTTATGCAGCCAGAGGGCTTCGAGCAGATCAATAAGTTTTCCCCTAAGATCTTCGCTCCCCAGCGCTTTCGCACCGGGTGCCGGACGCCATTTCAGGCATCCGCGCTTCAGCCAACTGTTTACCCTCTCGTTCGAGCCACCCTCACTCACCTTTCGGTTACGTTTGGCGGCCCGGCCTCTCTAGCTGACAATGGAAGTTCTCGTCGAGCGAACTTCTCAGTTATTTTTTTTTGTCGTTCGTGCTGGCAACGAGTCCGTCTCCGGCCCGCTACCAGGCAAAAACCCGTGGACGCAGTCCTTTTATTTATATCACTGCCTTCTCGTATAAGTCAAGAGGAAAACTCATTCAAGCCCTTACGGGCCTATCACTTGCATACACCTGACTCGGAAACTGTGTCATTCTGACTCACCTCAATCCTGTTCCAGTCGCCCAACGACGATTGTTTTCAATGGATTCCTTGCGGTGTGACAAGAACATCTGACACTGGCAGTGCAAACGGATTGCCAAACCTTTGGGATCTTGCGCCAACATGAATTCGGTCGTCGTCGCGTGTCGCGAGCCGTCCTCTTCGAAATCGCATCGGTGCGGGATCCGAAGTGCCAGATCCGGTGTCCGCGATGCCTCTCTTCTCCGCGGTCGGCATCGACCGAAAGTTTGGCGAGAAACGGAGTATCCTGCAAGAGCACGCCATGAAACCGGATCCACTCGCGGAATATGGGGGAAAACGATCGTTCGACTCGACGCCCGAGCCCAAAGGTGAGGTGGCTCCTGCCGAGACGTTTCGATTTTGCGTGCAACGGCACGACGCCACGCGGCTGCACTACGATCTGCGCATCGAAATCGACGGCACGCTGCAAAGCTGGGCGGTACCCGTGGGGCCGACGCTCGACCCCAATGAGAAGCGCTTCGCGGTGCTGGTGGAACCGCATCCGATGGAATACGTGACTTTTGAGGGCAACATTCCCAAAGGCAACTACGGCGCGGGTTCGATGATGCTGTGGGATCTCGGCACCTACGAATTGCTTGAGAAAACGCCGTCCGCGAAGCAGATGGAGCGAGGCGATTTCAAGTTCCGGCTGCATGGGCATAAGCTCAAAGGCGAATTCGCCCTGGTGCGAATGAAAACCGCGGGCACCAAGGGCAACGAGTGGCTACTGCTGAAGAAGAAGGATGCCGCGGCGCAGGTGAATTGGAACCTCGAAGCATTCGCCTGGAGTGTTGCGACCGGGCGCACACAGGATGAGATCGCCCACGAGATGCCCGCGCGGACGTCGCGTCCTGCGACTTCGCCCGCAGAACTTACCGGCGCGCGGTTTACAGGCTCGCAGCCTGCGAAGTTGGAGGCAATGCTGGCATCTCCAGGCCCTGAGCCGAAGCCAAGGAACAACGGCGACTGGGTGTTCGAGATCAAGTGGGATGGCGTCCGCGCGTTTGCCAGTATTGAAAGTGGAGCCGTGCGGTTTGCGGGACGCCAGGGCCTGGCCATGAATCTGCAGTATCCCGAGTTGATGTCGTTGCCGCAGCATGTGCGCGCGGTTTCGGCGGTGTTGGATGGCGAGATCACGACCTTGGATGAGCAAGGGCTGCCGTCGTTTCATCGTCTACAGCAACGCATCATGGTGGCCGATGCTGGAGCGGCGGCGCAGCATGCGCGCAAGCAGCCCGCCGTATATTTCGCCTTCGATCTGCTTTATCTCGACGGTTACGATTTGCGCGATTCGCCTCTGGTGGAACGCAAACGGCTGCTACGGCTGATTTTGGATCCTCACGCGACCCTCAAGTATTCCGATCACTTCGACGTTTCGGCCGACCAGTTGTTCGCCCTTGCCAAAGCACAGGGCCTGGAAGGAATTGTCGCTAAACGCGCGCAATCGCGCTATCTGGGCGCCCGCAGCAAGGAATGGCTCAAGTATAAGGTCAATGTCGAGCAGGAGTTCCTGATCTGCGGCTACACGGCGGGCGAGAAGCGCGACTTCTTTCGCGGGCTGATTCTCGGCGCCTGGAATGAAGACGGGTCATTGCACTATTGCGGTACCGTGGGCACGGGCTTCGATCGCAAGCTGATGGAAGAGATTCATTCGCGGATGCAGAAGCTGTTGACCGATGTCTGCCCGTTCGGCAAACCTCCAACGATGGATTGCCCGGGGATTTGGGTGCGCCCTGAAATGGTAGCGACGATTCGCTTCCATTCGTGGGTGGGTGACGACGACAAGCTGCGGTTTCCGGTATTTGTGGGCTTGCGCGAGGATGTGCGGCCTGCGGAGGCCCGGCGGAATCCTGTTGCCGCGGTGGCCGTTACGAGACAGCCGCTGGTGACCGGCGACAAAGAAGTGACAGTCTCGGTCGACAGCCATCGCGTGACATTCACCAATCCCGGGAAGCTCTACTATCCCGCGACCTCGTGGAGCGAGGCGTACCACAAACGCGACCTGCTGAGTTACTACGACGCGGCTTCGGAGTTGATTCTGCCGTATTTGTTGGATCGGCCTTTGTCTTTGCGGCGCTATCCGGAAGGTATTGAGGGCGAAGGTTTCTTTCAGAAGCATGCCGACAAGGGGTTTCCGCCGTGGATGCGTGTGGAAACGATCCTCGCCGAAGACGGGCACGAGCGCCAGCAGATCATCGGTGGAGGCAAGGCCGAATTGATGGTGCTGGCCAACATGGGCTGCATCGATCAGAATCCGTGGATGAGTCGGGTGCAGTCTTTGGATCATCCCGATTTCATTCTGATCGATCTGGATCCGCATGGCTGTGGCTACGACAAGATCGTGGAGGCCGCGCATCTGGTGCGGCGCAAGCTGGACGTGCTGGAGCTCATTTCGTATCCGAAGACCACGGGTGGCAACGGGATGCATTTGTACATCCCGGTAGAGCCTGTTTACACCTACGAGCAGACAAAATCGTTCTGCGAAATTATTGCCAGGATCGTGGCGACGGAGCGTCCGGATCTGTTCACGACGCCGCGCGCGGTAGGGCGGCGGGACAAAGATCGTGTGTACTTCGACTACCTGCAGAACGGGCGAGGGAAAACAATTTCTGCACCTTATGTACTACGTGCTCACCCGGGGGCTCCTGTGGCGACGCCGTTGGAATGGCGGGAAGTCGTAACCGGATTGACTCCGCAGCAGTTCCATATCCGGAATGCGATGGCGCGGTTCGATCGCTTGGGAGACGTGTTTGCGGGGGTCCGGGGGAAGCTGCAGAGGATCGAGCCTGCGATGGAGAGGTTGCCGCTGATTTTGCCGAAGAAGTGATACTTAACACAATGCGAACTCGTTAGCGCGGGTGTCCAGGTGGTTGACCGTGATCGGTTCCGCTGAGTCTGGCAGTCTGATGGACATGCGAAAGTTCTATCCGAGCGCCGATCAGGTTGGCAGGACTTTGATCTTTAACTTGGGTGGGAACAACTACCGCTGGTTGTGCTGCGTGAGTTGGGAATTACGACGGCTCTTCTTCCGTGCGTTGTTCACTCACGCCGAATATGACCGAACCGATTTGGAGGCCCTACGCCCGTGATGGATGTCGTCGACGAAAAGAAATACGGCCAGCTTTTGGCGAAGTACCTTCCCCGTGTCATTCGCACCGAAGAAGAACACGACCGGCTGGCCGGGCTCCTCATGAAACTCTCGCTGGCCAGCGAAAGGACTGTGGCAGAAGATCGCCTGATCGAACCACTGGAACGCTTGCTGGACGACTACGCCGAACGGCGAACCGCAGGCAAGCTTGAAGCCCTGGATCCGCTAGAACTGCTGCAACACCCGATGGGGAAGAGGGTGGCCTGAAGCAGGTGGATCCGGTGGATTGTTTCGGTTCCCAATCGGTGGTTTCCGCGAAAGGCGCCCAAGACTTTAAACCCGCCAATCGTTCTTCTGACCTATTCATGCTTGCCGCAAAACGAACTTTCTATGATTTCAGCGGGCAATTGTCCAGTAGGGAATCTAATCAGTAACACGGAGAAAAGCAGTACGTCAGAGCGCCGAAGCGAGCCAATGATCAACACTCGGGTATCCCTCTTCTCCGTCTGAGGGTTCAAAGCCATCTTCGACCTCGACGAGAACCCCGTCGGAAACCCTTCGGAGGACATTTTCGCCAACGAAGGTCCGACCAACTTTGCCGTAGTCCGATCCCATAGGATTCTCTAGTCGCGATCGATCCCCACACGGCGCGCGAACCGACTCCCATTCTCCGAAGAACTCCGCGATCAAAGGCGTTCTGTCCAGCGTTTCTATTGAATCACTTGCGGGTCTCCGTATCGCCACTAACCGGCCTTCCCTGATGGCATCTAGAGTTTTGGCCCGCGCTTCTCTTACCTGTCATGGTCGTCAGAGACGAATCGACCATTCGAGCCTTGAGCAGATCAACGGCATACAGCTGGACCGATGGATGAAGGCACCTCAAGAGACAACTCGTGTGGCAAAACATTTCTTGATCGACGTGGCGCCGCTCATCCACGTCGGTGCATGTCGTGTAAAGCAAGCTAGCTGCGTCAGGCGGAATCGGATCGATTCCTGGACGCAAAAGCAGCACTGACGGGTGGCCTCGATAATCCGTTGTCTGGACTGTCTGGACATACAGTATTGAGATTCAAGCCCCAAAGTATCGGTATTCCTGATGAAACTTAAATAGCTTCGCAATCGATTCAGTATCCGCCTATTGTCACGAGCAGCGCCGCTCGCTGTCGACCGGAACAGATTTCCATGCCGTTCTCCTCTGTGCCCCTTGGAACAGGGCCTTTGCACTCAGGCAGTCAAAATGCACGCGGTTCCTACGCGGACCTCCCATGTTTAGAACTATGCCGCGTGATTTCTTCTCGCGCATGCCACACTAAGCAAATGCTGCCGCTCCTGCTAGTCTTGCTCGCCACCCTCGCCCAGGAAGCCCCTGCCTACGGGCCCTCCAAAGGCACCCTCATCATCGTCGGCGGAGGCAACCACAACGGCACCGGCATCGCCGAAACCTTCATCGACAAAGCTGGCGGACTCTCCGCCAAGATCATCGTCGTGCCCACCGCCGGAGGCAATCGCAATCCCGATGGCACGGTCCGCGTATTCAAGGTCGACGAGATCCTCGCGCCTTGGAAAAAGCTAGGCTGCACGAACGTCCACATGCTGCACACGCATGATCCGAAGGTCGCGGACACGGAAGAATTCGCGGCGATCCTGCGAGACGCCAGCGCCGTTTGGTTCAACGGCGGACGCCAGTGGAACATTGTCGATTCCTACGCCAATACGCTCACTTACCGCGAGTTCCACAAAGTGCTCGAACGCGGAGGCGTCATCGGCGGATCCTCGGCCGGTGCGACGATCCAGGGCGACTATCTGGTGCGAGGTGCAATCGCCGGACCCGACATCATGATGGCTCCCGAGCCGGAACATCGGAAGGCGTTCGCGTTTTTGAGAAAGTCCGCAATTGACCAGCATCTCAACACGCGCAACCGCTGGGATGATTTGATCCCGGTGATGAAGAAGATGCCGGACTTCATCGGTATCGGGCTTTCCGAAGCAACCGCGATCATCGTCACGGGAGATCGTTTTGAGGTGATGGGCAAGTGGAAGGTGACGATCCACGATGCAACGCGAATGCATGAGCCTTGGGAGAAGTCCTATTTTGTGCTCTCGGCGGGGGACGTGTACAACATGAAGACTCGCCGGATTGAGAAGTTGGGAATCGGCAACCAGATGCCGGTAGCGGTGAAGCCCTAAACCGTCCGTGCGAAAACTTCCGCGTCTGGACTTGCATTCCATTCTTTTGGCTACTGCGGAGCAAGTGTGACATCCGTCGGGGCCGGATAGAACACTGGACAATCTACACGCCGAGAATCCATGATTCCACGCGTGTCTGCTCAATTTCCGAGAGAGCGTAAGCGTACCATTCCACCTGCTGCGCGTGGGCGGCGGCATCGTCAATGGATGTTTTAAAGTCGACGATCACCCAGCCACCATCGGCTTCCTCAAAGGCTAAGTCGATCACACCTTCGAGGATTCGGCCATCGTCCAATCGCAATGTGATTGGATACTCACGCTCGCAACGCAGTGCCTGGCGGGCTCTTGCAAACAACGGATGCGCCAACGCGGCCTGTGCCACCGCAACAGCAGCATCGCGCTCCTCGCGATCACAATCGAGCAGCGTCGCGTGGACTCCGGCCCAGCGTTCGACCTCCGCCGCATCGAGTGCCGCATCGCGCAACACCGCATGGACAAGTGTCCCAAAGCGCCGCCCGCCGGGGCGGTCCACCGTCTGCGGAACCGTGGCCGTTTGCGGACGCGCCGCAAAAATCGTCGAGGGCGCAACCTCTTCACCCTTGCTGGCAAGCACCATCCGTAGCCCGGGCTTTTCGCCTTTTTCCAGTGAATTCGCGCGGTTTTCCAGCCACTCCGCATAGTCTTGCGCGCTCTGCGAGGAAGCTGGCTCGTGCTGCACGAGCAGCTCTTCCTGCTGCAGGCCATATTGTGTATCGACGGTGAGATCGAGCGCCGCCGGATCCCACCAGACGACACTGTGTTCGCCGGCCTGCGGACGATGCAGCCCAGGGTACACCGACTTGCCCTCATCGTTGTAATCGGGCCGTTCCAACACGGTCTCGTGACCTTTGAACGCCGGGCAACCCGCCGCATGTTCCACGCTCCGCCAATCGGCCTGCGTTGGATACAGCGCGCGATTGAGCGGTTCGAGCCAGCCTTCCTGCTCAATATCTCCGACGCCCGGGACCACAAGTAAATCGCGCGCCCGCGTCGCCGCGACATACGCCACCCGTACGCCTTCGGCGCGTTCACGTTCCAATTCGTCGTATTCGTTCTCGCGCAATTCCCAAGGTGAGCAGCGTAAAAGCCGCGTGGCGCAGAGTCCGCGATCGTTGTCGATGAAGCGATCCGGCTCGCGGGCGGTGAGGTTGGCGCGCATGTCGGCAAGAATGACGATGGGAAACTCGAGCCCCTTGGCCGTATGGACGGTCATCAGCCGGACGCCATCGGACGCGTACTCGAGCACGGGTGCTTCGGAGGCATCGCTGCGATCAGCCTGGCGGTCGAGTTCTTCGACGAAACCACGGAACGAGATACCACCGGTGATTTCGAAATTGCGGGCGAGATCCGCAACCCGGTAAACATTGGCTAATACCTGCTGTCCCGCGGGACGCAACGCGAAGCCGGCATGGGCGCGTGTGAACTCAAGCAACGCATGAACCGTATCCGCCACAGGACGCCAATTGCGCTTCTTGTGGAGATCGCGGAGCAGATCTAAAGCATCTCGGATCGGGTGGAACTCTTGCGCTAGAGCCGCGTCACGCGACGCGAAGGGCACCAGTCGGCCGATCTCAATCCGATAGCGCAACAGCAGCGCGTCGTCGATGGCGAACAGCGAGCCCTTCAGCGTCGCAAAGATCGAAAGTTCATCGTCGGGCCATTCGACAGCGGTGAGCGCGGCGCGCAGCGTCTCCACTTCTTCGCGCTTGTGGAACGATCGCGAACCCACCAGCAAATGCGGGATGCTGTGCGCTTCGAGAGCTTTCACATAAGGCCGTGTGACGTCCGCGCCCATGTTCACAAAGCGCCGGAACAGGATGCAGATATGCCGCGCGGCGATGGGAACCAGCTCATTGCTGCCTTCGGGGTTGCGCACCTGCCACCTGCTGCGGCGCAGCAGCCATTCGACGAAACCGCCAACCGCGGGAGGCAGGCTGGCGTTGATGTTCCCTTTCGTGATATTGCGCGTGCCATAAGGTTTCGGCACGGGCAGCGCCACCACCGAAGGCTGATCGTCGTAGCCGGGCCAATGCTCTTCGAGATCCGAATAGACGGCTTGGCCGCTGAGGACATCGCCGGTCATCGTAGGTCCGAATGCAGCGTTGACGAACTGTTGGATGGGGCGGGTCGAGCGGAACGACACCGTGAGTTGAACGTGTTGCACGCCGCGCGCCGTGAGTCGATCTTGAATGCCGCGATAGAGCGTGACATCCGCGCGCCGGAACTTGTAGATCGATTGTTTCGGATCTCCAACCGCGAAGAACTTGCCTTTCACCGGAGTGACATTGCGCCAGTTATCTTCCGCCGGATCGTCGGCCGCAAGCAGCAGTAGGGTCTCCGCCTGCACCGGATCCGTATCCTGAAACTCGTCGACAAACAGATGCGTGTAACGGTTTTGCAGATACTCGCGGACCTCGCGATTGTCGCGCACCAAATCGCGTACAAACAGCAAAAGATCGAGAAAATCGAGCTTTCCGGACTTCTTCTTCAGCCGCTCGTAGGTGGTGACGAGATCCTGCATCTCTTCTTTGAGCAGAGCCGCGAGATCGGCATCGGCGCGCGATTGAAAGTCGCGCAACGCCTGCCGGAACTGATCGCGCACAAGCACGGCTTCATCGCGCGTAATGCCTTCGCCATAGTGTCCCGTGCCCTTGCGTGAATCGCTCTGCATGTCGCGATTGAGCTTGCCGATCAAGGCTTCGAGAGTGTCGTAGTCGAGTGACGTATTTTCGTGTTGGTAGGTACGGGCACGGAATTCGTTAAGCGGCTTCAGTGTCTGCAGAAACATATCGCGATTGTTGCGCGCGCGTTTTCCGATGGCCGCGAGATCTTCGGCACGCTTCAATATGTCATCGATCTTGACTCTGCGGCCAAACATCTCGCGACGCCATGGTGCGGGAAAATCGCGCCAGTCAAGCAACTTGCGCCCGGCGAATTTGAGGCTCTCGATGGGTGGGGTCTGTTCCCAGGGATCCGGCCAGGCAAGGCGCGCGAGCGCCCGGCGAAGTCCTGGCGATTCCTGCGCAAGCCGATCCTGAAACCAGCGCTGAAAGGCCTCATCGAAGATGCGATTGCTCTCGGTATCGGTGAGCTCCTCAAACGCCGGATCGACGTGCGCTTCCACTGGGCGTTCTCTCAGGATCTGCCCACAAAACGCATGGATCGTACCAATGAAGGCCTCTTCGAGGCGCGACAACGAACGTTCAAGATTCTTGTGTTCGTCACTGGTTTCGGCCTGTGCGCGCGCGTCGTCGAGCCCTTGGCGGAGGCGGATCTTCAACTCGCCGGCGGCCTTGTTGGTGAAGGTGACGGCGAGGATGTGTTCCACTTTGCCGAGTCCGCTCTTGAGCAGATTCACGATGCGGCGCGTGAGTTCGGTAGTCTTCCCGGTGCCAGCGGAAGCCTCTACAAGAAGGCTCTCGCCAAGCGAGTGACGAATGGTTTCCCGGGCCGCCTGATCGATCGCTTGTTTGGCTGCTGCGGGAATCATCGAAGCGATTCGCTATTTGCAACTCGCATCGTCGCGATTCACAAAGTAGGACTTGAAGTTCTTCGCCTTGGGATTCATGCAGCCTGTCAGGTTCAACAACTCGACGCGCCGAAATTCAACCGGCTGGCTTTCGGATTGTAGCCCGATGTAGCCATCGGTGAGAAGCGTGCCATCCTTCTTGAACTTCGGATCGAAGCCCGTGGCCACGCCTCCGCCGATCATCGGCCGCTCGTATTCCAACACCACTCGATCGCCAATGCGATGGCGCACAGTTCCCGCGCCGTTCACTTCCAGTTCCACGGCGACCCATTCGTCGTCCGCATAGCGTTTCGATGTGGAGTTCAGGCAATGCGGTTTCACCATCTGGCCGGTCTGATGGATCTCCGTACCGGGCGTGCAGACGTTCATCGTGGTGCGTCCACCGGCGAGGAACTGGGCTTCCACTGAGATCGGCCAGTTCTGATCTTTCAGGATACTTTCCGGCGCTTGGGAATGGAACATGACGCCGCTGTTGAGCTTAGCGTAGCTGGGTCCGTCTTTGATCTGCTGGCCGTAAAAGCGATACTCGAGGCGCAGCTTGAAGTGCGACAGTTTCTGGCGATAGAAGAGGTGACCGAAGCGCGAGCCGAACTCGGGATACTTGTCGTAAGAAACGCGCAAAACGCCATCTTCGACGACGCGAAAAGTGTCGGCGAAATTGTCGCCGACTTCGTGAAACGCGAGCTTGGGCACCCAGCCATCGAGGTTCTTGCCGTTAAAGAGGGGTTCCCACACTTCGCGGTTGGGCTGCGCGACGAGCGCGACGGCAGCGAGCGCACAGAGCAGGAAGAATCGCAAGACAATCGACACGGTACCGATACTGTATCATCGAAAAGCCTTGTCGAAATCGATTCTCTTCTGCGTGGCCCTGGCGATGTTGGCCTCGGCCCAAACCCATCCGCTGCAACAACTCATCGAAGCGGCGCGCACGGATTCACCCGCACTGAAAACGCTGCTGGGCAAGGGACTGCCGGAACTTCGCGGCCGCGACGGCGCACTCGTTTGGGGGCAAGAATTTCTCTTTGCGGTAGAGAGTGCGACACCAGCCACGGTTTCGATCGACAAACAGCCCGCGGTGGCGATGAGGCGCGTGGCGGACACGAACTTTTACTATCTGCTGAAGACCCTTCGGCTGGGTGCGACGCATCCGTATCGGTATTTCGATGGCGATGGAAAGCCGATCGGTACCTATGAAGTGGCGGGATACAATCCTGATTCGTATCCGATTGGGGGTGTGGCACGCGGCGTGTTGTCCGGCAGGAGGACACTCGCGTCGAAAGTGTATCCAGGCATGACGGCGAACTATTGGGTGTACACGAATCCGGGCGTAGATACGATGAATGGCTCGCCGCTGATGGTTTGGCAGGATGGCGAAACCATCGTTGGCAATCAGGATCTGTTGCGCTTACGGATGCAAATCGTATCCGACAATTTGGTGGCGAAACGTTCGATCCCGCCGATGGTGCATGTGCTGATTCAGCCTGGCGAAGGGCAGCCGCGGAAGCGCAGTATCCAATACGACACGGTGTCGAACACTTACGGAAAGTACCTTCTCGAAGAAGTGCTGCCGGATGTTGCGAAGACTTACACGTTGCGCAAAGACTCCTATTCACGGGCCATCGCCGGTGCTTCATCGGGTGCGATTTGCGCGTTCAACGTTGCCTGGTATTTCCCCGATCGGTTCAGCCGAGTGCTCTCCCACATCGGCAGTTACGCGGCGCTGCAGTGGAAACCAGAAGAGCATCTCGATGGTGGATACATCGTTCCTTACAGGGTTGGGCGAGAGGAAAGAAAGAACCTTCGGGTCTGGCTTTCCGACGGGGCCGACGACAATGATGGCCGCAACGGAAGCTGGCCACTGAGCAACATCGCTCTCGCAAATGCTCTGAAGGCCCGCGAATACGATTTTCACTTTCGCTTCGGAACCAGTATGCATGCGATTGCGCAAGGCGCGATGGATCTACCGGAATCCCTCGCTTGGCTGTGGCGCGACTACGATGCGGGCAAAACTTCGCAGACATATTCAATGGAAGAGTCCGAACGCCGCAGGCCAGTGTTCCGCGTCACGATCACCAACCGCGACGCCTGGTGAACATACAATGCAAAAGATGGCTGAAGCATTTCTGTGCGACGCGATTCGCACCCCGATTGGCCGCTATGGCGGCGGACTCTCGAGTATTCGCACCGACGATCTCGCGGCGCTCCCGATTCGCGCGTTGATGGACCGAAATCCTCAGGTGGATTGGGCTCAAGTGGACGATGTTGTCTTCGGTTGCGCCAATCAGGCAGGCGAGGACAATCGCAATGTCGCGCGCATGGCGCTGTTGCTCGCGGGTCTGCCGATCGATGTCCCCGGTGCGACGGTGAACCGTCTTTGCGGATCGAGCATGGATGCGGCGGCGATTGCGGCCCGTGCGATTCGCAGCGGCGAGATGTCGCTGGCGATTGCGGGTGGCGTGGAAAGCATGTCGCGCGCTCCGTTTGTGTTGAGCAAGGCGGACGCGGCGTTCTCGCGTTCGATGAAGCTTGAGGATACGACGATTGGCTGGCGGTTTGTGAATCCTCTGATGAAGGATCGTTATGGCGTCGACGCGATGCCCGAGACAGCCGAGAATGTCGCAGAGGAATGGAAGATCGCGCGTGCAGATCAGGATGCGTTCGCGTTGCGCAGCCAGCAGCGTGCGGCGGCTGCCGCGGCGCTGTTGGCGGACGAGATCGTTCCAGTGGTGGTGCCGGGCGGTAAGAGGGGTCCGTTGACGATTTTCTCCGATGAGCATCCACGCGCGGATACAACGCTTGAGGCACTGGCGAAGTTGAAGCCGATCGTCAAGCCGAGCGGTACTGTTACCGCCGGTAACGCTTCCGGCGTCAACGATGGATCCTGCGCGTTGTTGATCGCGAATGAAGCCGCTGCGAAGCTACATGGATTGACGCCGATGGCC
>CAZCPL010000164.1:0-12489 GCA_964500255.1 uncultured Solibacteraceae bacterium | reverse complement strand
GGGCAACTGTGTTGCCAAAGCTGCACCAAGTAGCCTCGGACTCCAGTTCACCAAATAGTGGTCCGGAAAAAGCCACTCACGCTTTTGGTACCCCAGATAGGTCAATCCGCCCCATCCGCCATCTGTGTAGTGATCCGATGCGTAGTGTAACAGCGAGAGCTGCACCTGGTAGCGGTGTTTCGGCGTGAGCCGCCGTGCCAAGGCCTGTCCCTGCATGAAGAAGTTCCTATCGAATCGATACTTTAGGACTCCAGTATCCGTCAAGGTAATGTCGCCAATAAAACCGGCTATAAGGAATGAATAGGCTCGCGACCGTATCCGCGTCACAGCACCGGCCTGATTGGCAATTGCAACGTCGAAGACAAAACCCGCAATCACATTGATGAAGGGGCCCGCCCCCGGAATCAATCCGGCCAGGTCCACCGCAGTTTCCAAAATCGCGTCCCCTTTGCTTTTTTCTCCAACTCTGGCGTCGCTGCCGCGCTGTTGAGCGTCCACTGTAACTTTAACCCCATCTACTCTTTCGTAGGCGTTCTCAAGCTTTGCTGCCTTTTCCGACGCCTTGCCTGCCTTGCCGACACCAAACCCTATGAGATCGAGGGTCAAATCCAGGGGCGTGATTGGATTTTCCAGCAGCTTCGCGGCACCCTGCCCGGCCTCGTGAGCTCTCTGAATCAGACTTGCGACGATTGCGTCGCCAAGCTCTAGGTCACTCACGAAGGTCTCAAGATTCTCCTCTGCGGGAAATACGGTTGCTTTTGGGTTGTAGCGCTTCGCGTAGTCCAATTCGATACGATCCAACAGCCGTTCTTTCAACGCCTGTTTTTCGGCCTCCTTCAACTGGCTCGAACTCAGGTTTGTGCTGAATCTCACACCCCGAACGTACCACTCGCCGTTCCAGGTGAGGCCCCAAAGAAACTGCGCAAATACCTTCCTGCGTCCGGATGAGGCACCCAAAGTCATGCTTGGCGGCGCATTCAGGATGATATCGATTCCCGTGGCATGACTCACCAACTGGGCAGCCCTCATCATTGGGCTGGAATACGGATTCCTGGTTTTCTGGACGATCTCGACCATCCATTCGGCGCTGCTCCAACGGCTCAGATCGGGTTTCGGGTGGTATGTGTGGTGTCCCATTTCAATTGAATCTCTCGTGAAAACGGCGAGGAATAAGCCTGCGCTACCGCTGAGTTGCGTTCAACTGTTACTTTATAGGTTGTAATCGCTCAAAACGTCGCGTCTCGAGTGTCGAGTGTTTTGGTGGATTCACATAGAAACCAGGGACCTCGCTATGTGGAAACACGTCACAGTATTCGTGCAACAGGATGCCTTTCGTGGCCGTTTCTGCGTAGTTGTAGGACCCCTGGAAGACTTCGTCTGTAACCATGTCCGTAATAACACTCGTGGCAACGCCTAGCGAACCAATCGTTTCGCGACGCGTCATTACTGTCATCCTATTTGGCAGCTTCCGCGTCCAAAAATTGTTTTTTACGATCACCTCCAGTGAACCGCCAAGGTTATCGGGAGAGACGAGCTTGAAGATTGGGCTCGCCGTCTGGCCTAACCGCAAAGCTTCGGCAACCTTCATGGCGTTGACCTCGCCTACGTAATGGTAAACGCCGCCAGCAGCGGTCATTTGAAACCAATACCTGCTTCGCATTTCGTCTACATACACCTGACCGCTGAAAGGGAATGTGATTGCGTCAATCGCCGCAGTGCGCAAGCCTTTGATGGATTGCATGCGCAACTTTGCCGCCGGTGACGAGAGAAGCGTCAAGTACTTCGGGGTTACGTTGAAGAAGTTTCTGACCCGGCTTTGCTCTGCCGGAAACTTACTTACCGAGGCGTCAAGTTTTGGTTTCGGAACTCCGTCCTCAGGAAATTTGAAGTCCACTGATATCTCCATCGGGAAGATGCTCGACCATCCACCCCAGGCATCTACTGCTGTCATGATCGTGGCTGGGCTTTTGCCAATCCAGAATACGTAGTCTCGAAGCTTCTCTCGTGTCATTGTTGGCTTTCGTGTCGCCTCTCGACCTTCAATGCGTAACGCCTACGCTGATTTAGACTGACAGCGCTTCATTTAGATGGAAAGCTGGCTCGCAAGGGCGTTCTCAGCTACTGCTGGTGGTTTTCGGTGGTGCCAAGAAAATCGGCGGCCACCATCACCGAATTCGCCGCCCTCACGAAACCCGCACGCAATGCGCCTCCTGTCGGATTCTCATTCCGAGACGGGCTTTATGCGAAGATCGAGGCGATTCGAAGGCTACGGCGTGGAGGTCTCTGATATCCCGGCAGACCGTGTCGAATCGCCCGCCAATTCCGCCCGAAGCCAGGCTTGCGCGAGCCGCAGTTCCTTACGCACCATATGGACCGACATCTCCTTGGCTTCGGCGCATTCTTCGGCGGTCATTCCGCCGAAGTAGTGCATCTCGATCAAAGAGGCCTTGGTCTCACTGATCGTCGCAAGATGGTCCAGTGCAGAACCCAGGGCGAGCGCCGCCTTGTCAGGCTCCGAACCGAGATCCACGAATTCGAGCAGTTGCATCGGTGCCTCTCCGCCGCGCTTGCTGGTCATCCGCGCCCTCGCGGCGTCCACCAAGACCTGCCGCATGACGCGCGAGGCAATCGCGAAAAAGTGAGTTCGGTTCCGATACTCGGGATGGTTCGCGCGGACGAGGCGGAGGTAGGCTTCATGCACAAGCGTCGTCGCTGCCATCGGACTCTGCTTACCTTCGCGCCGGACGTGGGAGGCGGCCAGTTTCTTCAATTCGCGATAGATGAGCGGCATGGCCGCGTCGAGACCTTGGCGGTCTCTATGCTGGGCCTGTTGCAGGAGCGCAGTAATGTCCACGCTTAATTCTAGCGAACAGGGGGCAGGGCCAAAATGCCATCCACCTTCGAGGCCGTGTACGCTTTTGTCAAGTTAGGAACTCTCGCCATCCGGTTAGTCGTTCGAATGGTATGCCGACACCACGGAGCATTCACGGCAAAAATGGAGAACCATCGCATCGTTGCCCGAAGCATCGTCGCAAATTACAGCAAAGCGCGGAGGCAACTGCCGACAGATCGGACCAGAAGTCTGCGCCAGGATTTCGTCGGGATCTTCAATCCGCCGCGCTGGAAAGGAAAGATCCCCGTGTAGTCGTCGTATTAACCTCAAGCAACTCGACTGAGCCATCGGACTGAATCCGATAGCTAAAGGGATCGTAGGGAATGCTGCAAGTCCAGCAATAGAGCAGGTAAATCCAAGGTGTCTCACAAAAGCCGCAGCAGAGGCTTCCGGCATCCTGGGCAGCCTGCACCCTGAATCGTATTCACACGGCAAAACTCGTGAATCGCTCTCGATTTTGCGGCTCGGAAGTCGAGAGTGAATCCTGGACTCATGCCTTCGTGGCGCCACCGACCTCAACATTCGCGCGATCGATCATCGAACGGATCCACGCCACCGTGTACGCCACCGCCACTCTCGGCCCCCCCACCATCGTCGGAAAGTGATCGCCTATCACAATGCCATCGAAGTTCACGTCGCGCAGCGCCTTCATCGCCGAATACATGTCGTAGTAGCCGTTGTCCACGAACGTTTCCACAAAGTGCGGCAGAGGCGCGCTCATGTTGCGGAAGTGGACTTTCCAAATCTTGCCGCGCTCGCCGAAATACTTGATCGCGGTCACGACATCCGCACCCATCAGGTCGCCGCCTTCGAGCCAGGTGCCTACGCAAAAGCAAACGCCGACGTGCGACGAGTTCGCGATTTCGAGTGCACGCTTGTAGCCTTCGAAGTTGCCAAAGATGCAGCGCGGCACGCCCGCCAACATCGGCACCGGCGGATCGTCTGGATGAATGCCGATGAACACATTGTTTTCCACCGCGACCGGCGCAACCTTGCGGATGAAGTATTCGTAGTTATCCCACAATTCGTTTTCGGTGAATACTCGCCCGTGCGACAGCGGACCTTTGAAGATTTTTCCAGCCCAGTGCCCTTCACCGCCAAGTGCGAGGTTGTAACCGCGCGCGGATGCGTTGCCGCGCGTCGTTTCGCGATCGGTGTTCCAGATGCCGTTGCCCATGTGGGCGTAGGTCACGTAGCGAACGCCCGCCTTGCCGCAGTTCTGCAGATAGCGCTTATAGGCTTCGATGCGCTCATCGCGCCCCGGAAGATTGAGAACAATCTCTTCCTGATTGCGATTGCCGTCGTGCCCGATGTTCCAGACGCGCAGTCCCGCCGATTCTACTTTGGCTTTGATGCGCCGCATATTGTCGACGTTATCGTCTTTGCGGTGGATGGTAACGGCGGCGTAGCGCACGCCGACCTGATTCATGAACTGCAGGTCTTCATCGCTTAGATCCGCATCGAGTTGCACGGCCATCTTGATACCCGGCGACCAAGGCGTGATCTTGGGTGCGACAGCGGCTTTGATCGCTCTTGCAGTGGAAAGTCCCGCGGCTGCGGTGAAGGCGAAGTTACGGCGATTCATCTTGTGCTCTCCAACAGATTAGATCACAACTGCGCGATACGCTGTCCTTTTAGCGCGCGAAGTTTGTGCTCGCGAGTGGGGCTCGCCTGCAGAAAAGCGCTGTCGGCGCGTCCCCGCTTCCATTCCAGATCCTCTTCGACGACTCCACGCGCGCGCAATCCGCATACGCGCCCACCGGGCCACGCCTTCGGGAGCGCCGATGGGAAACTGATCTCCTCCTCGTGGCATTGCACCAGGATTTTCACGATTCCCTCAACCGCGCCAAAGTTACCGTCGATCTGGAAGATCCAGCCCTTGCCTGCAGGATGCGTGTCGAACAGATTCGCGCGTCGCCCGGCAGTTTCTGTTCCGCGACGCGACCGATGGAGCGGACGTGGGCGGCGGTCCACTTGACCTCGCGTTCGGACATCTGCCAGGATCCGGTCATGTTCGTGTTGGGGATGCCTTCGGCGATGACCTTTGCAAGAGCCGCATCGTCCGCGGCACGCGGCAATCTGGCGAATGTTACACGTTGGGTTCCGGGAGGTCGACAGAGTCTATACGATGTTTTTCAGCGCGTCACTTGTTCTCGCCGCGCCGGGATTCGGTGGAAGCCTCACGCGCCAGGATTGCGGCAGCGGAAGCGGGTATCACGCGCCAGTTCCCATCGGCCTTGGCGGGCAGAGACTTCTTCTCCGCAAAGTGGCGGATCATCAACTCGCGGATCTCTTCCGCCGAACGATAGTAAACATTGGCGCGCTTGAACATCGCGTAACCACCGCTGCCGCCAGCGCGGTAGTTGTTGACCGCGATCTTCAACGGCTGGTCGTCTTTCAGCGGCGCACCCTTGTATCGCAAGTTCACAACGCGTTCGCCTTCGGGTTTGCGCAAGTCGATCTCATAGTCGACGCCGGACGCCATGTCGTAGTTGAATCCGATGACTTTCGCATTGATCAGCGGACCGCTATCGCAGGCGGGCGTCGCGCAACTGAGATAAAATTTCGCCGCGTTTTCCAGGGCTTCGCGCACCATCTTGCCATCGCCGTCGATGCCATAGAGCGTGTTGTCGTAGACATACAGAGCCGCGATTTCGCGAACGGTCGCAGGCCCTTTGGCAAAGACCACTCGAGGGTTGAACGAAGACGCGAATGAGACATCGGCGCTCGCGTACTTCAACTGTACTTCGTGAATCGCGTCGATCAACGGAGAATCTGTGACGCGCGAAAGTTGCCCATCCAGACGCTCCGGCACCTCGGCAACAGGTGAATTGAGATACTGTTCCGCGGCCTCGTGATAGGGCTTTGCGATACGGATCACCTCGGCGTCGGCAACGGTATCGCGTGTCACCGGAACCAGCTTCGACTTCTTGTCGGTGACCTTCCACTTGCCGCCTTCTTTCACCAGTGCGATATCCATCAGGCCAATCGAGATGCCCCAATTGCGCGGCTGCATCACCAGCACGTTGCCGACCCAGTGGCCTGCGAGCGTGGCATGGGTGTGTCCAAATACGATGGCGTCGATGCCACCGACCTCTTTGGCGATTTGGCGCACCATGTTCTCGCCGCGCAGATCGCCATTGTCCTCGAGGCCCGCGTGTGCCGCGACGATAACGATATCCGGGGAATGCTTCGCACGCAGTTCGGCCACAGCCTTTCCCGCCGCTTCTTTGCCTGCGACGAAGCGATAGCCGCGGTAGTTCTTCTCTTCTTCCCACGCGGGGACTCCAGGCGTTGTGATGCCAACGATGCCGACTTTCACGCCGTTGATCGTCTTCAATACGTAGGGCGGAAACGCGCGCTCGCGCGAACCGTTGGCGAGCTCGGTATTGGCGGAAATCCAGGGGAACTTCGAGGCACTGCGTGCGCGGTTGAGATTCTTGAGTCCGTAGTTGTATTCGTGATTGCCCACAGCCATGGCATCGAAGCGCAGATGGTTCATCGCAAGGATGACCGGGTCTTCGCCGAGCGTGGCGTGGACACCCGCAGGCAGGCGACCGGTGCGTACAAAGCCCTGATAAACGGTCTCCAAGGCGGATCCCTGAATGGTGTCGCCGCAATCGATCAGAAGCGAGTTGGGCTGCTCCGCGCGGGCTGCCGCGATGAGTGTCGCGGCCTTGGCCAGTCCGCGGTCGGCGGCTTTGGCGGTGAAGTAGTCGTACGGATAGAGATAGCCGTGAAGGTCTGTCGTGACGATCAAGCGGATGCTCGTCGACTGTTGTCCAAAGGCCACGAGGGAAACGAGAAGAAGGCGAATCAAGCGGGAAATCATGCTTTTTCAGTATAATCTCGATTGTGAAGACATTCCTCTCGATTTCCGTTTGTGCCGCGAGTTTGCTGTTCGCGCAAACGCCCGCGACCAAGGCTCCCGCGCCTGCGAAGCCTGCTGCGGTAAAGCCCGCCGCTGTGAAGCCCGCGGTTGCCGCTGCTGCGAAGCCGGTTGTTCCGGCGAAGCCTCCAATGGCGGCTGCAGCCGCGAAGCCAAAGCCTGCAGCAGCGCTGCCCAAACCGGTTCTGACCAATCCCGCGACCTTCAAGACACAGGGTCCGGATACCTTCAAGGTCAAGGTTTCGACACCCAAAGGTGACTTCGTCCTGCAGGTCAATCGCGCGTGGGCTCCGCTCGGCGCAGATCGTTTCTTCAATCTCATCCGTGCGGGATTCTATAACGACGCCCACTTCTTCCGCCTCGTCAAAGGATTCGTGGTGCAGTTCGGTATCCACGCGAATCCGGCGATCTCCAAGATTTGGCAGAACGCGAATCTCGATGACGATCCGGTGCGCGAGAGCAACAAGCGCGGCACGATCTCTTTTGCCACTCGCGGACCGAATTCCCGCACGACGCAGTTGTTCATCAACCTCGGAGACAATTCGCGCCTCGACGGCATGGGCTTCGCTCCGTTCGCCACAGTAGTGGAAGGTATGGACGTTGTGGACAAACTTTACGATGGCTATGGCGAAGAAGCCCAGCAGGGCCTCATTCAGGAACAAGGCGCCGTGTACCTGCGCAAGAACTTTCCGATGATGGACTTTGCAAAGACCGCGGTCATTTACGATCCGATGGCTCCGGCCCCCGCGGCTGCGAAGCCTGTTGTGAGTCCGGCAAAGCCAGCGATGGCGAAGCCTGCCGTTCCTTCCAAGCCGGCGGCGGTCAAGCCGGCCGCCGCACCGCCTGTCGTGAAGAAATAAATCGCACTGAGGCGGTGCCCATATCCCGCTTCAATGACGTCGGAATCGACAAAAAGGATCCCACAGCCTCTAGACCGAGGCGGCCATTCCGGCGGCGGTCGTTGAAGATGCTTGCGCCAAATCAGTCGGTACCTGAAGGCGGCGATGATCGAGCCGGACCGCAGATCGATTGAGTAATTTGCGACACGACGCCCGGTGGCGCGATCGTTTTCTTCGCCGTTTTGGGCCGCGCCACGCGGCTGTGTCGCTCCTAAGGCGGCGATCTGATTCACGATCTTGCCAGGTGTTGCTCAAGAGATTCGATGGGCTGGGAAGTCAGGCCAAAAGAAGGAACTCCTGTTTCATCTCCTTCCGTCGCTCACCCGCCTAACTCTCTGTACTTGACAAATCCGCGGAATCGAAACAAACTGAATGGTGTTCAGTTAGTTTGTGAAAGGCCGGAAAGAAGTCAACAGATGGGTGTAGCAGAACGCAGAGCTCGTGAAAAAGAGGAACTCCGTCAGGAAATTCTTGTCGCGGCCCGCGAACTTTTCGTCAAAGAGGGATTCGCCAATGTCTCGATGCGGCGCATCGCAGAGAAGATCGAATACTCTCCGACAACGATCTATCTTTACTTCGAAGACAAGTCAGGTCTGCTCGATTGCATTGTGGAAGAGCGTCTGCAGGAACTCTGCAATCAGCTTCAAGTGCTTGACGCCGAAGCCCCTCGCGAACCCATCGAATCGCTGCGCGCCGGTTTGCGAAAGTACGTCGACTATTGGCTGCAACACCCGCAGGATTTTCGCGTGGCCTACATGACCGACCTCACTGAACTCGATCCAGACCGCCCCTGGGGCTGTCAGGTTCTGGCGCGCGCACTGTTCGAAAGCCTGATGCAGAAAGTCCGCCGCTGCTCGGATGAAGGGCTGCTCGAAACCACGGATATCGATCTCGCCTCGCAGTCGATTTGGGCGGCTGTTTATGGCATCATCAGCCTGCTGGTGATGAGACCGCACTTCCCTTGGGTCGATCAGAACCTTCTCATTCAGACGGTGATCGATTCCGCGATCAACGGACTCAAAGTTCCTTCACTCGTGGTTGTCTAGGTGGACCTGTTTCCCCTCTGGCTCAGCTTGCGGGTAGCGGCGATTTCCACGCTGCTTGCCATAGCGGTGGGGCTCTGGGTTGCGTATCAACTTGCGAATCGTAGCTTTCGCGGTAAAGACTTTGTGGACGCGCTGGTGACGTTGCCCCTGGTGCTGCCACCGACAGTGCTGGGTTACTATCTGCTGATTCTGATGGGGCGAAACAGTGGGTTCGGCAGGGTGTGGGAATCCATCACCGGCGAGCCACTGGTGTTCACCGCCAAGGCTGCTGTGATCGCAGCGTTTCTGCATTCCGCGCCCCTGCTGATCAAATCGGCACGCGCGGCATTCGAGAGCGTGGATCATTCGTATGAGCGCGCCGCGCGGACGCTGGGGGCATCGGAATGGCGGCTGTTTTGGCGGGTGACGATGCCGTTGGCGCAACGCCAGATTCTCGCTGCTTCGGCGATCGCTTTCGCGCGTGCGCTGGGCGACTTCGGGGTGACGATCATGATCGCGGGCAACATCCCAGGCAGAACGCAGACACTCTCAGTGGCGATTTACGATGCCGTGGAATCCGGCGATGGCGCGCTCGCGAGAGTGCTGGTTTTGATCGTGTCGGCGCTTGGGTTGGCGGTAGTGTTCGGCGTGAATCGTCTTTCACCCAGCTCGAATCCCGGCCGGGACTAGCCTAACGCAACGAGCATTGGCAAAAGTGGCCCGAAATTCCATGATTTCGCGCTCATCTATTTAGGGACTGTCGATGTTCAAACTTGTGCGACTCACCGTTGGGTTTGTCATGATCGGTGGCCGCGGTCACTTGTCCGCCCAACCAGAGGCGGATCCGATCGTCAGAATCCAACAAAGACAGGCCTATCGGGAGACCGTGTATGAAGTTCGTTCTGGAACGTGCCGGATTCGTTGGCTGTTTTCGCATTCCGAGGCGAACAAAGGAATCGCACGCCACCGTGCCGATTGCCAGTTGCCGCTCAACGAGCAACTCGAGTTGAATGCCAGAATTCTGCGGGAGGTTCTCTTACACGAGCATGACTTCCACACTTTGTTTCTCGGTGGATTGCGGGCCTATCCGGAACTCGCGAGAAGGCTGGCCAATTCCTCGGCCAAGTCGCCCAAGTGGGATGTCCGTTCAGGCCGGTCTCGATCGGGCACTGCCGATGGGTATGTGATGGAACTTGCGAATACCAGCGATCTTTTCGCCGAGTGGCGTGCGCTGTTTGCCCGGTTCCACTTCAGCTTGAAAGTGACGGGCGTCGAGAAAGTCTCAGTTGGTCCCGGTAGAGTGCCCGACGACTGTCTGATTTGGTTTTCCGTTCTAAGTACAGAGAATAGTCCGAAGTAGAAGGATCGAACAACGATGAAACTTGCACCTCTCAGTGAAATGTGGCCGCAGTATCCGGACGGAACTCGCGCGCAAGTTGCGGCCTTAGTCGGTGGCGCTTGTGGTGAGAACATAACGAAGTACAACTGGGATACCTGTTGTATCCGCCTCAGCCGGTCGTTAAACTACTCGGCGCGGCCAATTGAAGGCTTCTCGAGCCTAATCACCAAACACATGGATCCGAAGGGATCGAAACTGCGAGCGTCCAAAGGGGCAGACGAGAAATGGTACATCTACAGCACCTACGATCTCCGTGTGTATTTGGTGGCCCGCTTCGGACAACCGCAAAAATTCAAGGGCGATTTGACAGAACTCAAGACAGAACTGGCCAGAATCAAAGGTATCATCGCCTTTGCCTACCGGCACGTCGATCTGTGGGATGGCACAGACGTCCGCTACAACCAGGAATTCGCGAATGGAACGAAGAGGGTGAAAGAGGTTTTTATTTGGGAGACTCCTGGAGATCCCGCGCCATCGTCTGTTCCTAGCCCTTAATCGCGCCCCAGCAGAGATGCAGGCCAATGCCAAACAGCGACGACGATAGAACCACCTTCAGCGCCCGCTGCGATACCTGCGTGGCCAGAAACGCGCCCGCCAATGCGCCAGCGAGGCCGCCGGCGAGCAACTCGCGCAACAGCGCCATGTCCACATCGCCAAACTGAAAGTGCACGCCGCCGGCGATGGCTGAGAGTGCGAGTCCAAAGGCGAGGTCGGTGCCAACGACCTGAGCGGCGGTCATCGACGTGAGAGAGAGCAGCGCGACGCTGCCTAATGCTCCCGCGCCGGCGGACGAGAATCCGACTTCGAGGCCCACGGGCAACATCAGCGCACCCAGCGTGCGGGGCCGATCTTGACGCACTCGGTCTACCTTTTTGCGGATCAGCGACCAGAAGTGAACGGACGCTGCGCTGGTGATCACCAGCCCCAGCAAGAACTGCACCACTGACTTTGCGCCTGAATCCATCAAGCCCTTCAGCGCAAAGCTGCCGAGCAGCGCTCCGGGGATGCCGCCCAAAAGCATCCAGCCAAGGATCTTGTAGTTCACCTGCCCGCGCGCCGCCGCCATAGGCACCAGCAGTAGTTTCACCGAGGTGCTGAACAACAGCGCAGCGCCCACGGCGTGTGCCGGATCCACGCCGAAAAAGATCATCAGCACCGGCACGGTGAGGATGCCCCCGCCGACGCCGGTCATACCGACGAGCATTGCGATCGAGAATCCCGCGAGAGCGATCATGTTAAGAAGCCTGGATGTGGATACCGCACTCGAGCTTTTTGCCGCCCCAGCGTCCTGAACGGTCGGTGCCGTCGAGTGATGGCAGCGCGGTGCAAGGCTCGCAGCCAATGCTCGTATAGCCCTTGTCGTAAAGGGGCATGGCCGGGATGTTGTGCGCCTTCAAGTAGGCGTAGACATCGCGCATCGTCCAACCTGCGAGTGGAGCCACCTTCTGAATCATCTTGCCGCCGGGCAATTGGAATGGCGCGGATTCGAGCAGGCTGGCGCGCGTCGGCGACTGATCGCGCCGCAGAGCCGTGAACCATGTTGCGTAGGGCTGCAGACCTGCAAACAGCGGTTCCACCTTGCGCAAACCGCAGCAGCGATCCGGTGCCGAAGAATAGAGGTGGCCGAATTCTGCTTCCTGCCCGGCGACGCTCTTGGCCGCTTGCAGGTTCTGCAGATTCAAGCCCAGGCTCGCGGAAAGCTCATCGCGATAGGTGTAGGTTTCGGCAAAATGATAGCCGGTGTCGAGGAACAGAACCGGGATATCTTTGCGTTCTTGAATCAGCAGATGCACCAGCACCATACAATCGGCCTGAAAGCTGGAGGTGACACAGACGGGTCCGGTCGAGTTAGCAAGTTCGGTCTGGATGCGCTCGCGGGCGCTTCGTTCAAGGGACATTTAGATACCTTCGCCTCCCACCGCGACATCGTCGTGCGCGGTGAAAATCTGATCTAGCAGGAGATCGAGCGCCGCGCCTTCGTCCACGGGAAGGTCGGCGGTTTCATGGACGAGAATCGCGACGACACCCGCGTTGGCGAGCACTTCCAAAACGTCGATGGATCCCCGATCGAGCACCGCGGCCACGCCTCCGCGATCGAAGATGCGGCGCTCAAGCCGTTTGGCGAGCGCTTCGCGTCCACCCACGCGAACCACGCGTGCTGGATGTCCGTAACGGGCGATGCGGTCGACGGATTTGACCTCGCGGAACTCTGCCTCGATCGCATTGCGCAACATCCCCGCACCCGCGGTGGCGTTGGTTTCCGGATCGATGACAATGAATCCGCCGGTAGTGCGATTGGCGTGGTATGGATCGAAAAACAGTGGCGATGCGGCTTCGAATTCGACGACGCCGATTTCGTTGAGTTGCAACTGCGTCGCCGATTC
>CAZCPL010000163.1:0-12586 GCA_964500255.1 uncultured Solibacteraceae bacterium | reverse complement strand
ACAACACAATGGGCACAATCCTCCAATCGCTCCCCATCGGCGACAACGTCGGTATCGCATTTTCCGGCGGACTCGACACCAGCGCCGCCATCTACTGGATGCGCGAAAAAGGCGCAAAGCCATACTGCTATACGGCCAATCTCGGTCAACCCGACGAGCCGGATTACGATGAGATTCCCCGCAAAGCGTTAGGATACGGCGCCGAGAAAGCCCGCCTCATCGACTGTCGCGAACAACTCGTGCGCGAAGGCATCGCCGCCCTGCAATGCGGTGCGTTCCACATCACCACCGCCGGCGTGCCGTACTTCAATACCACGCCCATCGGCCGCGCGGTCACCGGCACCATGCTTGTCGGCGCGATGAAAGAAGACAACGTCAATATCTGGGGCGACGGCAGCACGTATAAGGGCAACGACATCGAACGCTTCTATCGTTACGGATTGCTCGTCAATCCGAAGCTGAAGATCTATAAGCCGTGGCTCGATCAGGCCTTCATCGACGAATTGGGCGGACGCAAAGAGATGTCCGAACTGCTCGAAAGAGCGGGCCTTAACTACAAGATGTCCAAGGAAAAGGCCTATTCGACCGATTCCAACATCTGGGGCGCAACGCATGAAGCCAAAGATCTCGAGTTTCTACAGAACGGCATCCGTATCGTGGAACCGATCATGGGCGTCGCGCACTGGAAGTCGGATGTCGCGATCAAGCCCGAAGAGGTCAGCGTGACGTTCGAAGAAGGCCAGCCCGTCGCTTTGAACGGCCAACGCTTCGCCAACGCCGTCGACCTCGTGATGGAAGCGAATGTCATCGGCGGACGCCACGGACTCGGCATGTCCGACCAGATCGAGAACCGCATCATCGAGGCCAAAAGCCGCGGTATCTACGAAGCCCCGGGCATGGCGCTGTTGTTCATCGCCTATGAGCGCCTGATCACCGGCATCCACAACGAAGGCACCATGGAACAGTATCGCGACATGGGCCGCCGCCTCGGACGCCTGCTGTATGAGGGCCGCTGGTTCGATCCGCAAGCGATCATGCTGCGCGAATCCCTCCAGCGCTGGGTTGCGAAAGCCATCACCGGCACGGTGACCATCGAACTGCGCCGCGGCAATGATTACTCGCTGCTCAATACGGAAAGCCCCAACCTCACTTACGCTGCCGAACGTTTGAGCATGGAAAAGGTCGAGGACGCGCCGTTTACCCCGCAGGATCGCATCGGCCAACTCACCATGCGCAACCTCGACATCACCGATAGCCGCGCCAAACTGTTCGTCTACGCGGAAGCAGGGCTCATTGCGCCGTCCACGTTTGAAGGCCTTCGTTTGCTGGAGGCGTCTTCGACCGAGGGCACAACGAAGGACTAGCGGATCGATGAAGTTCGGCGGGGTTACTCAAGGCCGTTCCGACAGCGCGTCTCGGAAAACCCCGCCCACGCGTGCAATGAAGGTTCTCAAGTTGAGTTCATCGTCGATGCGTCGCCGTGCGGCGAGCGTTAGCTGAGTCGGTAGACTCGCATCGCTCGCCAACCTCACCAGCGCGCGAGCCATCGCCAAATGGTCCCCTGGGTCGATCAGAATGCCGGTCTCCGCATCCAGCATCTCAACGATGCCTCCGCTGCGGGCCGCAACCACGGGCAGCCCGAGCGCCATTGCTTCGAGTACGCAAACAGGGAAAGGGTCTCCCTCGGATGGCATGATTAAGGCGTCACAGGCTTGCTCCACGAGTTCGATTGGGTTCTGAAAATCGATGAAAGTCAGATTGGCACGTAGTCCACATTCGTCCACAAGGGCTTGGATACGACGATACCCATCTGCATCGCTAATCGGTTCACCCACGAAGACACCATGGAGTCTTGGGATGTCGATCTTGGCTTGTGCGAACGCCCTGACCGCAACTTCGTGGCGTTTGTCGGGTGAATACCGCCCGATCATGAGAACACAGAAGGCGTCAATCGGAATGCCGAAGGTGCGACGGGCGTCTCGATCCGCGCAAGGTTGGTATCGAAACCTGTCCGTGTCTACGCCGTTCCGGATAACTTCAATTCTCTGTGGGTCGATGTCGAGAGCTCGCACCTGGCCAGCAACGAAGTCCGAGACACAAATGATTCGGTTTGCCCGGCTAAGCTGCTGGGAATACCCATCCAAGACCGCAACATGGACATGCTGCACGATGGGAATCCCCATGAGCGAGGCGATTGACAAAACCGGATAGCCGACAATTCCGTTGAAATGCAGCAAGTCGGGCTTCAGTTGTTGGAATAACTCGACGATTCTCTGCTCATTCTCGATGTTTGGACTTGTGAGGTCCTCGGTTGAGACTTGCACTTTGACTCCGGCGTGTTGTAGTTTATCGGCCAGCAACCCCACCAGTCCGATCAACGCGGCTTGTTCGTATTGCTCCGATCCGCTCAATCCGCGCGCCAAATTCACGAATACTTCCTCCGCGCCGGAATAGGGCGAGTTATTGGAGACATATAGGATTCGGGTCGGTCGAGGCACGTTGCTATCGACGAACGAATCACGGCACCGTCGGCTCCCAATAATCCCCGTTCGCCTGCGCACCACGGCCCGTTTCCATTCGGCCCAACGTCCTGTGCGATCTTCTTCGACTGTCGCCCAAACCTCATTGGCAATGTTGAAATCCTCCGGCGAAACCAAACAGACTCGCTCCGGTAGAGTTGCCGGAGTGGTGACGAAGGTGGCAGGGCAGTCGAGCGGGACGCATGGCAGGTCAATGCCTAGACACTCTTGCTCGCTATTGGCAAGCAGCGTTCGAATGAAAGCGCCAGTGTCCTCGCGCCAACGAGTCGGCACGAACGGGGCTAACTCCCTCAGCAGGGAGCTATCGAATATTTCAGGACTCGATCCCGCGGGAGACCTGACATAGCGACTGTATCGGTTACCAGACCTCTGGTGGTGTTCGCGCAGTCGCGTTGTCAGATCTTTGGGGCCGAGCACGAGGCTGAGGGGGACCCACTCGATCGAAATTGCAGGGTGACGCTCGGCGATAGCTAATAAAACGTCGAAGAAAGAACATGGCTGCACTCCGAGTACTTCTAAATTCTCGGCTTGAGCTAGATTGAAGATGGTATCCCGATCAATTCTCGGACCAGAAACAATGTGGGGCGGACGCCCCAAACCACACGCCTTCCAGTGATTGAAAAAACGGCACAGCGCCGGTTCTTCAGCTAGGGAAGTCAGGTAAGGGCTGAATGAAAGCGTAGTGGATTTGGAAGGCGCATATAGAATCGAGATCGTACGTTCTGGATTCAAGGTGCTTTCTCACGGCTTTCCGAGAGGGCAATTCACGCACCGGTCTACCTTGTCTAAGACGGTAAAATCGGGCGGAATCCGCAACTGATCCGCCGACGGCTCAACCAACCGAACGTCTGTGAGTTCACCGTGATGGTCGTCGAACCCTTCCCCGCAGGATGAGTGGTCTCAAGTTTCAGTTCAATTTCATTCTCCACTGAAATCCAAACGCGCCCCTGTGGCTGGCCGGAAGATGCACGCATACTTACGATGAGGCACGGTAGCCCTGCAATGACATCGGAGCCAACAGCATCCGGGTAGCGCCGGGTCGAACGGATGGGCCGAGGTGAAAATCGTCGAGCAAAGACCGCTCGCTTCGATCCGAAGTCTAAGTTGAACAACTTGCCCTCCGACACCAGCGCTAGGGTTCCGCTGGACAGCACACCTCGATCACGCAAGAACAACTCATCGCCCTTGGAAGAGCGTAGTTTGGCCCCGATGTTCACCTTGCTCGAAAGCACAGCCCCTTTTTCGTCGAGGACAGTTACGGTTTCGCGATACGAGGCTACGAATGCTACGAATGGTACTACCTGCGCACTTGCGGCGACGCAGGAGAAGAGAATCGAAACAAGCCAACAATTGGATTGCATGGCAGACTCCTTAAACTACGCGAACTATTGGGCAATACAGCAATTTGTCGAACTGCCGTACGAGACATCGCCGTTTTCGTGATAGCACGCGGTCGAGTTGACGATCACTTGGCACGTAAAACAACTCCCCGAACTGCACTCACTTGTGTAGATCGTATAGCAGTTCGGATATTGGCCCGAAGCGGTTTCTAAACCTGCCAGCACCAACACCAAACGAAGGGGCTTGTCGTATTTCATCGAACTCTCCCAACAGAATCGTAGCCCCCCCCTCAAGGATTTTGTCAACAGAAAAATGACTGCAACAAGTTCGCCCCCTCAGAACGGCTCAAATTGGCCAATCTCGGACGCGGAGGCCCGAATATGCCGAACGGGAAATCCACGCATCGGTCACGGCACCGTCGAAGCCAAGAGCCGCGGTATCTACGAAGCCTCCGGGAATAGCGGTGCTGAACGCCTGATCGCAAGCATCCAGAAAGAGGGCACCATGGAACAGTATCGCGACATTCGATCCGCAGTCCATCATGCTGCGCGAGACGCTGCAACGCTGGGTTGCGAAGGCCATCACCGGATCCGTGACCATCGAACTGCGCCGCGGCAATGATTACTCGCTGCTCAATACGGAAAGCCCCAACCTCACTTACGCTGCCGAACGTTTGAGCATGGAAAAGGTCGAGGACGCGCCGTTTACCCCGCAGGATCGCATCGGCCAACTCACCATGCGCAACCTCGACATCACCGATAGCCGCGCCAAACTGTTCGTCTACGCGGAAGCCGGGCTCATTGCGCCGGCTACGTTCGAAGGCTTGCGTCTGCTTGAGTCTCCCGAGGAGCCGAAGCTAGACTAAGCCTCTTTGGGAAACGCGCAGGTGAACCGGACATCGGGCTTAAGGCTGCATTCCCAACCGATCGGGTCGGTGGACACAGAGTGACCGTCTCCTCAGCGGAGTGGACTTTGACTTCGTAGCTTTCCGAAAGAAGCGCCACGGGAAGCTTTGCGAACGCGGCAAGTGAGATCTGGCTTGCGCCTTCGATCTGCAGTGATCCATCATCCGTGACCTTGATCGAGACCTGCTGATCCGTCAAGTCGAGTATGCCCTGTATCAACTCGGTCACTGTGTGCGCTCGCCGGTCACGCCAGCGGACGGAGTTCCGCCTGTCCCAAACCCCTTCCGGCTAGACTGTGACGGGGTGCATTCGGATCCGATGGTTCCAGTGCACTGGGTAGCATCCCAAGCTCACCGGTTCCATGCGCAGCGGAACCAGCACCGTGAGCCAACGGGGCAAGCGCGCGATCGGAGTCTGGTTCACGGCTTGGTTCAGGTCGCAATCGGCGGCCAAACCCGCGTATTCGTTGATTGCCAGGCGGATCGTTTCCCAAGGCTCTTCGTCCGGTTTGAGCCTTACTTCGAGCACGTAGCGATCGTTGTTCCAGAGATGCATCGGGTCGAGATAGGCGCGAGTTTCGCGCACGAATGACCGGTTGTGCAGAGGGTGCCATAGTCCGTGGCAAAGAGATCGAAAGCCTGATTGCGCGCGCGACAAGCCGTGATATAGACTGGTCGAAAAAGACAACGCGCCGTCTATCACACTCAATGCCCGCACGGTTTCGAGATACGGATTCTCACCCAGGCGGAAACTCACCCACCCCAGGCATCAGCGCCAAAATCCGCGCATTGTCGTTCCGTACCGGTTGGCCCGCGATCGCGCGCGGACGCCCGCCCGAATCCACTTCCAACCAGGCAGCAGCTGACCGCATCCGCAGGAGCAGCAACAAACCAAGATCGGGCAACTCCACCAGACAAGCGCGAACCTTGCCGCGGTTCATCTCAAATAACAGACCGCCGTGTACCTGCTTCGGGACTATCGCAAAGAAATCGACAATGCGCCAAGCCTCCGCCAACGAAGGCAAGCGATTCGAACGGCAGTGAAATCCAACGCGCCACGAGACTTCATCATAACGACACCTGTGGACCTTCTTCACAGTCATTCGCCATCCACAGGGGCTGGAATTCAAAACCCGCTACGTTACCATTTCTCCTGAAGTACGCCACGCAATGTCCGTCCGGGTAACCTGCCCCGTGGGCTTCACGTTCGATAAGGTGATCCTGTTGCTGCTTCCACTCTTGCTTCTACTCTCCGCGCAGGAACTCGTTTCATTCCCAACAAAGGACGGCGGCACCATCGTCGCCAACATCTACGAAGGCAAGCCGGAAACCGCCGTCGTCCTCACCCATAGTGGACGCTTCAACAAAGAAAGCTGGGACAAACAGGCCCGTATCATCGCTTCGGAAACCGGCTTCCGCGCGCTGGCGCTGGACTTCCGTGGCTATGGCAAATCAATACGATGTCTTGGGAGCCGTGCAATACCTGCGTAGCAAAGGAGCCAGAAACATCTACGCCATCGGAGGCAGCATGGGCGGTAGTGCGATCGCTGAAGCTTCTCTGACAGGCGAAATCGACCGTGCCGTCTACCTCGGAGCGACCCCAGAGTCCCCTGGGGACAAGCTGCGCGGACACAAACTCTTTATCGCAACCCGCAAAGATCTGGGACCCTCGGACATCCCGCGTCTGCCCAAGATCCAACAGCGGTACAACGAAGCCCACCAACCGAAGAAGCTGCTGTTGTTGAAGAAACGCTAGCTATACTGTAGTTGTGGGACGCTTGCCAATTCCGATCCTGCTTGCAGCAATGCTTGCTGGAGTTTACGCTTCGGCGCAGCCTCCGAAGCGGCCACCGCCCGCAGTCGTCGAACCGGAAGAAGAGGACGAATCCTCGAAGCCGGTTGTTTACACACTCAACCCGTTGCAGGCGGAAAACGAAATCCGCATCGGCAACTTTTACGCCAAAAAAGGCAGCCACAAGGCCGCCGCCAAACGCTTCGAAGAGGCCACCCGGTGGAACCCCTCGTCCAGCGAAGCCTTCCTCCGCCTCGCCGAAACCCGCGAAAAGCTGTCCGATTGGAAGTCCGCCAAAGCCGCTTATCAGAAGTACCTCGATCTCGAACCCGCTGGCGGCCGGTCCGAATCGATCCGTAAGAAGCTCGCGCAAGCCAAGAAATAAGCCATGAACCTGCTCTGGCTGATCTCGCTCGCAGCCGGAATTTCCTATTTTGTCACCGACCCCTGGCATCCCTTCCCCGGATCCATCGTTCTCAAAGGGCTCTCCGTCGCCACGCTCGCACTCGTGGTCTGGAAGTCGCGCCTCGACGCCCCAGCCAGGCACCTGCTCACCGCTGCCCTCGCGCTGTCGTCCCTCGGCGACATCCTGCTTGACATTCAACCGTCATTCTTCGTCTTCGGCCTTGGCGCGTTTCTCCTGGCGCATCTCATATACGTCCGGCTGTTCGTCACCAATCGCCGTAGAGGCGAAGCATTGAGCGGCATCCGTCGCGCGATGCTCGCTTTTGTAGCGATCTTCGCGATCGCATTCGCACTCTGGTTGATCCCCGTGCTTGGCAACATGACACTGCCGGTTTTGCTCTATGTTGGCGTACTCACGGCAATGGTCGTTTCGGCCATCGCATGGCGCGCCCGGCGCACCGATTGGATCCTCTATGGCGCGTTTCTCTTCCTGATTTCCGACGCAGTCTTAGGGGCCGCCAAGTTCCGCGGACCTGTGCCCCTGCGCGGCTGGATTATCTGGGGAACCTACTACGCGGCCCAATTCATGATCACCAGGGGCGTCTTGCGCGAACTGGGCCCCCAAAGTTCTTTAAAGAGCGAAGACCGTTAAAGAATTCCCCAACGGAAGCCGATTTGATCGTAAGCCTGTTTCCGACGGCTGCGATCGAAATGGATCCGCAAGACCTGAACGCCGAAACTCCCGAAACTCCCGCCGCCACCAAGCCGAACGACTGGTGGGCGGACGCCATTCTCACGGCCGGATTCGTCGCCTGCACCGCGGTCGCCGTGGGTTGGATCTATCCACCCTTGACTGCGGACGAGCCAGCGCCGGCGAGAAAATCCGCACTCACAAGCCCCACCACCGTCAGCGAGGATTCTCGCTTCGGCGTCTGGACTTCGCCCGTTGATTCCCACCGTATACGAACCGCGAAACTCGCTTCCTCAGGGATCTATGCTGCACGAATCACATTTTCAGTGGACTATCGCACCGCAGAAGGCATTGTGGTTGCGGGGGCCCTCGGCGAGTATTCGGCCACTGCATCGCTGCAGGATGGCAACCGTGGCCAGGCGGTCGAAAACGATCATTCCTGTCAGGTGCAGTTTGAATGGGTAACGCCCGAAGAGTTGAAAGTCGTCCACAAAGGCCCCTGTGGGGAGCCGGCCAACATTGCCGGCGAAGGAATGTTGACTGGTTCCTACCGTAAGACCGGTCCTCATGCTCAACCTTCCATCGCACGATCGGATTGCTCCAAGCTCCGGTTCAACGAAGAGAAACTCTTCTGCGCCGAGCCTGGCCTGGGCGTGGCGAAGGAAGTGACTGCTGCGATTTTCAGTGAGGCGGCCGCAGCCTTGCGAACCATGAATCCTGCCGATGGTGGCATCTTCGATTCGGCCGAAAATGCATGGCAAAAAGAGATCCGCCGGGTTTGCCTTGCCGCCGAAAGTTCACCCGAAAATCCGAACGAAGGCAAGGCCGCCTGCTTCACGCAATCGTTCGATGCGCGCATGAACTGGCTACGTCTGCATACCGGTCTCATCCGCTTGGCTCAGTTCGCAGCCAGGACGCCGACGGCGATGACTCGCTACTCCGATGCCTTGGCCAGATACATGGACGCACACGGCGCACTTTCTCTCTATCTGCCGATGTTCACCAAGCGCTTGCGATCCATCCTGCCATCACAAGAGGCCGAAGAGTTCGAAGAGGCGATGGCGCATCGTGGTCCCCGAGACGGCTTGTTTCAATCCGGATGCGGTTCGTTGGGCTGCGACCAGCATGAGGCTGCCTTTGAGATCAATCCGGAAACCGGATCGGTAACGGTGGCCGTGCGCAAGGGTCAGCGCATCTCGGTTTATTCGCTAGAAGGCGAATCCGCCGATCTGCCTGCCGGTGTGGAACAGTGGCTACAGGCCAGGTCCACTCGCGTTCGCGAGATCAATTACAAGCCCTGAAGAACCCAAGAGATAGCGAACCACCCTGTTGACGTGCGTCCATTTCGAGAAATCCGCGCGCCTGAGCGCGTCTCCTACGACTCGTGACGCCGCGCCCGACGACAAAGATCAAACTCCTCGGAAGAAATCCGTCGCCGACGAGATGCCGATCCTCTACGATCAATCCGGCAAGATGGTGGACAAAGTCATCCAGAGTCAGGCGATTCGTCCGCGCAAGAACGGCTCTGAAAACATCGTGAAGAACGGACTCGCACAGGCTCTCGATATTCCCATCAAACAGCCAGGGCCCTAACAGTTGCGCGCCGCCACAGTTTGTTTTCATCCCCGACCCCAAGAACAAGCAACTCGCGATGTCCGATTTAACAATCGCCACGGAGGCTTTTCTGCGGGCACAGTCTCTCGACGGAACTCCCGCTCTGCGCGTGATGCTCGCCGGAGACAAACTGACCTCCGGCGCTTGTCTCCACAACATCGAAGGTGGCACACCGAGCTTGGAAATCCAGGTCATTCTTTATCGGGAAAGTAAGGCCGTCTACACCGGTAAGAAAATGCCTATTGCCCTGACAGGAACCCTAACTCTAGGCACCAGCCTCGCCGCCGGCGAGTACGTCCCGCAGGTCGCCATCCACCAAGCCCTTCGGTGTTAGCTCCCGCTCGTGAGTGCGTTCGGTTCTGAACCTGCCGGAAGCGACCAACGGGCTGGCTTCGCCGGATTCAATTGCGGCATGCCGGTTGTGCCCAGGCCGATTACGTAAGAATTGCCTGCTCCATCCACCTTGATCGCGGTGATCGCATCGCGTCCGGTTCCTCCCAAAAAGGTCATGTACGTCACCGGCGGATCGATCACCAGTTCTCTACTTCGATCGAACGACGCGAGTTCGAACGACACCCAGTTGCGGCGCAGTTTGTACCGCGAGGTGATCTCGACCCGCCCGCTTTCGACGATTTGATAGACGACCGGTTTGTGTTGGCGCAATTCACCCGATCGTGTCTTCAATACGAGATCGCCATTGGATGCGATTCTGGGTCTCGCGCCGCTGAACTCCAACTGAATCGCTGCCGGATCCGCTCCCGGCTTGAGCAGAAAATCGTATTCAAGGATCGCGTCATTGGCGAAAAACGCCAGATCGATCGAGGGATAAACCTCATGCAACACGACACGCCCGAAGTGCGGAACATTCACGATATTCTTTGCCTTTGTGACGTCCAGATAGTTCGACCGTCCGGGTTTCGGATCCGCGCCCGTCACCGAAGAGGCACCTCGGCTGCCCACAAGGCGCATGCGGATAACGTCCTCGCCGTCGAGCACGCTGATCGCGCCATTGTCCGTCAACAGCAGCGTATGGCGTCCGTGGCGCGCGAGAAACTTGGCCTCGCTCGCCAACTGTCCCTGGTTGGGCTCAAAGAAAAGAGAAGACTGGAGTCCGGCGGCAAGGGAGCAATGGATCCCGAAAAGCGCCACGAAAAGGGTTCGCATACTGACTACAGTGCAAATCCCGGCGAATCGGACCAACAATCCTACACTTTGCTACAACTGTCCCCCTGCATGTTTCCAATATGGGTACCACAGCCGAGGCTATTCTCGACTGAAGCCCGACGGCGTTTTCTCGATCCGGAACACCTGGAAAATCAAGCCACTCACCCGCAGGCGCGCCGATACGGAAGGACATCCCGATGTTCGCCATCTGCCTTGGACAGCAAGTCCTGGCCTCGCTTGTGGCGCCAAGACCTTCAAATTCAAATTCGGACATCGCCGCGGAAACGCCTGCGGAAGTCCGCGGAAAACGATGCGCGAGTGGCCACTTTGATGGCGACTCTTTTTTGGAACTCGTCGTCATCGCGAATCGCCTCAAAGACCGAGCCCATGCCGCCCTGCCGGATTTCGCGGACGATTCGGTAGGCTCCGACCATGCGACCGGTCCAATCCTCGGTCTCCACTTCGGCGACGGGAAGCGCTTCGACAACTTCGACGATTGCATCCTGGATGCGCTGCTGGCTATGGCGGTCGTGGCCAAGCAAGCCTTCGACTTCGGATCGCAGAGACGCGTCGTCCGCCGTTTCACGATCCAGAAAGGCCTTGCGCGCCGCGGCCGGAAGATCGGCGGCTTTACCAAAAAGGTCTTGTACGCGTTCCCAGGTTTGAGCGTCCATCCGTCTAGTTTGCCATTCTTAGTTCTTGAAGATGTCGGTCCACTGGCCGAGCAGCTTGCCACCCTGAATCTGCGCGCCGATCTCACCACGTTGCCCCTAATATGCCCGTGAAAAAGGTCGCAAAACCGCTCCCAAGCTCCTGTTTTCCTGGCTTGGCAGTCGTTGAGCAGCTTTGCAATTTCTTCGGGAGCCAGAATGGCAATATACCACGCGGCATGAGTGACTCGTCTGGCGTTGTCGAAAACGCTTCCTGCTGGAGAGGCTGGCCGAGAGTTCGTTTTGCAGTTTCAGCGGCGAGGCATTGCGATGGGTGCATGGCCTTCGAAAGATTCCTCTTCCGTTCCGGTGGACACATCTTCGGGAAATGGGGGAAATGCGGGGAATGCATTCTGGCGTTCGCCCCGACTTTCGCACACTTTTCGGATTTTCTGGAGCTGCGCCATACGGGCGAGTTCCGGTTGGATTTGCGAGAGGCGTCGGCTGAGCCGCGATTCGTGGCGGTGGAGGTTGGGGAGCGTTTTGGAGTTCATGAGGCGTTCGTAGGCGATGGCGGTGAGTGTGCCCTGATCGCCTTCGAATGTATCGAGGAATTCGGCGAGCGCGCGGTCGGACTTGCACTGGATCCGCATACGCAGCAGTTCGACTTCGACGAGGCGGGCTTCCTGATCGGCGATGCGGCGGAGACGCCAAGAGGCATCGGCATATTCGCTGACAGTGGCGAGATCGAGCGCGTTTTGAGGTGCGTAACGTGCGAAGACAGCGGTGCGGAACTGTTCGAATTCGGCTGGATCTTCACCGGGGAGAAGTGGGGATTTGGAGGTGAGCCCGTGGGTAGTGGCGTTGAGGGATGAGGCGAGTTTGCCTTGGGCGGTGCGGGGTCCAGTGGCCCGGGCGGTGGCGGCTGCGGAGGACATGGTGATGTTAGAATCCTTTCGATTGAAAATGGAAAGGCGTCGGGGCCTGTTGAGGTCCGACGCCTTCTCGATTTCGAAGGTAGCAGGCAGGGGCGGCGCGATGAACAGTGTTCAGAAAGTTTCCATATTGAACCTGTTGAAAATAAGAGAGATCTAGGTCGAAGATTTTTCGCAGGGGTTGTGAACGAGACTTTCTGGTGGTCCCCATGGGGGTAGATCGAACCACCAGCCTAGGTGCGGCGCTACTTGTTCCATCGCTGGACAACATGGAGGCTGGGGGAAATGGATCAGAGTAGGACCGTTCAATCTGGTCGAGGAAGAAACTAGCAAGGTGGTTGTCACCTTGCTGCCAGTGGTTGCGCTTCTGTAGGTCGGAGTTTGTGCTTCGCCTTCAACGAGTGACACAAGCATCGGGGCAACGGATGGCCTTGCTGCGGGACAATGCACCAACAACAACAAGATCGCTGGGTTCCTGGATGGCGTTCCGGTGACAGTGCGTATTCTCTCGATTGCGATCACGATTCTCTTGATCGCGATCAAGTTTTAG
>CAZCPL010000162.1:0-12882 GCA_964500255.1 uncultured Solibacteraceae bacterium | reverse complement strand
CACTTGCGATAGTTGGAAAATTCCATTTCACTGCGGACGATGGTTCTCTTACCGACGCGGGTTTGCATCAACGATTTCGACGGCAGCAGAAAGCTGTCTCCTCCGAGCCGCTGAAAGCTGTAGTCGATCTCGTGGGTGGCTTCCTGAAATGGGAATTTTTCGGAAATCCCGGCTGTCCGCAGGTTGATGCGGCGAACGTGCATCGTACCGATTTCCGCGAGAATCTGTCCGGAATAGGCGGGCTTGTGAGTGCGGAAAGGCGACTCTTGCGTGAGCTTGTACATCGAGTTTTCGTGCGTCACCTTGAACTCGAACACATGCACGCGCTGGCCGTCGAGTTCTGCATACGCCTTCCATTCCAATTGCGCGTCGGCCTCATGGCCGAGGACACTGCGCATGAGGCCGCCGAACTCGCCGAACGATCGAATGCCCTTGGGAACTACGGTGTCCTTGGTGTAGTTGGTGTTGCTGGTGTTGAGGCGCTCGTAGGTTTCTTTGCCGCCAACGTAGGTCACTATCTCGCGGAGAGTGTCCGCCTTTTGAAACTGGCCCTTGCCCTGGCGATCCACAGTGCGATCGGTGATTTGCAGGCAAACGAAGTCGATGAGCGAACGGCCCCATTCGGCGGCGCGCCGACGCAGTGCGTCGAGCAGCGCTTGCCGCTCCTGGTTGTTGGCTGGGCGGATGTGTCGGTCATCTTGAGTTCGCTAAATTGCAGCGTCACCCTAGGCGTCAGGTCGGGCGAAGGCACGGCCTCTTGGGGCGGAGGTTGGTATCCGGGTGCTGGAGTCAGTTCGAGCTTCAGCGCCGTTGCTGCCTGCATCGTGCCTTGTTTGGCACTGATGCGGATCTCATAACTGCCGGGGTGGAGTGCGCGCCAAGGCAGTGTGATCACGTAGTGCGATGTGTTCGCGATGCCGGGTAGGGTGGATGTGGCATCGATCGGCATCCTTGCTGCAAGTTCGCCGTTGCGGAAAATTTCGGCCTCGAGCGTTGGCGCGTCCCCGATGCTAGCTGCTCGATGCACGAGGAAATAAAGCGCATGCCCCCTTCCAGCGCGCCAGCCTGCGCGGACTTGCGCGCCACACGCGGCGTGAATTCGATATCCGCCACGCGCAGTGGTTCGAAGCCTTCGATTTTCGAGGAGGCGGGATCCGGGCGCACCCAACTGATGGTGCTCAACGCGAGTTCGTTCTCTGGAATGAAACTTGCGGACACCCATTTTGAGTCCGACTCGATCTTGTAGAGCGACCTCCACGGTATATTCGCCGGGCGGGAGCCGATAGGCGTATCGCCAATGAAACAGGCCTTGCTTTGCCGTCTCGAGCTTGTCGAGGGGACCCTGATAGTTCACTGGTTGGCTCTGCCGGTCGACCACTTCGCCTTGCGCGTTACGAAAGCGAGCACTGCGGCGCGATAGCGAAACAATGAGGCGGAAGCATCCTGCCCGGCTGCGAAGTGTTCGAGCGGCAGTTCGATGGTCATATCGCCCCTGGTGAGTGTGCCTTCGCGTATGAGGTCCGCTGTTAGGGCTTCGAACGGCAGCCCCTCGATCTTGTCTTTCGATTGGATTGCCGAGAGCAAAGGCACTTCGAACGGCGCGACTTGACCGCGAGTTCCTGGCGGGATGGCGAAGAAGCCTTTGCGGGCTTGCACCTTCGGTCTTGCGATTGACCTTGACGATGAGTGGATGAAACGATCCATCCCACACTTCGATATCCGGCCTGTACGTCACTTCCCAGTAGCTTGAGATGTCGTCGGCGATCATCTGGGCCATCTTGCGCGAGTCGTTGGAATCGGAAAGGACAAGTCCACCGGTGGCTCCGGCGAGTTCCGCGAGGAGGGTGCTGGGGTTGGCCATGGCGCTCTGCTCGGCAGTTTCGAAGGCCATCGCTTGTTCGCGCGTGACTGCTTGTGATCCGTCGCCTGAGGTTACTTCTCTTGACGCCTGTGCGGCGCGGGCAAGCATTTGCGCGGCTTCACGGGTGCGTTCGGAGGCTTCGAGTCCGGTGGCGTCGACGCCGTAGATACTGACGCCGGCAGCATTGGCGGCGTCGGTGAGATCTTGAAACGTTTGGCTGAGCGAAGGATGGCTGTTGTTGCCGCGACAAATGAAGACGATGGTTTGCGGCCAGGCATCGCGGCCATCGCACGTACAGCGGCACGCAGCGCGTTGAGCGAAGTTCGGCCTGCGTACTGTCGCTGCATGCTGTCGGAGATCGACTGCATATCGAGCAGGACCCGTGCCTGTTGCGCGCGAATGACATCTGTCGGGTCAGTGTTGTTTTGTCCCATCGTGTTGGCGGGCAATTGGCCGCGTAAAAGATGTTCGAGGTCTTGAGGGTCGACGGCGAGGCGCTCAAGCATCTTTTGGGCCTGGACAGAAAAATCGTCGGCCTGTTTGCATCCTGCAACCGAGGTGACTGCGCGAAGCGCCTTTGTGAGCTGTGCAGGATCGTTGGTGAAGGGATGGACGATGCGCAGCCGCTCGCGGGCCTGCATCACGTTGAAGAAGACGTTCGGCCCCGCGGCTTTGGTGACGAGTTCCTGCGCGGTGTCAAAGGTGGAGTGGTGCGGATTCGCGAGGGAGCGGTTCGAAGAGAAATGCGACAAGGCATACCTGTCGCAGCGCATCGGTGAGCGTGGGTGTTCCAGTTGGTTCTCCCAATTCGGCAATATTGGACGTGATGAGTCGCATCGCCGAGGGCCAGAAGGTTTTGCCGTTCTCTTGAATCGAGACGTCGGCGGGTGCAACGTCTTTGGCGGGGCGTCCGCTTTTATCCCGGACGATGAGATCGAGAATGACCTCGGTGGAGCTGGTTCTGATGTCCGCCTGTTGAGCCTTCACGCTGATTGCGATCGAGACGCAAGCGAGAAACTGCCGGTGACACATGATCTTTTGAGGCTATCCTAGTTTCTGTGATTCGTTCCGCTATCGTTCCTGTCGCCGGATATGGCACACGTTTGTTGCCGGCGACAAAGTCCCAACCCAAGGAGATGCTGCCGGTCGCGCGAAAGCCGATTGTGCAGTACGTTGCCGAAGAGTTGACGGCCAACGGACTCTCTCAGATTCTTTATGTCACTGGCCGAGGCAAGAATTCGATTGAGAATCATTTCGATCTCGATCCAGAATTGAACCGGATGCTGGAGAAGACAAAGAAGACCGACCTCATGGCCGAGCTGCGCTACGAAGAGATGGGCGCGCAATATTATTACACCCGTCAACGCGAGCAAAAAGGCTTGGGCGACGCGATTCTGTGCGGCGAGAATTTCGCGGGCGAGCAGCCGTTTGTGGTGGCATTGGGTGATTCGATTCTTGGGCTGCACGCGAATTCGCGGACGTTGAAGAAGATGGTGGATCTCTTCGAAGAACGCGGCGCGAGTGCCGTGGTTGCCGTTGAAGAGGTTCCACGCGAAGAGACGATGCACTATGGCGTGATCGCGCCCGCCGATTCGGAAGGCGACATCATGCGGGTCGTGAATATGGTGGAAAAACCCAAGCCGGATGAGGCACCGAGCAATTATGCGATCGCTGGGCGGTATGTGTTTTCACCGATCATCTTCGACATGATTCGCGGCGTGAAACCCGACAAGCGCGGCGAGATCCAGTTGACGGACGCGATTCAGCAGTTGTGCGAGGAGGGCAAACGGGTGCTTGCTGTGAAGTTGCCGAAGACGGAGAAGCGCTATGACATTGGCAATTTCCCAAGCTATTTCGAAACGTTTGTGGAGTTCGCGCTGGCCGATCCGCTGTACGGTGCGGAACTGCGCGAGAAGCTCAAGAAAATGCTCTAAATGAAACGACTGGCCGCTTTGTTCGTAGCGGTGTTGGCTTTACGCCTTTGTCATCTGCGCATTGTGTGGGTGGAGGAGGCCTACCCGGCTGCGGCTGCGATCCAGATGTCCGAGTATGGCAAGTCGCTTTACACGGATGTATTTTTTGACAAGCCCCCAGCGGCGGCTTACTTCTATAGATTGTTCAACGGCCAGACAGGCTGGCCTCTGCGGATTGCGGGGGCCTGCTTTGTTTTTGCTTGCGCCTTGGCTGCGTTTCTGGCGGCGCGGCGCTTGTGGGGATCTTCAGAGGCTTACGCCGCCGCTGCGTTGACGTGCTTTTTTTTGTCCTTCGATCACCCTTCGGCGGTGATGGCGATTGCGCCGGATTTACTGATGGTTTTGCCGCATCTGCTGGCGTTGTGGCTGTTGGCTTCAGGGCGGTTTGCCTGGGCTGGCGTGGCGTGTGGCGTGGCGTTTTTTGCGAATCCGAAAGCGGCGTTTGTTGCGGCTGTATGCGTGCTGTGGTCTCGATCGCCTGTTCTCGCTGTGTCGGCTGTGGCTTCTTCCATTGCGTTGTTGTTGCCTTTCTATCAGGGCTGGTACGAACAGGTCTGGCTCTGGGGACGCGACTATTCTCGCGACTCTCCGTTTGCGAATCCATTGCTGGAGGGCGTGAAACAGAGCGGGTCTTGGATCTGGTTCCATCTGACTCTCGTCATCGCCGCTGGGTACGCGATTTCGCGTGAACGACAGTGGATTGCCTGGATCGGTGTCAACGCTGTGGCGGTTGGGTTGGGGATGCGCTTTGCTTCGCGATACTACTTTCAACTTTTGCCTGTAGTGGTGTTGCCTGCCGCTCGCGGGCTTTGCCTGATGTCTCCGCGCGTGCGTGTTTTCACGTTGGCATTGTCGTTGATTCCGCTGGTTCGGTTCGGGCGGACGTATCCGGAGTTGGCTTTGGATCTGGCGCTAGCGCGTCCTCACACATCGAACCAACTCGCTCTTGCGAACGACAGCCGCACGGCTGCGGCGATTGTGAAGAGCGCTGCGCACGACGGGGATACGCTGTTCGTGTGGGGCTATCGACCGGACGTGCATATGCACGCGCGGATGCCGCTGGGAGCGCCGTTCCTGGATTCGCAGCCGGTGAACGGGGTGCTCGCTGATCGGCATCTGGTTTCGTCGAAGCCATCTGAGATGGGTGGACTGCGGAAGCTGGAAACAAAATCGACCTTCGTTGTGGATGGGTTAGGACTGTTGAATCCCGCGCTGGCGTTTGCCGCGGGCGATGACTATCGAGAGATTGCGCGGACGAAGGCTTCGATCGTTTACCGCAGGAATCCAGAAGATGTCCGATGAGCCAGACATCTAATATAAAGAGTGGGACGAACGAAAGCCCACCATCCGGCGGAGGCTCATCGGACAATGTGTTGGAGACCTACGAGATCGTCATGTTCACTCGCGAGAAGCTGAAGGCGGCTGGCTAACCTGAGGTGTGTTGGCGACAAGCTTGCCCGACCGCCTGCTGGGCTTGGGTCTAAGCTGCCGCCATGGTCAGCCGGGCCTTCATCTTGTGGCGCGCGCGATGCAGGGTGACTTGCACGTGGCCTTCTTTGAGTCCCAGGTGCTGGCCGATTTCGGCGGTGGTCCAGCCTTCCCAGTAGAAGAGTTCGACGATCGTGCGCTGGCGGGGATCGAGGCAATCCATGCCTTGCTGGACCAGCGATTTCACGATTGGATTCTCTTCACGGGAGCGCAGGGCGCGCGGGTTGCAGGCTTCGAGCCCGCCGGGGGCGAACCGCTTGGACTTGCGAAGTTCGTCGCGTCCCAGGTTTCCGGCGATGCGGAGGCCGTAGGGAACGACGTCGCCGTCTTCGCGGAGCTTGTCGCGGCGTTGCCAGACGCGGAGTGCGGTTTCCTGGGCGATGTCTTCTGGACTAAAACCGGCGTGGTAACTTCCTAACATTCTGTAACTAAAGCGTTTGAAACCTTCGTGAGCAGAAATGATTTTGGTGGTTCGGGTGTCTATGGTGTGGGGCATCATGCTTACAAATATGCCCGTAAACATTGAAAGTTTCGATACACATCCGGCGTTACCCACTCGTCCTGGACTTACAGTACAATTCAGTTCAGATTCGGACTAAAGCATCCGATGGGAACTCAACCGGCAGGAACTTCGCGCTGTTGTGAAGTGAAATACGAAACAAGATGACGCTGGAACTCGACAATTCGGTGCTTCGGCAGGCGAAAGCCTTCCGACTGGAGTACGTCGAGAAGCGTCCGGAGTTGTTGGAATACCGCCCGCTGTTCGATGCGATTTTCGAGCGAACAAGTAGTGCGGAAGCAAAGGATCTGAAAGATGTCTTCACCGATTGGGATGAGCGCACGCTCCGCCGCAAGGTGCAGGCATTGCGTTTGGCGCTTGAGGCACTCGCGAAAGATGAAGAGTTGCTGTACATTCTCACCATTGAAGAGGGCAAGCCGGGACATCAGACGGCTGAGCTGAAGCGCAGCCGTCAAACGTTTCTGTTGCGTGCGAACCTCGATCTGAAAGACTTCTATGTGAGGAAATGGTGGAGCTCGGCATTTCCTAACACGCCGGGTGCGGAGCGTCGCGGTGTATGCCTTGTTTATCCGACGCTCGATCAGGATTCAGCGCGTGTGCTGGCGTCGCAAGGCGATCTGCAGTTGGTGAAGCATTTCTCGCGTTCGCTTTGGATGAATGGCGTGGAATGCGACGACAAAGAGGCGGGCTTTTTCAGCGAGGATCCGGACGAAGCGGATCGTCATTTGATCTTGTCGGGCAATGAAGATTCGAACCACGTCATCGCGGAAGTGACGTTTCCCGAAAAGTTGCCGCTGCGTTGCGGTGAGAACTCGATCGACGATGGCGATAAACAGAGCTGGGTCGACGGCGAGCCGGGTATGCCGCGAACGGTGCATGCGTTGGTGACGGCCTGCAAGTGCCGATGGTCGTACGCGCGGCTGTGGATCTTTGAGGCGCGGCACGATCGCGCGTTGGAAGCGGTGGCTCGATACTTTGCGGATCCGCGGAAGGTGGAGAATTTGGCGAAGGGGCTGAATCTGTCGCCGACGGATGAGTTTCCGGCGGAGTTGCAACTGGTGTTTGCAGTGAACGTAAACCGGCAAAATCAGTTGCGCGGCGCGGATGGCGAGATCTCTTTGGTGCATTCGGTGCACAAGCAGCAGGCTCCGCCACCGCCGCGATTTCCCGCGGTGAAGGAAGAGAAGACTCTGGCGGCAGTGTTGCCGATGAAGAAGAGAAGGGCTTGAGCGACTCGAATTGGCAAGTGAAAGCTCTGGCTCGAAGTCAGCCGTTCGTGACTGAAAGGTGCGAGAATTAGGCCGGGGAGATTTCGAATGGGCGACCTGCAGACGTATCATTTCACCAGTGGCGGAGACATGCATATGGGCCGGAAGTTGATTCATGCGGCCCGCAGCTATGTGGATTGCCACTACCTCAACGGGGCTTACGGTGCGAAGCCAATGGCGACTGAAGGCGCGGATGGCGGAGGCGCTCGGAATCGGCCCGGAGGGGTGGTGCTGATCGCCGATCCGAAACGGCTGGATCCGGCAGCCACCGACCAAACCAAAGCGATTGCCGTAAAAGCGGCCACAATGACGGTGAAGGAGTATTGCGTTTGTGCCGGGCGATATGCCAAGGCCGGTGGAAGCAAGGCGGGCGCAGCCGACGACGATCTCTTGAGATATCTGGGGACACTTGGCAACGATCCCCAGAAATGGCCCATGCAAGCAGGTATGTTGACTCCTCGCCGCGTGTACGGCCAAAAGCAAGGTGGCGCTTTGGTGTGGGGCGAGGATTGCTCCGGTATCCGGCATTTCGACTGCATCACTTATGTCAATTACTGCATGACCGAAGTGGACAAGCCGACTACGTATACGATCGATATGTGGAGCGGCGCTCCCGAGCAAAGCGCAACGAATGAAACGGAGCTCAAAGCGGCGTTGAACAAACGGGTGTGGACATCGCCATTCACCGGACGGCAGGTTTACCGGCTGCCGAATTTGAGTGTGAAGCCCCAGGATGGCGATATCTTGGTGGGATTGAAGGGTATCAATCCGCAGCACATTGGGATTGTCGCGAAGAACGGTACGATCTATCAGGCAGCGAGCACGAATGAGGGAGTCCACGCAGATAACTATTTCGATCAGAATCAATGGTCGTTTTTGGTGCAGAACTTCCAGTCAAACTAGGGACAGCGATCGTGAATGCTCCCATACGCCAACGCGATCCCGATGGCGTAGTCGCGCGATACTCAAATGGTGTCCAGGAAAGATTGGGATGTCGAACGCTATGAGGCCCGCCATGGCTATGTTTGGAACTTCGGCCGCGGAGTCATCGATTGGCTCGATCCGAAAGCCGGGGAATCGATTCTCGACTTGGGCTGCGGATCCGGGCAGCTCACCGCTGAGATCGCAGAGAAAGGCACGACCGTCGTCGGCATCGATTCTGCGCCCAGCATGGTCGCGCAGTCGCGCATCAACTATCCCGCGTTAAAGTTTCAACTGGCAGACGCCACCGCATTGCCGTTCGCTTCCGAGTTCGATGCCGTGTTCTCGAATGCGGTTCTGCATTGGGTCCGCCCGCCTGAGGCCGCCGCACTTGGTATCGCTAAGGCCCTCAAATCCGGCGGACGCTTCGTTTGCGAATTCGGAGGCAAGGGCAATGTCGCGAGCGTGCTCAAAGCCGCCGCGGGACACACGCCCGACTGGTTCTATCCGTCCATCGCCGAATACTCGAAGATCCTCGAAATTGCCGGACTCGAAGTCCGCGAGGCGATGCTATTTGACCGCCCCACCAAGCTCGAAGGCAACGATGGCATGGAAGACTGGCTGAAGATGTTCGTCAAGTCTTTGACGGGTGACGAACTCAAGCTCGCGGTCGAAACCTTAAGGCCAACGCAGTGGAACGGCGACCATTGGACTGTGGATTACCGTCGCATCCGCGTGAAGGCAGTGAAGTTGTAGAAATACGATATTCACAAGCGCATTCACAAGCCCTTCGATACTACAATCAAAGCCGATGGCCGCCAGCGACGCAGCATTCGAAAAAGGACTCCCCTCGAACCTCGAAGCCGAGAGGTTGGTGCTGGGATCCATTCTGCTCGATGACACGGTCTTTTTGGAAGTCGCAGCCGGGCTGACATCCGACGATTTTTCGATTGAGAAGCATCGCCGCATCTTTGGCCGCATGCAGGATCTCTATGGCCGCGGCGATCGCATCGACCGCGTCACGCTGGCCAATGAGTTGATGCGGCAGAATCAGCTTGAGTCCGTGGATGGGTTGGCGTATCTGGTCTCGCTCGACGACAGCTTGCCGAAGCTGCCGAACATCGATTCGTACGTCAAGATCGTCAAGGATAAGTCGTCGCTTCGCAAGCTGATCTTCATTTCGGAAAAGATCCGCGACCGCGCTTTCATCGGGCAGGATACCGCCGACGAGATCGCGGCGAGCGCCGAAGAGTCGTTGCTGGGCTTGAGCGAGAGCAATGTCAGAGATTCGCTGGTCCGCCCAGGTGAAATCATCGAGAGCTTCGAAGGCGGCGTGAACGCCTTTCTCGATCCTACGCGGCGCAACAAAGGGGTGAGCACAGGGCTCACGAAGCTCGACGAAATGACCGGTGGATTGCGTGGTGGCGAATTGTTCATTCTGGCCGCTCGGCCCGCCATGGGCAAGACCGCGCTGGCGTTGAACATCGCGCAACACGTCGCGACCAACCCGCAGGATCCCCGCACTGTGGCGGTTTTTTCGCTCGAAATGTCCAAGGAATCGCTGCTGACTCGTCTTGTCTGCGCGCAGGGGCGCGTCGATCAGCAGAAGTTCCGGGCCGGATACCTGAACGGCGATGAACGCCGCCAATTGCAGATGGCTCTGGGTGTCTTGATGGATGCGCCGCTGTTCCTGGATGACGGTGCCGGTGCCAACGTGATGGACATCCACTCGAAACTGCGCAAGCTAAAGCAGCAGCATGGCCTCGGACTTGTCGTGATCGACTATCTGCAGTTGATGACCGGCCGCGGACGCCAGGAAAATCGTAACCAGGAAGTCAGCGCCATCTCGCGCGGCTTGAAGCTGCTTTCGAAAGAGTTGGACGTGCCGATCATTGCTCTCTCGCAGTTGTCGCGCGCCACGGAATCGCGCCAAGGCGATCATCGCCCGCAGCTTTCCGATCTGCGCGAGTCGGGATCGATTGAGCAGGACGCCGACATGGTGGCGTTTGTGTTCCGCGAGGAATACTATAAGCCCGATCGCGAGGATTTACGCGGCCAAGCAGAGCTAATTCTGGCCAAGCAGCGCAACGGCCCCACCGGCAAAGTGAACCTGGTGTTCTTGCGCGAATACACGAAGTTTGAGAATCCCGCATCGGTGTTCGATGAGCCTCCGCCTGAGTAGGGGGTAAACTGAAACTTCGAGGGGAGATCGAAGCAAGTGCCGGGGGACGCAGTCGCAGCAGCAGCACCCGTGAAGCCTAAGAGGCGCACCTTCTTGCGCCTGACCATGCTCGCCGTTTTGTGCCTCGCCGCGGTGGTTATCGGCGGGTGGCTGCATCGCACGGCCCGCGCCATTGAGCGGCAATCGAATCTTGACGAAGCGCAAAAGGCCGACGTCATCATTGTGTTGGGGGCGGCTGAGTATCGCGGACGTCCCTCGCCTGTGTTGCAAGCGCGTCTCAATCACGCGCTGTTCTTATACCTTCAAAAGATGGCACCGCGAATCCTCACCACTGGCGGGGCAGGCGGAGATCCGAACTTCACCGAAGGCGAAGTGGGCCGGTCTTACCTGAGCCGCGCAGGCGTACCGTCAGAAGCGATTCTTGTCGAGCCAGAAGGCGAGAGCACCGTTCACTCGTTGGCTGCGGCTGCGGAGATCATGCGCAAGTTCGACATGAAGAGCTGCATTGTGGTAAGCGATGGATATCACATTTACCGAGTGAAACGGTATCTCGAAAACCGCGGATACACGGTCTACGGATCGCCACGGCCGGAACAACAGCGTGACCATCTGCGGCAGGAATGGCTGCATTACCGGCAGGCTATTGCTTTCGGACTCTGGCGCGTTGGCATCAGTATTTGACCGCGCACGCTATACTTGGTAGTTCAACCTTTGTTAGTCTAACCTCCCCCAGAGGAACCTATGGAATTTACCGTCAAGAAGGCGGACTTGGTCCGTGAACTGAGTCTCTCGCAAGGCGTCGTCGAGAAAAAGACCACGATCCCGATTCTTTCCAACGTTTTGGTGGAAGCGGCGGGCGACCGCGTTTATCTCACCGCGACAGATCTCGAATTGGGCATCCGCTGCTCGTGTCCGGCCAAAGTGAAGAAGCAGGGTTCTGGGACGATTCCCGCGAAGCGTTTGCTCGATTACGTGCGCCTGTTGCCGGAAGGCGATGTCGACATCAAGCTGGGCGAAAACCAATGGGTGACGATCACCTGCGGACGTTCGAAGACGCGCATTGCGGGCATGAGCCGCGAGAGCTTTCCTGAATTACCGCAGATGCCGGATACGCTGGCGCAGATTCCCGTCGCGGCCTTCGCCACAATGATTGGCCGCACGATCTTTGCGATTTCGAACGAAGAGTCGCGATTTACGTTGAACGGCGCGCTGCTGTTGCTGCGCGAGACCGCGCTCATCATGGTGGCCACTGACGGACATCGCCTGGCGATGGTGCAGAACGACGGACTCAACCTGGGTGGCATTTCGTATCGAGCACTGTTACCGAAGAAGGCGATGGGCGAGATCCAGAAGCTCGGTGCCGATGCTGCCGACGGTGCGGCTTTTGAGTTTTCGGGCGATGAGAATCATCTCTTCTTCCGCCTTGGCGACCGCATGCTGATGTCTCGCAAGTTGAACGGCAACTTTCCGGATTACGAACGCGTTCTGCCAAAAGAACAGCCGTATGAGATCCCTCTTGGCCGCGAAGACTTTCGTGGGTCGATAGAACGCGTGGCGCAGTTTTCCGATGAGCGTTCGCGCGCGATTCGGGTGCGTCTGAGCAATGGGGAGTTGAAGATCTTCTCGTCGATTTCTGAGACCGGTGACTCCGAAGAGAACCTGCCGATCGAGTACAACGGTGCTCCAGTGGAGATTGGCTTCAATGCGGCCTATCTGTTGGACTTTCTGAAGGCCGTGCCACCAGGGGATGTGAAGTTCCTGTTCAAGGATGGCAACTCGGCCGGCGAGTATCGTCCGGAGAATGCGGGCGAAGGTAGCCAGTACCGATATGTCGTGATGCCGATGCGAATCTGAGAAGCGCAAAGGGATCCGCCTTGCGATCCGCCAGTAGTTCAAGAACAATCGCGGCGGCCTCCGTTACCCGGGAGTTCTTCAGAAGTTTGAGAGATTCATCGAATGCCGGGACGACGTTCCCGGCCTTTCGTATTTTTCGGTCACGTTGGCAAGCGGATTGCATCTCAGCCGTGGGATGCCCAGTCGCGCCCTTGAGATCGAATTGGCCCGCCGCATGAAAATGGGAGACGCAGGCGCGTTCGATCAGTTCGCAACCATCTTTGGAGCAAGGCTCTTTCAATACAGTCTTGCGTTGTGCCGCCAGAGGGAAGACGCCGAAGACGTGGTGCAAGAAACACTGATGGCATTGCAGGCGAAGCTGCCGGAGTTGCGGGAGGCGGAATCGGTGCGGGCGTGGGCTTTCCGCATCGCGAAGAACAACTGCCTGATGCAGCGCCGGAAAAGCGTGTTCGAGCCGGAACGCTGTTACAAGTTCGCCGAACCCCAGGATGCCTCGCTCAGCACAGCAGCACTCGATCTCTTAGTGAGTCTACGGGAAATTCTGCAGGAATTGCCACACGAGCTTCGCATGGTGTTTCTGCTTCGCGAAGTGGAAAAGCTTTCGACCGACGAAGCGGCCCATGCGCTCGAGATTACGGCGGATGCGGTGAAATCCAGGCTCCGCCGAGCCCGTCGCGAAATTCGCGCAAGGCTCGGCGGTACAACCCGGTAGCTATTGCCGGTAGTTCATTCGCCGCGTGGGCCGTTGTGGCAGTTGTAGCAACCGATTTGGGTTCCGGCTGGGAAGCGCAGTGTGCCGCGGTCTTCCACCGAGA
>CAZCPL010000161.1:12105-13015 GCA_964500255.1 uncultured Solibacteraceae bacterium | reverse complement strand
TTACTACAGCCCGAAGCCGAGGTACTCTGACGAAAGGAGGCGAAAGCAATGGATAGAGTCGATTGGTCCGATTGCAACTTGGTCGAGATCGTTTCCGGCAAGGTCCGTGGCGCGCCCCTCCTCGTGGGCACCCGCTTGCCAGTGGATGCGATCACCGGCAACGATGACGCCTTCCTGGATGAGTAGCAGCAGCTCTGGAAGCGGCGCGTCCCGGCGCTGTGGAGTGGGTTGATTGCGGCGTGTTCGTTCCGCGCTCGCGATCGTGAGCCGAAAGAAGCGCGAGCGTATGCTACTCGTTCATGTCGTCGTCTTCAGGCTCAAACGGGATTTCGACTTGGCCGGACTGCCTGGCCAACTCGGAAAACCATCCGCCTGAAGCGATGAGATCATCCGGCGGACCCTGTTCCAGCACCTCGCCATCGCGCAGCACAATCACATGGTCGGCATCGCGAACCATCGTATAGCGATGCGCGATGATCAGCATCGTTGGCCGCGGCGAGAGGTTTCTCAACGCCACGCGGACTTCATTTTCCGTCGCGTAATCCAGATTCGCGGTGGCTTCATCGAGAACCAACAGGCGTGGCTTATCGACGAGCATGCGAGCGATCTGCAGTCGCTGGCGTTCGCCCACCGAGAGTCCGATACCGCGTTCACCGATCTCGGTGTCCACCCCGTCTGGCAGGCGTTCGAGACAACGTCCGAGGCCCGCGGCGAGAGCGGCGGCAATGACATCCTCGCGGCTCGCAGTGGGACGCTTGTAGCGAATGTTGTCCTCAAGGGTTCCGCGGAAGATGGCGCCATCGGCGGCGACGACGCCAATGGCCGCGCGCACGGCCGAAGGTCCGCAATCGTTGATCCGCACGCCGTCGATCACGATATCGCCGGAATCCGGTTCAAAGAGCTTCAACAA
>CAZCPL010000161.1:681-12095 GCA_964500255.1 uncultured Solibacteraceae bacterium | reverse complement strand
GTGGTCTTGCCTGCGCCTGAGGGACCCACGATGCCGGTGATCTTTCCGGCCGCGAGATGGATGTTAATACCCTTCAAGACCTCGCGACCAGGAACGTAGCTGAAGCGCACGTTGCGGAACTCGACGAGTCCGGGGCCAGGAGGCAACACACCGCCTTCGGGTTCCGCGGGGCCGGCTTCCAACAAGCCCATCGCACGCTGCAGTGAGACAAGATTGTTTTGCAGGTTCACTGCGAGGCCGTTGAGTGAGTCAACGGGCGAGTAAAGGCGATCGAGATACGAGAGGAACATCACCACATCGCCCGGAGTGATCTCGCGTTGCAGCACAAGCCAGCCGCCATATCCCAGCACCATCGAGCGGCTGAAATGACTCATGATGCTTTGGGTGATGTAGAAGCGCTGCGCTGTGCGGATTCGATTGAGATAGACATCGTAGGCGGCGCGCGATTTGACCTTGAGAATGCCGCTCTCACGCGATTCCGCGCCACTGAGCTTCACGGTTTTGATTGCGCCAATCGCATCGGTGATGCGCGTGGAAATGCCTTCCCACATTTCGTAGTAAGGCTCAAGATTCGTGCGCATTCTCAAGGTGGATTTGCGTGCGACCAATAGATAAAACGGCAGCATCGCCATACAGACCAGCGTCATCTTGCCGTTTTGCGAAAGCATGATTGCGAGGATGCCTACCAGGCGGATCGCTTCGGGCGCGATCTGTTGCGAGAAGGCATGCACGATCGGCGCGACCTCGTCCGATTGATCGATGCGCTTCGACAGCGCGGCGCTCGATCGATGACTGAAGTAAGAGAGCGGCAAGCGCAACACGTGGGCGAACGTGCCGACAATCAGATCGGACTCAACGCGGCTCGCGACCAATGCGCCATAGTAATCGGATCGCTGCGAGAAATAATAACCGCCGACGCTGGTGACAAACAGCAGGCTGACGGCGATGATCAGTGTGCGCAAAGTCTGCTCTTGAGTGCGCGATGGGATGTCGCCGGGCTTCGCGGGGGCCTGAGTCGCGCCGGCAACGGGCGCTTGCACGAAGAGTCCCGCCACATCGTTGATCGCCTCGCGATAGATCAACGGATTGGCAAGATCCGCCGCAGTGGAAAGAAACGACAGGACGACGACGAGGATGACATGCCGCTTGTGTTCACGGGCGAGTTCCCACAGTTTGACGAAAACGCGTTTCGTGCTGGCCGCTTCTTTGAATTCCGTTGAAGAACTCATGCGTCAACAACGATGCCGCGCACGGCGAGATCGGTCTTCAGTTTGTCGGCACCGAGGAATTGCTCGGCGTCAATGCCTGCGCGTCGTGCGCCTTCGACATATGGCATGACATCGTCGGTGAAGAAGCACTCCGAGGCCGCGCAATCGGCGCGCGCGATGGCTTCGTCATAGATGGCCGGATTCGGCTTCATCGCTCCGACCTCATGCGAAAGCACGTAGTGATCGAAGTGGGCGAGATGCGGATAGCGCTGTTGGATCAGCTCAAAGTGGATCGCGTTTGTGTTCGAAAGCAACAGCACGCGTCTTTCGCGGCGAATCCGTTCGATCCATTCATGAGGAAACAGGGCATGCGATGGAAAGATCGCGCACCAGAGCTGTTTAAACTCTTCGAAGCTCGCGTCCAACTGGATCACCCCGCAGAGTTCGTTGTGGAAGTCCTCTGGCGACAGCTTTCCGCTCTCGAACCGCACGACGGTATCGGTGGCCCAAATGCGCTCGGGAATCTCCTCCGCCGTAAAGGGGCAGCGCCCCTCCAACTGCTTATAGCCTGCCGCAAAGTCCAGGGGAACAATCACGCCACCGAGGTCGAAAATCACCGTCTTGATCATCTTTCTCATGCTACTCTAGTGGTTTGTCAGGCTCCGGGCTTCGTGCAACGGACAGCCGCAAACCCCGCCAGGTCCGGAAGGAAGCAACGGTAGTGGTGTTGGACGTGTGCCGCGGATCACCCGGGGTCTGACATTAAGAAATCGATCGAACTTCCCAATGGCTCCCACTGCCGGTTCGCCTTCCTCCCAGCCCTATCAAGTTCTCGCTCGAAAGTATCGTCCGCAGACGTTTGGCGCGCTCGTTAGCCAGGAACATGTCCGCACGACCATCGAGAATGCGATCACCAAACGCCGCATTGCGCACGGATACATCTTTGCGGGCCAGCGCGGCACAGGCAAAACCAGCGTTGCACGTATCCTCGCACGATGTCTGAACTGCGCCGAAGGGCCGACAATCACGCCATGCGGCAAGTGCGCCAGTTGCCTTGAGATCACCCACGGCGGCGCGATGGACGTCATCGAAATCGACGCGGCGTCGAATCGCGGTATCAACGAAATGCGCGAACTGCGCGAAAACGTCCGCTTTCGCCCGGCCCGCGATCGCTATAAAGTCTTCATCATCGACGAAGCGCACCAGATCACGAACGAAGCCTTCAACGCACTGCTGAAGACGCTTGAGGAACCGCCCGAGTGGGTGGTGTTCATTCTGTGCACAACCGAAACTCATAAGATTCCGGTGACGATCGCGTCGCGCTGCCAGCAGTTCAGCTTTCGCAGTGTGGACTTCGACGAACTCGTCAACCGCATGCGTTGGATCTGTGGCGAAGAGGGCATCGAGGCGGAAGAGGAATCGCTTGCGGTCCTGGCGCAAGCCGGTGAGGGATCGGTTCGCGATTCGCTTTCGGCACTCGATCAGGCGATTGCTTGTTGCGGTTCCACGTTGCCCGCAAAAGATGTTCGGGAGTTGCTGGGGCTGTTTTCGTTGGACGCATTGGGCATCGCAGCGCAAGCATTGAGAGACGCCGACACCGGCATGATGCTCGACATCGTGATGGATCTGGAACGCAACGGAAAGAGCCTGCAGCATTACTGCCGCGAGCTTGCGCGCTATCTGCGGAATCTTTTAGTGAAGAAGATCGCGCCGGATAAGAAGCATCTCATCGCGGCCTCGCCTGCGGAACAAGCACGGCTGGCGGAAGTCTCTTCCTGGTTCACCGAAGAAGATCTCACACGGTATCTGCAGATCACGCTGGATCTCTTCAAAGACCTGCAGAATGCCTTGCAGCCGCGGCTGCATATGGAACTTGGTCTGCTGCGGTTGATTCATGCTGGAAAGCTGATGCCGATCGAAGAAGCGCTGGCGAATCTCAAGGGTGGAGGAGGAGGCAGCGCGCCCATATCGCGTCCGCCGACTTCGTCAGCCCCCCCGCCTCCAACTCGTTCGTCTTTTGCAGCACCTCCACCTCGCGTTTCCGCGCCTCAGGCCGCTACTCCTGCTGCTACACCGTCAGCCGCGAGCAAGCCCGTGGGAGAAAGCGGAGATTGGCGCGCGATCCTTTACGCTGGACTGCACGAGTTGAAACTGCCACATACGGCGGACGCCATCGAAGCTTCGGACATTGTCGAGCAGAATGGCATGCTCATGATCACGACGCCCAACCGCTTGCATGAGATGTCGATTAAAAGCGACCTTAGCGGTGCGCTCGAAAAGATCGCAGGCCGACCGATGAAGTATCAGGTCAAGGTGGGCAAAATCAACGATTCGGCGAGTGCATCGACGTTGACGAAACCGGCATCCAACGATCGGGGCGGCGGAGAAGATGAGGTGCGCGAGCGGGCACTCTCACATCCTGGTGTACAAAAGTTCCAGGAAATGTTTCCAGAGGGCAAAGTCCGTCAGGTCAGAAATCTGAAAGAATAGGGATCATATGAAGCTACCCGGCAACATGAACAACATGATGAAACAGGCGCAGCAGATGAAGCAGCGCATGGATGAGGAGGTCGCGCGGATTCGTGTCGAGGCTTCCGCCGGTGGCGGCATGGTTTCCGTGCAGATGGACGGATCGAAGAACGTGCTGAGCGTGAAGATCGACAAGGAAGTGGCGGGCGACGTGGAAATGCTGCAGGACATGGTGATGGCAGCCTGCAACGAGGCCGCCAAAAAAGTCGATCAGGAAACCCAGAAGAAGATGAGCGGCATGATGAGCGGACTCGGTCTGCCGCCGGGCATGTTCTAACCGCATGGCAGATTTCGCCGAACCGCTCACCAGACTGATTCAGGAATTCAAGCGCCTTCCGGGTATAGGACAGAAGTCCGCGCCACGGCTGGCGTTTCATGTATTGAGGCGTCCGCGCGAAGAGGCGGAGGGTTTCGCGGCCGCGCTGATGGACGTCAAGGACAAGCTAGGTCTTTGTGTGGTCTGCAACAATATTGCGGATTCCGAGCTGTGCCCGTATTGCAAAGATCCGAATCGTGACCGGTCGCAGATTTGCGTGGTGGAAGAGCCGCACAACGTGCTGCCGATCGAAACGACGCGGCAGTTCAACGGTGTCTATCATGTGCTGCATGGCGCGATCTCGCCTTTGCGGGGCGTGGGTCCGGAACAGTTGAAGATCAAGAACCTCATCACGCGGCTGCAGGAAGGCGGCGTCGAGGAGATCATCATGGCGACGAATCCCACGGTGGAAGGCGAGGCAACGGCTGTGTATGTGTCACGCTTACTGCGTCCGTTGGGGGTGAAGGTGACGCGCATTGCGATGGGCATTCCCGTCGGTAGCGACCTTGAGTTCGCCGATGAAGTGACGATGATGAAGTCGCTCGAGAACCGCCGCGAAATCTGATGCCTCACAGGATTCTGTCGTTGGATGTCCTGGACATCCGTTATCCAACGGTCCGCCTTGGCATGGCGGGCTCAGATCCCCGGCATCTTGCGCCAAACTACTCTTGCGCGATCACGATACTCAAGACGGATTCGGGGCTCGAAGGCCGTTCGCTCGTCTTCACGATTGGCGCGGGAACCGAGATTCAGAAGGCTGCGATTGAAGCGTTGAAGCCGTTTGTGGTCGGTCGCGATCTGGCGGAATTCATTGCCGAACCCGGGCTTTACGCACAGGCTCTCGCCGAACATCATCAATTGCGCTGGCTCGCGCTGGGCACGTATCGAATGGCTGTTGGCGGCGTGATCAACGCCCTGTGGGACCTTTGGGCGAAGTCAGAAGGCTTGCCAATGTGGCGATTGCTGACGAGCCTTTCGCCTGAAAAGATCGTGCAATGCATCGACTTTCATCATTTGCGCGATGCGCTGACGGAAGACGAGTTGTTGGAGATGCTGCGGTCTCGTATGGCGGATCGAGAAGGCAACCTCGCGAGGTTGGCTGTCGATGGCCTTCGCGTTTACAGCACTGCGGGGTGGTCGGGACGTCCTTTGGATGAAGTGCGTAAGCTTTGCAGTTTACTCTATTCGCAAGGCACTCGAGCCTTCAAGGCCAAAGTCGGCCGCGGACAGCAGTACGATCGAGCGCGGGCTTTGGATGAGGATCGGCGGATGCTGCAGGCGATTCGCGAATCCACGGGCGAGGATGCGCTGCTGTTGACAGATGCGAATCAGAACCTGGGCGATTGGCGAAACGCGGCTTCTTATATGGCTGAGCTTGCGGAGTTCAGGCTATTGTTCATCGAAGAAGCGATCGCGTACAACGATGTCCTTGGATACGCGAGGCTGCGCGAGGCGCTGGCCCCGTTGGGCATCGGCGTGGCGGGCGGCGAACAGGCTCCAGACGCGATCACGTTCAAGCAGCTGCTCGCCGGCGGCGGATTGACGCACTGCCAAATCGACGGTGCGCGCGTGGGCGGCGTCAACGAGCTGTTCGCGATTGTGGCAATGGCGGCGAAGTATGGCGTGCCGGTGTGCCCGCATAGCGGAGGCATTGGATTGGGGCAGTTGGTGGGTCCGATGTCGGTGTTCGATCAGGCGTGGTTTGGGAGTGAAGGGCGCTGGCTGGAGTATCTGGAGTTCCTGCAGCAGGGTGTGTTCCAGAGTCCGCTGGCGGTGCGGAACGGGCATTGGATGTTGCCCGCTGCACAGGGCTGGGGCTTGGAGATGGAACCGGAATTTGAGGAGAGGTATCGGTATCCGGATGGTGTGGATACGGCGGATTCGGCGGAGGCGGACCGGATTGCGGCAGAGCAGCCGGGTGCGCCTCCTTATGTGAAGTTTTGGCGGCGGTAGCTTCAGCCAGCTTTAGCCGCAGATGACTGCTTCGCTCAGTCCTTCAGCGAGAGTGCCACGGACCTCGATGCCATGGCCCCAGAAGAGATTCGCAGCGTCGAAGAGGAAATTAAATCTTCCGCAGGCACTGATTGTCAAGGATTTCGGTTTGATGCATTGACTGAAATCCGCAGGGGAAGCAGCAGCCTCGTTTTCGTCAAGCCAGCCTTCGTCGGTGGTGCAACAAATCGCGTGCCATGGCAAATGAGGATTGGGTCGATTCGCGATAGGGGATGTCGAGATCGATCCGGCCTGACCCCCACGAAACTTCGCCAACGAATAGGCTCAACCGCCGATCCAGGGTGAGAGTTCCAAGGTCAGGATCGTCAATGGTCACAGGCTGGCGAGCATTCGGGCGTGCGCGCTCATTTCCGAATCAGCGGCAACCGTAGCCGGCCCAGTCAGTTCGCCTGACGACAGCCGAGTCCATCGATTGCATCGGTCAACTCGACTTATAGGCGGAGGGTCTCGTGCAGCGGCCAGTCTGCCGGCCGTAAAGTTTCCTCTGGAAGCAATCGGCGGGAAGCAACAAGTTCGCAAGGCGGCAGATGCTGCAAATGAAATGCTCCAAGTCCAGAAGTCCTCGCCCACAATATGGGTCCTGCCTTCCCCTACGAACAGACCAAAGATCTCGATTCCCGTCTAGTAGAGGCCAATCGTAACTCGAAAACGCTCGATGTCCATCCTATCGTTCGGCCGCGTGAATGCCGATGTGCCGATTAATGTACAACCTTGGACGATTCGCGATTGTTCTTCATCATTTGGCCATCGGGTGGCCGATTCCGAAGCAGCGCGACCGTCTGCGGCTTTTCTTGCTGGGTGGTGCGATCGATTGCTTCACGTACTGCGATCGGGAAACTCAGATTTGCCTCTGGATTCCCACCTATTTAGCGTTGAGTGAACAGATCCACGGACCCAACCCACAGGGCGAAACCGGTGCGGTGGCCATGACGCGCCAAGCGCAGATGGGCAGTGCTCTGTGGCGAATTTCTGCGTCTGCGGACGCCCTGCGAAAATTCGAGGACTCGCTCACGTGGTTTAAAAACAACCAACCGGAAGCGAGCTTCATCTGGGCCTCGTGCGTGATGAACATCGGGGGTGATCTGCTTGCACTGAAGCGCTTTGAGGAAGCTGCAGAGTGGCTGGAAAGCGCGGCGCAATTACGGCGTGTGGTCCATGGCCCGGATTCCTTCGAAGTTGCGCAATGCCAAAACGATTTGGGAGTGGTCTATCAGGAACTCGGACGGCTTGATTTGGCGGAGGTTGCCGGACGCGAAGCGTTGCGGCTGCACGAGAAGAACATCCCCGGTGGTGTCGGCGCCACAAAAGCCCTTATCAATCTGGCCGAAACTTTGTTGAAAGCCGGACGGGCGGGCGAGGCCGAACAGGCTGCTCACCGGGCTTTAACCTATTGCGGTTCGGATAACTCTGAAGTTGCCGCGCCGATCGCGGACACATTGGCGACGATTTACGAAGCGCAGGGCCGGTTGCCTGAGGCGCTTTCCGCGCGGGAACGGGCGATTCGGGTGGCGACAGAGCAAGACAATCAATCCCTGGTGAACGACTATGCTCCGAAGCAACAGGCGCTGCTGGAGCGCATAGGGCGGCCTCGCGAGGAGCAGTGGTAGTTTGTATGGATGACTCGCCGCGCATTCTCACTCTCTCTCGCGGGCGGTGCCGCCGCTACTTTTGCTCAATCCCCCGCTGCTGAACCCCTTTCGAAATTGAGTCTCGTAGAAGCATCCGCCCGCATCGGGAATGGATCCGTCGCCCCGTCGCAATTGCTCGCCGCATGCCTCGATCGCATCGGCGTCTACAATCCAAAACTCAACGCCTACATCACCGTCACTCGTGAACACGCACTGGAACAGGCTCGTCAACTCGATGCCGAACAAAAGGCGGGACGCTTGCGCGGACCGCTGCATGGCATCCCGATCGCGCTGAAGGATAACATCGACACGGCGGGGATTCGCACCACCGCTGCGTCCGCTGTATTCGATGACCGGATTCCGCCGGAGGACGCGGAAGTCGCCCGGCGATTGAAAGCGGCTGGCGCAATCCTCACGGGCAAGGTCAACTTGCATGAGTTCGCCAATGGCGGAACTTCGGCGACCAGCTATTTTGGGCCTGTACGCAACCCGTGGGCATTGGATCGAAATCCGGGTGGGTCGTCTGGAGGATCGGCTGCTGCTGTCTCGGCAGGCATGTGCTTTGGCGCGTTGGGGACAGATACGGGTGGCTCGATCCGCACGCCTGCGTCGTTCTGCGGCATTGTCGGATTGAAGCCCACCTATGGGCTCGTTTCCATTCGCGGGATTATCCCACTGGTGATGTCGTTGGACCATTGCGGTCCAATGACGAGGACGGTGGAAGACGCGGCGATGATGTTGAACGTGCTTGCGGGATACGACCGTTTGGACATCGCGAGTGTCGAACATGCGGCTGAGGATTATGTAGCGGGAATGAAGCAGACGCCAGTGAACCGGCTGCGGGTGGGAGTAGCGCGGGTGCCGTTCTTCGACCTGCTCGATGCCGATGTCGCGAAGTGCCTTGAAGACGCTCTGAGCGTGATCGCGAAGCTGACGGCGAGCATGAAAGAGACGATGCTACCGTCTACGAGCGGCATAGGATTACCGGGCGAGATGTACGCCTACCACGAGGAATATTTCAACAGAGGCGCTGCGCGATACCAGATTCCGACGCGACGCAACTTGCAGAATGGCGGCAATGCGAAGGCAGCTGACTATATTCGCGCGCGGTGGAAGCTGGATCTGATGCGGCGTACGATTGACGATGCCTTTCAGAACGTCGATTTGGTGGTGCTGCCGACGCGGCGGCATGTGCCTCGTACGGTGGATGTGGCTCGCGAGCGTGAGGAGAGCGAGAAGATCCGGAATCCGGAGTTGGAGAATACGGGACAGTTCAATGTATATGGGATTCCAGCGATTTCGGTGCCTTGCGGATTTACTTCGGCGGGACTGCCGGTTGGGTTGATGATTGCGGGTCCAAGGTTCTCGGAGAGCCGGGTGCTGGCGCTGGCCAGGGCGTACGAAGCAGCGACCGAATGGCACAAGCAAACGCCTCCGCTGACGCCGGAGATGGTTGTTCCCGCGCTGAAGGCTTCAGCCTGATCGGGTCCTCTTCCAAGCGGGTTGGCGATATGGCCAACCCGTGAACTTCTCGTGAAAGATCTGGTACACGATCCAGAACGTCACCGAATTCGGGCGTTTTCGAGGCGCAGATCGTGGGAATGGCGGTAGCGCTTCTTCAGCGCAGCCAGGTGTCATAGGCCGCATTGGCGGCGCGTTCCTTCGCTTCCATTTCGCGACGAATCGCATCCATGTCCGGCGCAGGTGGCGGTGGGATCGGCGGTTCAAGCACAAAATAGAGCCTGTCCGCGTCCGTGAATTCGCCGGAGTGGCTTGGTGACTTGCGTTCGAAGAACTTCACTAGTTCGGCAGTCTTTCGCGGCCGAGTCGTGACCCGATTTTCGAGCAAAACGCACGCCCCGGCTGGCGGCGCCGGAGAAGTGTTCGATACTTCGACGATTCTATTGCCGACCCTGAGCTCAGCTTCAATGAGTTCGCGGAGAGCGGCGGGAAACGCACGGATTTCTGTCATTACTCTATCTTTCCTTTCTCTTGAAAGCCCCAACATCAAGCCGAGGCCGATCACAGAAGACAGCGATGGATGTGCAGTACATGTCTGGTTCCGCAGCGCGCGAGACGGCACGCCATAGGTATGCCTGCTTCGACGAGCTTTATCTCCAATCCGCCGTCAAAATCAAATCGACCGTCGGCATGAGCAGCACTCCGTTCGCCACCAACCCGAGCCAGGACAACCACGCCAACCGTTCCCGCCTCGCCAAGGAAACCAATGCCGCCACTTCTCCCGCTATTGCCGCAACGGTCAGGGCCATGGCTAAAACAAAAAGTGGTGCCAACGCTTCGCCCATATTGGTAGCGCCCTTTGTTGTTCGCGCCCAGTAGTATCCGAGCGAGCCAACCAACGCCGGAACGGCCAGGGAAAGTACATTGCAGATGGACGTCCTCACGCCGCCTCCATTGGCTCAGGTCCCAATCGCCGCAGGAACTCGTCCCGCTCCAATGACAGAGCCGCCCCTTCACCGCCGCTGGTAGCCCAGGACGGGTAGGTACGAGCCCACTTCGCGGCTTTGTTCCGCGCCTTATTGGCGTTTTTCGGATCGCTCTCTCGCAGGCGGATCCATCGCGTGCGATACAGTTCGGCGATCGTAATCGCGCAATGCAATGAAGGAATGCGATCGCGAATCAGTTGTTCGGCTTCTTCCATCCGATCCTCGCGTTCCAGTTTCTCGGCTTGCCGCATCCAGTCCGGTCCATTGCCGCAAGGGGGTTGTTCTCGCTGGGAGTCTAGTTCTTCGCTATCCTCCGGATGGCCGCGCTCTGCGCTCTTTAGTATGTGGCAAGCGTAGTTGAGAGCGAAGTGCGTCGAAGCCGGATCGGAGGTGACGCGGGCGCGCAGCATCGCCGAGTCTTTGGTCCACGCCGTGAGCAAGTGGACTTGTTCGACGGGCTCGTTATTCACCTCGATGTTTCGCACCCACAACGCCCAGATTCCCTGGTCCTCGAACCGCCGCAACTCGGGCTCCGAGTAGGATTGAGAGGCTTCCTGTTGGATATTGTCCAGAATCTGGTCGACGCTTCGGCCTTCTTTCGAGATCAAGTGCAGGCTGATTTGTACTTTGCCGGCCGGGTCGAGCAGAAGGGTACGCCGTCCATCGTCGTTGACGTGCCAACCCAATGCCACCCGGATCGTCGCTCTGATTGCACTGGCGCCGAGCAGTGCAGTTTTCGCCTCCAGATCGGTTTCAAGCACCTTCGGTACGAAGCCCACACCCTGATCGCGAAGCCGCGCATTGACCGGATGTTCCGGATCCAGAGTGGCCAGGTCATCTGATTTGGCGTAGAAGCCCGAATCAGCGTCTGTGAATTGCCTGGGTTGCGGTGGTGCGGATTCCTCCGTTTCAACCTCGCACCCGACCTGAGCCTTTGGCTCGTCAGCTTCCGCGCCCATCACCGGCTCCGGGCAAATTCCCATCCCGGGACCTAGCGGTGCGTTCTGGCCTTGTGGTTCTGCCAGCATGAAGCTTTGGATCGCGGACTGCCACACGGCATCCAGCGACGCGCTGATCGCTTCCGGTGCCAACAGCCCCAGGTGGACGAGGCGTCCGCCGTCTTCGAAGAACGCGAATCTCGCTTGCAGCCAAGTCCTTCCTGTTGCTGGCGTCCCACGCCAGCCAGCCCTTGCAGGTTGCCGATGGTTGTGGGTCCGAATGCGGTGGGCCGAATTCCTTGCGAATCCAGCAGGAACAGGCTCCAATCCTGTAG
>CAZCPL010000161.1:0-671 GCA_964500255.1 uncultured Solibacteraceae bacterium | reverse complement strand
GTAGAGTTCCTTCTTCGAAACCAGGCCGTGCCGCAACGGTCAAGCCACCGCGGCCCATGGCGCGGTAGCCACCAGCAGCGGGAAGAATGTTCCGGGCGAGCTGAAGTCCACCTCTTCGGCAGGAAGCTCGTGCGAGACCCAGTCATTCGGTATGCCGATGCGAAACGCCAAATCAGCGATGCGGGCAGGTATGTCAAGAAGGACAGTGTCAGTCATCGTATTTCCTCGAAAGTCAGAGCCCAAGCTGCCCTGCGCGAAATTGTCTTTCCACCACCTGCGCCTGGGCAAACCAGTGATCCGATTCCCAGGTCGATGGGTCGTGCGATTCGGGTGAATCCTCAGGCGTCAACTCGCAACGCAACGCGTGGAAGAAATAGCGGCGCGTGCGATCGGTATCGAGAGCCAGTACCTTGCTCCATTCCGGGGGCACGGGTTGACCATGGAAGTATCGCTCGTTTCCCTGTGGCCGTTTCATCTCCTGCGGCCACTTCGCCTGCCAAGCATCGTCGTCGTAATCCAACCAAGTGAGTTCACCGCGGGCGGACTCGACGATTCCAGCTTTTTCCCGATCACCGAGTCTGCGTCCAATCACGAAATGGCCTGCATGAATCTGATAGACCCATCCGTCGTGCGCGTGTAACTGCGATGGATTGTGTGGATCGATCGGTGGC
>CAZCPL010000160.1:6600-13123 GCA_964500255.1 uncultured Solibacteraceae bacterium | reverse complement strand
CTATGACATCGCCCAGCGAGTCAAGCAGACCCTGCAGCGTTATAAGGATCTGCAGGACATCATCGCGATTCTCGGTATCGACGAGCTCTCGGACGAAGATCGCCTGACGGTTTCACGTGCGCGTAAGATGCAGAAATTTCTATCGCAGCCGTTCTACGTGGCCGAACAGTTTACCGGCCGTTCGGGCAAGTATGTGAAGCTGGCCGACACCGTCCGCAGCTTCAAGGAAATCTGCGACGGCAAGCATGACAATCTGCCCGAGCAGGCTTTTTACATGCAGGGTTCGATCGAAGATGTGTTGATCGAAGCCGAGAAGTTGAAGCAGCAAGGTTAAATCCAGTGGACACGTTTCTACTCGAGATCGCGACGCCTGAAAAATCGCTGCTCAAGGAGCAGGTTTCGGAAGCGCAGATTCCAGGGGCCGATGGCTACCTGGGAATCCTGCCGGAGCATGCTCCACTGCTTTCCAAGTTGAAGCCGGGCCTGTTGACCTATAAGATCGGCGGCAAGGAGAACACGCTCGCGGTGCATGGCGGGTTCCTGGAAATCAAGGACAACCACGTTCGATGTCTGGTCGATCAGGCCGAGCGCGCGGAAGAGATCGACATGGCCCGCGCCGAGGCGGCCCGAAATAAAGCGCTCGCGGCGCTCAACAGCGGCGGCATCGACCTGGATATCGGCGATGCTCTAGCTGCGGCGATGCGAGCTGAAGCTCGAGTCGAGGCCGCGAAGAAGTCCCAAGGTAAGTAGTTTTTCGATTCCCGTGCGCCACGTCTGTGGGATTCGTTAGGCGCGAAGGTTGTGGCACTTTGGGGACGTATTCCTGCCAACGCCGCAGTGGGTTCCCATCGGTTCGGCGGGCAGGTGAGTTTGTACGTGACCGATGCGCTACGACACAGTCGTAAAGGATCTTTTCCAGAAAGACCGGCCCACGTTGTTGGGAAAGTTGGCGGGACCCGCCGAGGTCCGCGAGCTTTTGAACAGCGAGTTGCCAATCGTCGAAGAGCGTATCACCGACTTCCTGCTAGCAATGAGTGATGGAGCTCTGTTCCATCTGGATCCGGGCGGAATGCAGGGTGAGCGATCGGCTGGTGGATGTTGGCGAATTCGACGCCCGCGAGTTGATGGCGAGTGGGAATCCTGGCGATGTCGCATGGGCGGTACTCGCGTGCGAGGCGAAGAGCGAGCAATTGCGCGACATCGTCTGGCGGGCTTGTGCCAGTTGTCCACGCGATTCACAATGGAGGTGAGAAACATGGGCGTCCACGTCGAAGTCGAGAAGAATGCATTCCTGCGAGAGATCCGGGATTCGGGGCCTGCTCAAGGAACGGAGTCGATCCTCCAAAGCCAACTCGAATGCAGGTTCGGACCTCTCTCGCTCTGGGGCTCCGAACGTCTCAGCACGGCCACTCCCGACCAGATCCAACGGTAGACGCTAAGTGGAGCTCTCACTCGCGACAGCGCCAGCCTATCTCGCCGCCCGCGATCTCGAACCGCGCCACTGCGCGCTACTCGGCGGAGGAATCTCCAACGCCGTGATCCTCGCGGAAACCAATCGAGGGACCATCGTCCTCAAACAATCCCTGAGCAAGCTTCGCGTCGAACAAGACTGGTTCTCCGACCGCGAGCGCATCCATCGCGAATGCGAAGCCATGCGGTTGCTCGCACCGCTTCTGCCGGAAGGAACCGTACCCGGCATCGTCTTCGAAGACCGCGACAACTGTATCTTCGCCATGACCGCAGCGCCGGAACCGGGGCGTCCGTGGAAGTCCATTCTGATGGCCGAACGCGAAGCCGATCCGCTCACCCTGACACGCGTCGCCAGCCTGCTCGCAAACATGATCGCAGTCTCGGTTGGCAACTCCGAGTTCCAAAGCAAGTTCGGCGATCTGCGTGTCTTCGATCAGTTGAGGCTCGACCCTTACTATCGCGCCACCGCGGCGCGGCATCCCGATCTCAGAGGCTTCTTCGACGAACTCATCGCCGAGACAGTCGAACGCCGCTATTCGTTGGTGCATGGCGATTGGAGTCCAAAGAACCTGCTGGTTTCACCGCAGCAGGTCACCGCAATCGATTTCGAGGTCGTCCACTACGGAGACCCTTCGTTCGACGTCGCGTTTCTGATCAATCATCTGCTCTTAAAGAGCCTTTACCGCGAAGCACCAGCCTACAAATCGGCCGCTCGGGACTTCTTCGCGATCCTGCAGTTCATCTTGCAGGAACCTTGGCTGGAAGCCGCAACGACGCGACATCTCGGGGCACTCATGCTCGCCCGGGTGGACGGCAAGTCGCCTGCTGAGTACATCCATGGAACCGCCCTCGAACCGCGCGTCCGCGAGATCGCGCGAGGCATTATTCTCAACCCGCAACGGTCGATCGCTGAGACAATAGAAAGCGTATGATCGAGATCCGCCTCAATGGCGAGACGCGCCAGATTCCCGCAGGCTTGAACATTCCCGCACTCTTGCGGCACATCGAAATCCATGCCGATCGCGTCGCCGTCGAACTCAACCGCGAGATCGTGCGCAAAACCGAATGGGATGCGACGCAAGTCGAGGCCGGAGCCGAAGTGGAAGTCGTCCACTTTGTAGGCGGCGGCTCACGTTAGGGTCTTTTCCATCGTGACAATCGCGACGGTTTCGCCGTTCGGCAGCGGGACCTCCACACGTCCCAGCGTTCGGAACCCATGCCGCTGATAGAACGGAATTCCGGTGAGCGTGGCGCCTAACTGCAAGCGCCGGAACCCAGCGGCCCGCGCCTCTTCGGAACTCGCTTCCAGGATCACGGTCCCGAGGCCTCGTCTCGCGAAATCCGGATGTACAAAGAACGCTCGGATGCGGGCGGCGTCCACCTTGGGATCGAGAAAGTCCGCGTTCTTTACCGGAGATCCGCTGTCGCTGCCAAAGAGTGTACTGCGCTTGCTCCAACCGCCGCAGGCCGCCAAACGGCCATCCAGTTCGACCACGAAATAGGTCTGATCTTCGATCAACAGCCGGTCGACGCCAAACACAGTTCCGAGTGCACCCTCGCGCTGCGCGACTGTGTATACGCCGGACTGCAGATGCATCACCGAATCCACGATCAGCGAGCGCATCTGCTCAACATCCGACATTACAGCTTTGCGAAGCATCTTTTCAATTTAACTCTTGACACATTGGGCGGACGCTGGCAGGATAGCACTATGCCATTTCAACTACTTTGCATTGCAATGCTGACTCAAGCATCGCCGCCCCCGCAAAGCGATTTACAGGCTCTTCTCCTGGAAGTCCGGGCACTCCGCACGGCCTTGGATCGGACGACTTTCGTCGGATTGCGTGTCCAATTGGTTCTGCACCGTCCAGGGCAGCAACAGTTCACGGTCAATCTGGCAAGGGATCGCGTGCGGGGTGCCGAAGGACAGCTTTTGTATCTCAAAAGTCAACGGGAACATCTGACGGGAAGGCTCAAGGAAATCGAGCAGCGCAAACCGGTTCCCGAGCGGGAATTGCTCACGATGAAAGCTGAGGCGGAAGCTTTACCTCGCAAACAGCAGGAATACGAAGCCATGGTGATCGAGGCCCAACAGAACTTGCGTATGGAAACTGCAAAGCTGGAGGATCTGAACCGCCAACTCGACGAACTCGAGCGTCGCCTGGCTGAGATTTCCAAGTAGACTGGAGCATGACTCTCGCCGGGCGAACCTTTCGAGCCATTGCTAATTCCGCCAATGGAAGTATCAACACGGACACCACCCTGTCATTCACCGAAGAGAAGGACGGCACGGTATTCGGCGTGTATAGCGGCGGAACCATTCGCCACGGCAGCGTCGTCGCGAACTGGCGCACCGCCACCGGACTCGAAATGCTCTATCACTGCGTCACTGTCACGGGGGAGCTTCGCGCCGGGCACGCCCTGGGAGTCATCGCTGAAGATCCCATCGACCACCGCCCCCATCTGTACTTGGATTGGCAATGGCTCACCGGTGAGCGGAGTAAGGGCAGTTCGGAATGGGTATTGGACGTGCAAGAAAAATAGCCGCCCGCACCCAGAACCGAGGCGCGAGCGGCTGTTGAGAGGGATGGAGAACTGCTATTGCACGGTCAACTTCACCGTCGTAACCTTGCGTAGGGTTCCGACGGATCCAGTGAGCGTAATGTCGTAGGTCTTGGCCACCGTACTGGCGGTCGTGACAATCTTTAATGCGAATTTGCCGGGCCCGGCAGCCGAAGAAGATCCGGATGCGGTAGGCGGCAGCCCCGCGAACGCAAGTGAGATCGGCTGATTGAATGACCCGGTCGTGGTGATGGCGAAAGTAAATGTCGCGGTTTCTCCCTTATTCACCGTGAGTGTGGCAGGAGTCGCGGTCAGCTCGAAACTCGCCGCAGGCTTGATCGTCACGGTCAAGGGTGCCAGGGCGGAGATCGCACCATTCACGCCTTTGATGCTGGCTTTCGCGTCCGCCGTTGTCGCAGCGGCGGTGGCGGCAACCGTCAGCTTTAGGGTCACCGCAGTGCCCGGCGCGGCGGAGGCCGGAGTGAACACCCCAGTGACGCCGGCGGGAAGTCCTGTCGCAGTCAACGTCACCGTGCCGACAAACCCGCCCGCCCCTACAATCTGCACGGCAACGTTGGCGGATACGCCAGGATTGAGCGATACCGATCCTGGCACGGCGGAAATCGAAAACGGCGCAGCGACACCCACGCTCACCGGCATGGTGGCGCTGAGCGCGCCGCTTACGCCTTTGATGGTGACCGCAGCGGAAGCCGTGATCGCGGCATTCGCAGCGGCTGTCAGTTTCAGCGTGACGGCAACGCCTGGCGCGGCAGAGGCTGGGGTGAAAACTCCCGTCACGCCAGTCGGCAAGCCCGTGGCCGTCAACGCGACAACACTTTTGAATCCTCCGGCGGCGACAATCTGAACCGGAACATTCGCGGTTCCGCCGGGGATCAACGTGATGGCGGCCGTTGGAGCACCGGCAAGTTTGAACGATTGGGTGTTCTGCGTGCTCGCGCAGCTACGAACCGCCTTAAACGCATTGAGGCGGCCACCCGTTATCGTCTTACCTGCCAGAGCGGGTATGGGATTGGTGTTGTCCAGAATCACCTTGCGCAGCCCTGCGGTGTCGAGGTGGCTGCAGGCGGCCAGCACGAGTCCGGCAACACCGGAAGTCATCGGCGCTGCAAATGAGGTTCCGGAAACGGTTGCATAGTTGCCACCGGGATTGGTCGTGTCGATGGCAACACCCGGCGCGGCAAGGTGTACAGTCTTCAGACCATAAGAAGAGAACGTCGCCATCGCGTCTTTGTAGTCGGTAGCGGCCACGGCGATCAGGTTCGGCGCGGATGTGAAGGCAGCCGGATACGACGGTGTTACGTCCAGATCCACAGGCGAGTTTCCCGCCGCGGCGACAAACAGCATCTCTGCATCCTGCGCCTTGAGAATCTGATCGAGTAGCGCCTGCGACGCCCCGGCTCCGCCCCAACTGGCATTCAGAATCCGGATATTTGCCCCGGTTCCAAAGGCCTTCTTGGTCTGAATCGCGAACTCAATAGCACGAATCGCATGGGACACGGCACCCTGACCCGCGGGATTCATGAACGCCAAGCCCATGATGCTGCCGGTCCAGTTCACGCCCGCAACACCCCTCGCATTGTTGCCGGAGGCAGCGATGACGCCCGATACCCACGTGCCGTGCTGCTTGACATCCATCGGATCGCAGGTGTTGGTAAAGGCGTTGTAGCCATGGCTCCCGGCCGGACAAGTGATCTTGTCGTTGAGACCGAAGGTCACGGTGAAGTCCCTCGGCGCGGACCACATATTGTCTTTCAGATCGGGATGATTGTAGTCCACACCCGTGTCGATCACGCCGATGACGTTGGCCTTGGATCCCGCTGTTGTCTCCCAGGCGGTGGTGGCGTCGATATCCGCTCCGGCAACCAAGGTATTTTTGAGGCCCCATTGCTTCGTGAAACTGGGATCGTTGGGAATCGCGTTCACATGCACGATGTAGTTGGGTTCTACGTATTCCACATCTGGGTCCTGGGCTAGGTCGAGCAGGGTACGCCGTCCTTGCCTCGTCGCCAACTTCAGGTGCGTATAGCCGGATTCACCGAGGTCTAACGCCTCTCGCACCTGGAACCGGCGCATCCTCACCGAGTCGCCGCGAAGCTTACGGCTTCCGTCCACGCCATCGCGAAACTTCACCAAAAGCTCCCCGGCCACAGCCGGACGCCCGTCGTAGTATTCCACTTCCAGATCTTGCGCATCGAGAAGCGTCAACCCGCACACCAACAACGCAATGGATGCTATGAAACGCAGTTTCATCTCTTGAGTCTCCTGTTGAACGAGCCCCAAAAAATCCCACTGCCTGCGATTGGAGATAAGGAGTTCCCGTATGTCTGTTTCTTTCCGTATCGGTGAAGACACCTAGGGCATGAAAGAAAAGCTGTGAGAAAACCGAAATCAGTACAGGATTGACGCTAGTCCTCCTCAGTAGCAGTCCGGAAAACGGAGTGTACGGGAATCGTTGCTTGCTTGTCGTGAG
>CAZCPL010000160.1:0-6500 GCA_964500255.1 uncultured Solibacteraceae bacterium | reverse complement strand
GTAACAGCCCGGAAAACGGAGCGCGCGGGCGTCGTTGCGTGCTTGTCGTGAGGGTACCCGCACGCCCTTTCCGGGCTCTTCAGTAACAGCCCGGAAAACGGAGCGCGCGGGCGTCGTTGCGTGCTTGTCGTGAGGGTGCCCGCGCGCCCTTTCCGGGCTCTTCAGTAACAGCCCGGAAAACGGAGCGCGCGGGCGTCATTGCTTGCTTGTCGTGAGGGTGCCCGCGCGCCCTTTCCGGGCTAGTAGGCCCGCGACTTTAAAGTTCTCCCGCCGCTAGGTCGATAGTCTGAAGAGTGAGATACCACGCGAAGAGGCGTATCTAGTGGCAGCGGCACCGGGCGAAAAGCAGAATCTGCTCATCGTCGACGACGACGCTGTCACGCGACGCCTTCTCGAAGTGGGCCTATCCAAAGCGGGCTACAACGTCAGCCTCGCATCCGGATCTCGCGAGGCGATGCAGATGATCGCCCACTCGCCGTTTGACCTCATGTTGATCGAAGCCGTTATGCCCGACATGCCGGGCTTCGACTTGTTGAGGCTGGTGCGTGCGACGCATGACGCCTCGGCGCTGCCCATCATCATGGTCACCACGCTCGACGAAAGCGAGCGGGTGGTGGAAGCCCTCAAAACCGGCGCGAACGATTACATCACCAAGCCGGTTGACTTCCCTATTGTCCTTGCGCGAATTTCCGCCCAACTGCAGCGCAAAAGTGCGGAAGAGGCCGTGCGCGAAAGCGCCCAACGTTATGAACTGGCCGCCCGCAGCACCAACGATGGGTTGTGGGATTGGCAGTTGCGCAAGGGCGTCTTTTACCTTTCGCCCAACTGGAAGCAGTTGCTCGGCTATCAGGATCACGAGGTGAAGAACGCGCCCGAAGAGTGGATCAATCGCGTCCATGAAGAAGACCGTCCGCGGCTGCAACTGCTGTTGAGCGATATCAGTTCCGACCACGGGCCGAACGAACTGCTCACAGAGCACCGAATCGAACACAAGAGCGGTGCTTACCGCTGGGTGCAGGTGCGCGGAGGCGTGTTGCGCGATGCCGTCAATGGGGGGGCGATCCGGATCGCCGGCGCGATGACCGACATCACGGCCAAGCGCATCTACGATCACCTCACCGGCCTGCCCAACCGCATGTTCCTGATGGAGGCCATCGACAAGGCACTCGAATACGTCGACGGACATTCCAACTGGGGCTTCGCCCTGCTGGTGATCAACCTCGACCATTACAGCCAGATCAACAGCGTTTTCGGACATGCATCCGGCGATCAGTTGCTGGTGGAAACCGCCTCGCGCCTGCAGCGCGCCGTGCGTTCCAGCGAGGGTGGAGAAAGCCATCTCGTCGCCTATCTGGGGTCCGACGAATTCGCCGTTTTGCTCGGCGGCGTCCAGAAGGTCGAAGACGCGCAAATTGCGGCCGCCCGTATTCAAGCTGAGTTCGGACACGCATTTCTGCTCGAAGGCACCGAGGTCTTCGCCTGCGCCACCATAGGCATCGCCCTGTGGCATGAGGGCTATCGCCGTGCCACGGAAATCGTGCGCGACGCGGATGTCGCCGTGCGGACTGCCAAGCAGAAGGGTGAATCGCGCATCGTACTGTTCGACTTTCCGATGCAGCAGGAATCGCTGCGGAAGCTCGCGCTTTCGCTCGAAGTGCAGCGCGGTCTCGATCTCGACGAATACGAAGTTCACTACCAGCCGGTGATCCGGCTCGACAGCGGGACGGTGGCGGGATTCGAGGGGCTGCTCCGCTGGAAGCATCCGACACGCGGCATTCTAGCGCCCGATCAGTTTCTGGTGCACGCCGAAGAGACCGGGCTCGTGATCCCGATTGGCATCTTCACTTTGCGGCATGCGTCCGTGACGCTGCGCCAAATGCAGCACAAGTTTCCTCGAACCCCCCCGCTTTATGTGAGCGTCAATTTGAGCCCTCGGGAGATCCGGCAGCCGGGCTTGGCCTCGCGCGTCGAGGACATCGTCCGGACGGCGGGCGTCGACCCATCGTCACTACTGCTCGAAATCAATCAGCGCACGTTCCGCGGCGATGGCGAAACGGCGGCACTGGCCCTGCATCAGGTGAAATGCCTGGGCGTGAAGCTGCGTTTGGACAACGCCAACATCGAGCCTTCGGCTCTGCGTTATCTCTCGCGAGGCTTGTTCGATTCCGTCAAGATCAGCCGCTCGCTGGTGGCCAATATGACAACGAACGAACAGTCCGCGGATATGGTTCGTACGTTGTGCACGATGGCCAAGGGCTTGGGCATCGAGTCACTGGTAGAGGGCGTGGAATCCACCGTGCAGGCCGAGATCGCCATGGCCGCCGGGTGCGGATACGCGCAAGGTTACCTGTTTGCTCCCGCGCTCACCGTGAACGAAGCGCTCGACTACCTCAATCGCCTGAAGTAGCATGTCTGTCGCGATTCCCTTCTCCAAAACTCGCCGAGAACCAGAAGCAGTCTTTGCCAAGGTTGCTTGATTCCACGGCCTTGGATTCGCGGATTTCCAGACTCACGGCTGCAGATCGCAAAAAAGAACGGCAAGGAACATCGCGAATATGCCGGACGACTGGCAAAGCGCGGAAACCGCAGTTGGTTCTAGAGGATTCTCACGAGTACTGGGTTCGACACCTTCCCGTTCCGTTTCACTACGACCTCCACATTTCCTGCGCCAGCAAGGGAACGAGGAATGGTCAGGTTGTATTGAAAAACACCACTCGTCGCGGCGGCCGCCTCAACGGAGACATTTTCGACCTCTGCACCAGCGATGGTTGCCGAGATATTCTCCACCCCAATACTGCTTCCATAAAGTGAGAGGCGGACTGTGTCGGTAGCCCCTCCTAGATCGATGGGGATGGCCACTGTGGCGTTGTCGACATTGGTCGCAAGTTGTTCCACCGTCTCTGCGCCATCGCGAATGCGCGTCAGAAATCCAGCAGCCAAGCCTTCTGGATTCACCGCATACATCTGCGGGCCGGAAGTCGGAGCGAGGCGGGCTTCGTTGACGATGTTGCCGATCTCAAAGTCGCCATCGGCGGTCCAGGTCTTCGTCCAGGTCGCCGGCTTCGGAACGGTGTAACGAAAGATCACCGTGTTGTCGAGATCGAGATCGTCCGACCAGATGAAGCTTGCGTTGGTGAAGTCGAAGCTGCTGTAATCGCCATCCGGGCGAACCCGAGTCGAAGGATACTCCGTGGCGTTGTGCCAACTGCTGTCATCGAAATCAGGAGTGAACCAATTGGCGGGAACCGCCGTGTATTCTACCTTCGGGTTCTTCGTGTCACGATTCAGCGGACCCTTGAAGAGGGTCTTGACCTTCCACTTGGCGTTCGTCACGGTACCGTCGGACAGCTTCAGGATAAAACCGCCGTCACCGATTTGCGAGGTGTATTCCATGCCGGTCTTCGGATCCGCATTGTCGCGGGCGATTACGGCGATCGTCAGAGGATAGATAGGCAGCACACTCACGGTGACGACGTTATGCGGCAGAAACTCGATCTGATCGGTGGCTGCCAACTTGCCATTGATGTAGACCATGCACCAGTTGTCTGCGTAGGCGTTCAGCTTCAGCACATTCGAAAATGAAGCTTTTGTGGGCGGTGTGCCCTGGGCCAACGCAAAACCACTGAAAAGCCCTAGAAGTGCCAAAAGTGTCTTCATTCCTTCTATGATCGACTCCGATTGTAAAGCTATTGTGTGGAGCGCGGGTTCACCTCCCATTCGTGTTAACTTATTCGGCCATCCCGTGTTCCACTGAATATAGATCGATGTACCGACGCCTGTTGGCATTCGCCTTGGCCCTGACCGGCGGAGCTTATTCACAAACCCTCTCCATCACCCACCCCACGGGTGGAGCCTTCCGTTCGCTCGCAGCGTCCACCGATCGTGTCCTCGCCGCAAACTCCAAACTGTTTGAGGTACGCAGCGCGGCACTCACCGAACTTCCCGGCATCTCCGCCTCGCTCGCCGCCAACGGACTCGCCATCGCAACCGTCAAAACCTCCGCCGACGACAGCGACATCCGCATCACCGCCATTGACAGCAACAAATCCATTACCATCGGCGGACGCGGCAACGATATACCCACGCGTGCTTTTGCCACCCGCGATGCCTTCTACATCCTCGGCAACACAGATTCCCCGGACTTCCCCGTCACCAACGCGACGCGCGCTCGTGGCAGCGGATTCCTCCTGAAACTCGATGCCGAATTGAACACTGTCTACGCGACCTATCTCGGGGGCGCTGGCCAAGACGACTTCTCGGACATCGCGGTCGACGCCAGCGGCAGCGCCTTCGTGGTCGCTGCCAGCAACTCCGCGGAACTCGCCTCCGGGGCCAAAGGATCCCCCGCCTACATCCGCAACGGACTCGGCTTCGACATCGCCGGATCCGGCAGTTTCCGCGCCACTGTCCAAGCCTGGCTCGCTCCCAACGACAACACACTCTACGCGGCCACAGCCGGTCAAGGGCTGTTCCGCACCAGCGATCAAGGCCAATCCTGGGCCGCGCTCAATCTCACCGACCTCAACGTGACCGCCCTCGCCGGCGACTCCCAAACCATCTACGCCGGAACTCCCCGCGCTCTGCACCGTTCCACCAACGGCGGGACATCCTGGAGCGAGGCACCGGTGAGTTCCAGCGGTAGCGGCATCCGCGCGCTTGCCGCCGTTCCGCGCGATCGCAATATCGTTTACGCCGCGCTGCTGAATGGTTGCGGGCTCTTCCGCTCCGCCGATGCCGCGCGCACCTGGCAGACGCAACTTTCCGACGTCTGTGTTTCCGCATTGGCCGTGAATGATACCGCAGTGTTTGCCTTCTCGCCCAACAACGGCGTCTATCGATCCACGACAACAGGCGGCGCTTGGACGCGCGTTTCCACAACGTTGCTCAACACGCGCGCCGCATCGTTCGATGGCGCCACGCTCTACGCCGCCACCAACACAGGACTCTCGAAATCCGTCGACAATGGCCAGACTTGGGCGGAAATCTTCACAGGTTCCACCATCACCTGCCTCAGCGGATCCACCATCGGAACCTCTGACCAAGGCATTCTGCAAGACGGCGTGCGCATCGATGACGCCGCAATCCAACAGCCCGTTCGCAGCATTCTCGTGACGAATAATCTGATCGTGGCAGGCACCGATTACCTGCCCGATCTCTACGTCGCCAAAGTCGCACCGCGGGGCGACCAGATTCTGTTCTCGACGTTTCTTGGGGGCCTCGGCAACGAATCCTCACCACGCATTGCGCTCGACAACACTGGCGGAATCATCGTAGGAGCCACAACCGATTCCGCCGATCTGATCGCGACCTTCGAAGGCGTACAACGACGCTACGCGGGCGGCATCAGCGATCTCTTTCTCGCGAAGCTCAACGCCAATTTCGATCTGACGACACTGACTTACTTTGGCGGATCCGCCAGAGACACACTCGGCGGCATCGCCGTGGATTCGCGCAGCTTTGTCCACATTGTCGGCACAACCGCCTCACCCGATCTGCCTGTCTCCAATGGTGCTTCACGCACGGGCTTGGACGGTGCACCGACGGCAGGATTTCTGGCGGTGTTGAGCCCTGGCCTGGGATCGATGTCGCACTTGACTTATACAGGTCGCGGCGCTGCGTCCGGCGAGGCGATTGCAGTGCAAGGCGATCACATATGGATCTCTGGCGGGCAGGGTGACGAGGAAGGGTACGTCGCGTGTTACACAGGGCTCGTCAACTTTGGCGCGATCACCGCGATCCGCAATGGCGCAAGCCTCGCGACCGGTCCTGTAGCACCCTCTTTGAATGTGATCATCGAAGGATCCGGCTTCGGAGCCTCTCTCTTCGGACTCACGGTGCGCTTCGGGCAATCCGAAGCGAGCGTGATTCGCACTAGCGATACACGTCTCGAAGTGGTCACGCCGGCGGATCTTGAACCGGGAACCAACGTGCCGGTATCCGTGACCTCTCGGACCGGCTCATTTCAAGGTTCCGCCAGCGTGGCCGCGATTTCCCCGGGCGTTTTCACGGCCAATCGCGATGGCAAAGGCGTCGCACAAGCGCTGCTGATCCGTTTGGATACCGACGACGTCACCACAACTGTTCCGGTCTACGAGTGCGACATCAACGATGTCTGCACAGCTCTCCCGATCGATCTGGGCGATGAAGGCGACCAGCTCTCATTGATCTTGCGTGCGACGGGGATCCGCGGACGGCGGGAGAGCATAACTGTGGATATGAATGGTACGGCAGCGGAAGTTCTTTCAGCGAACGCCCTCGATGAGTTCAGCGGCGTCGATCAGATTGTCGTGAAGTTGCCGCGCACGCTCGCTGGCGAGATCACGATTCGCGTCATTGTCGATGGTCAGGCTGCGAATCCGGTCACGATCCGCATCGGATAGCGGCATCATCCACGAAAATTTTTCCAGCCAGGCCGCGAGAGCCGGTTCAGCCCAGCGTTGGCGTCCGTGGTTTTGTGCGCGGTTGCGCTTCTTCCGGGGATGATTTGCGCAGGCTGCGAA
>CAZCPL010000159.1:9458-13221 GCA_964500255.1 uncultured Solibacteraceae bacterium | reverse complement strand
AAGCTGAGTTTCAGAAGCTGAGTTTCAGAAGATGAGTTTCGAAAGATGATCTGTCGGATGTACAACGTGCGAGGGCGCGTGCAAGGCGTCGGGTTCCGCAACTTCGTGCAGCGCTGCGCACTGGAGATTGGCGTCGATGGATATACGCGCAATCTTAGCGATGGCCGAGTGGAGGTTCTGGCGCAGGGATCCGCAGAAGATCTCCAACGAATCGAAGCGTTACTCTGGCGCGGCCCCGCATGGGCAGAAGTGATCGATGTCGTACGCGAGGAAACGAATGTTCGTGCGCTAACGGGATTTGGGATCCGAATTTAGGGAAGCAGATCGAGAGCGCCTTGCAACTCTGCGCGGGTGTGTCCGTCGCCGGTGCGCGTGGTGACTTCGATGCCCTTCCCGTAGATCGCCTTCGCCGCGTCGATGTCACCCATCTTTTCGTAAGTCTGGCCTGAATGAAAGTAAGCGGCGGCATAGTTTGGATTCACATCCAGCACGGCTTGAAACCACTTCACAGCTTCGTCGAAATCGCCTTTGTTGACATACTCCATCGCCAAACCATAACGGGCGAGAATGTTTGCGGGGTCCTGGGCGGCCATGCTCTTGAAGACTTCGATGCGATCCATTAGTTCAATCATAGAACGCGTGTTAGCCTAACGCGAGAGTGGCCTGCCCGTTTTTCGAGCCGCAAGACCTAACCGAAGATGCCATCTTCACACGGCTGCCGTTGGGGCAAGCCTACACCGGTCGCTGCCATGGTGGCGAGGCGTCGGAACAACTCCCTTTAAAGATCTGCAATCAGGGATATGCGCGCGGAAGATGCGAGCGCTTTCCTACTTCGTTCGCAGTGGATGCCTACCGGTTCGCCAAGACATCCGATGGCGGAATTGTTTGGATCGAAGAGGCGGGTCACGCGCCTTTGAGTTTTGGCCCGGCGACGCGAATCCCGGCTGAGAACATGCCCGCACGGCAACAACTGAAGGCTTTTCAGCGTTCGGTTTTGGAAGGAAAAATCAGATGAGTGAAGGACGCCCGGTCAAAGAGTCGAAGTCTGAGTATTCGGAGCTCGCCATGCCGAATGACGCGAATCCGCTGGGGAATCTGTTTGGAGGCAAAGTGATGGCATTGGTGGATCTGGCAGGCTCTATCGCCGCCGCCCGGCACGCGCGCTCGTCGGTGGTGACGGCATCCATCGACAACATGAACTTTCTCTATCCGGTGAAGATCGGCGAACTCGTCACGTGTTACAGCCAAGTGAACCGCGTGTTCAAGACGTCGATGGAAGTGGGTGTGAAGGTTTTCGTGGAGAACCTGAAGACTGGCGAGCGACGGCACACATCGTCGGCCTATTTGACGTTCGTGGCTCTCGGACCTGACGGGCAGCGTGTTCCGATACCGCCCGTCATTGCTGACACAGATGAAGAAAAGCGCCGTTACGAAGATGCACTCATGCGCCGCGAATTCCGGTTGGAATTGAAGAAGCGCGCCCTCGAAAGTTGGGACTGACGCCTACGCTTTGTGCATGTACTTGATCGAAGGCTTGTAAATCAGGAGATTCGGCGCCCCTTCGCGATTGAACTTCAAACAGGTCTTGTCGTACCACTCAATGATGCCGGTCAGTTTTTCGCCATCCTTCATGACGAGAACCATGGTGGTTTTCGCCTGCATCTGCTTCATGTAATAAAAATTCTCGGCGTTGGTCTGGTCCGGTGGGACCGCCTTCTTGGGCGGAGCCAGGTTCTTTTTCGGACTACCGTCTCTGGTGATCATATAGGTGGGGTTCTCGGTCGGTTAGTTCACTGAATATCACACCGCTTGAAAGCGCCGCAAGTTAGCGGCACTGACGAAGTTCGAGAGCGAGGGCGTCGAGCGCGATGTTTTTCTGGATATTGCGGCGCAGCATGTGAACGAGATCGTCCACTTTTCGGGTTGCGGCGCGGATCCATTGAAAGCTTACTTGGCTTGCCAGGGGACGCAATTGCGCCTCGATATCGGGGTTGCGGGTCGCGGCGCGGCCCTGTTGCAACAGGAGAAGATCTTCAATCAGGTCGTAGAGGACGTGCAGTTGATCCTCAAGTTTCTCGGTCTTGCGCATCGCGATCGACTCCGAGTAGCGGCCCCAATCGGAAAATGTCGCTTTGCCTGCTCCGGTTTCGAGCAGCTTCAACATCGCCTCGCGGCGCTTGTCATAACTTTCGATGTCGAGGGCGACCGCTGCGCCAGGGCATCCGTTCGCCAATGCGAGGCGCCGCAGCGGATTGCCCAGTCCGCGACGCTGGACGAAGTCTGTCATGTCCGATGGTTCGAGACGGCGCATATTGAAAATCAGTGAGCGCGAGCGGATCGTCGGCAGCAGGTCGTAGGCGTTTTCGGCCGTACACATGAGAATCAGATACGGCGGCGGTTCCTCAAGAATCTTCAGCAGCGAGTTGGCGGCCTGCTCGTTGGCGCGATCGAGTTGATCGATCAGAAAGATGCGGTGGCGGCCCTTGAGTGGCTGAAACTGCGCGCGCTCTTTCAGCAGGCGCATCTGCTGGATCGAGATCTGGCGCAGTGGTCCGTCTGGCGGAAAGGTCAAAAAGTCAGGGTGCGAAGTGAGAAAAAACGGATCCTCCGCGCGCTTCTCGCTAGGCAGTTTCTCGCGGCCCGCAAGGGTCGCCGCGTTGGCTTCCAGGCTGAGGTCGTCAACTTCGATTTTCGCTTTATCGCCGAGGAGTTCCGCGGCAAAGCGGCGAACCAGGGTAGCCTTGCCGACGCCGCTCGGACCCGCCAGCAGAATCGTCTGCGGAATCCGCTCGCTGCGCATCATTTGCTTGAGGTTGTCGGCGACGTCCGCGTTGCCGTAAAAGTCGGGAAAGCTCAAACAACTATGGTAAGCCGATCTTGTCCTTCAGGTCTTTGGCGCGCTCGCGAGAGACGGCCAGTTCGGTGCGCTTGCCGTCATTCAGGCGTAAGAGGATCTTGCCTCCGAACCAGCTATGCATTTCGAGGATTGCGTTCACGTTTACGATGGTGGATCGATGGATGCGGATCCAAAGCTCGGGATCGAGCTTGGTTTCGAGTTCCGTAATCGTAAAGTCGATGGCGAAGTCTTTCGCAGGAGTCGAGGCGAACGTCAGTTTGTCACTCGCGTAAAAGTGGGTGACTTTGGAGATGTCGACAAACTCGACTTTATCGCCGGTGCGCGAAGGCATGCGGGCCGGAAACGAAGGCTTCTGCGGCTGCATCGCCAAGGCGAGTTTGGCCACGAGTTCAGTGAGGTCCGCCGCCTTTTCGGTGCCTTGTAAAATCCGTTCGATCTTGGTGAGCGCGCGGTCGAGATGCGCGGGATCGATGGGTTTCAGCAAATAGTCCACCGAATGGACCTCGAAGGCTTGCAGCGCGTACTGCGAATAGGCGGTGGTGAAGACGACCAGCGGCTGCGAGACCAGGCGTTGGAGCAGGTCGAAGCCAGTGAGCCCGGGCATTTCGATATCGACGAACAATAGGTCGATGGGCGTACATTTCAGAAACGCCTCCGCATCCACGGGGTCATTGCTGCTTCCGATGATTTCGACACGCCCGGTCGCATCCAACATGCGTTGCAGGCGCTTCAGCGCGAGCGGCTCGTCATCGACAAGATACGCTTTTGGCTTCACGCTTGCGGCACGGTAAACTGCACGAGGCAGCCGTCTTTCGAGGTGATGCTGAGCCCCGGATGGTTGGCAAAAAGGGCTTTCAGACGGGATTCGACATTCTCGATGCCGTGGCCGGAAGCGATGCTCGACAG
>CAZCPL010000159.1:7418-9448 GCA_964500255.1 uncultured Solibacteraceae bacterium | reverse complement strand
ATCCTGGATTTGGACATCCAACTCGCCTTTCATTTCAATGATGCGAACAGTCACAGATCCGCCTTCGCGGCGCGGTGCAATCGCGTATTTGATGCTGTTTTCGACTAGCGTCTGGATGGAGAGTGGTGGCACTTTGTGGGCCCGCGCGCGATCCCAATCGAGAACGTACCGCAAGCGGTCACCGAATCGCGCCTTCTCAATTTCGAGGTAGTCCTCGACAATTTTCATTTCGAGCGTCAGAGGGACGAGACCAAGTTGCGGGGCGTCCAACGCGAAGCGGAGCAGATCCGCAAGTTTGCCGAGGAGGCGTTCGGCCTTATCTGGATCCTCGTGAATCAAGGATGATATCGAGTTAATAGTGTTGAAGAGAAAGTGCGGATGAATCCGGCTTTCGAGCGAAGAGAGCGTTGCCTCGGTGGCGAGTTTAGTGGCTCGTTCGCGCTCGAGTTCCTTCTGCTTGAGTTCGAGCTTCGTGGCTTCCAACCGGTATTTGAGGCTCTCGTAGAGGGAAATAATCGCCGTGACGCCGAACGTGATCAGCAGCGAAAAGCGATAGCCATCCCAGAAGAGGTTCCAATACGAGGCGGTGTTCCACAGGAGTTGGAGAACGGCGGACCCGGCCAGCGAGCCCAGCGTCGCGACGGCAACGACCATCACTAGCCGGAACGCCCACATGAGAACCGGCGTCCAAGCCATGGACCGAATCCAGAGCTTGGCCATCGAAAGATGGAAGAGCGTACCCACACAATTGGCGTAGACAAAAGAAATGGTGAAAGACCGCGTCAGTGCCCGGGCGGACACCGCCGGATAAAAGCACCAGGTGACGATGGGAACGAACAGTGCGAGGCCCGTATTGAGCAACAGCGCCTTGGCGATGGATGAAATACGGGCCATGTCTTCTATTCTCTTACTTGCCGGACTCGTGGCAACCGACGCAGCGGGCCTGTGCCGGGGTCAGCTTCCTGGTGGTGAGGAAGATTTCCGCACGTTTCGCGTAGTTGGTGCCGGACATCGTCTGAGCGATCGTGCTGAACCATTCCGTGGCCTTGTCATCGGAACCAAGACGGCGATAGGCATCCGCGATTCCGAACAAGAGTTCGCCTTTGGGATGCGTCCCGAGGGTGTCGAGCGAATCTTTCTGAATTTCATGCGTCATCAGATAGTCGGAAAGGCCTTTCTCGATGAGGGGCTTTGCCATGTTTTCCGGCCAGAAGTACGTCGCCTGCAGCAATACGGCACCACGCGGTACGCGAACGCCAACGCTCGCAGGGGCCAGTTCGACGGCGCGGTCCATCATCGCCTGCGACTTGGCATAGAGTTCCATACCCTTCTTCTGATCGCCCGATTGGAAAGCCTGCCCGCACTGAAAGAACAGGCCGGAACCATGCCAGACCAAAGCTTCGGCGTGATCGGGATTCTTGGCAATCACCTCGGTTGTCTTAGCCAGGGCGCGTTGCAGCGCTTCATTGTCGCCGTTGAAGCCGGCGAAATAGTCGTTGCGGACTTTGTGATCGAAGCGGTCCTGCGCGAAGCAGAACGTCGAGATGAGTAGGAAGGCGATGTTGCGTTTCATGTTGTGAAGCCCTTTCGATTCTCAGAATAAGGTCGATACTTGCAAAAACCAGCGATGATCCGACGAATCGTAGACGGATGCCGACGAGCGGTGGGTGGGCGGCGACGAATGCGTTACACTTCGTCCACAGAAATCATGTGGAAGCGACTGTTATGGCCAGAGATCGTGAACGATGCCGACGTCGACACGGTGACTCGGCAAGGCTTCTGGCTGTGCGTCGCGTTGAGTGTGCTGTCACTGATGTCCGGGCCCGTTGGCGGTGACAAATTCGCCGTCTTGTCGAGTGCGGCATTTATGTTCGCCGCTGCCATCGGTGTGCGAAACCATTCCATCCCCGCGGCGGTCGCCGTGCTTGCGGTGTATCTCGGCGAGCGTCTGCTGCTGCTACGTTTGGGGCAGAACCCCATCGGCGTGACGCCGGGCATCGTCACCGCGCTGCTCATCGCAAACGTTCGAG
>CAZCPL010000159.1:707-7408 GCA_964500255.1 uncultured Solibacteraceae bacterium | reverse complement strand
CGAGCCACATGGCTTGCCGCGCAAATTGCGGCAAAACGAACTGAGCCTCCGGCTGTGCCGCTGGCCTCGACGATCCCGGAAAAGTTCGCGGACGTTTTCCCCCTTCGCATCTGGCCTTACGCTCAATGGCTGTTCTGGCTACTCACTGCGTTGATGGCTTTTGGCCTGGTTTCGCTTTTTGCAATCGGTCAGTGAGCCGGCTTATCTTTGGGAGGCATGATGGCCAGGAACTCCGTGCGGAAGCGTTCCCGAAAGTCACCGAGAAGCTCGGTGATCCTCGCGAAATCCGGCGATTTCACAATCAATCCCGCATGATGCTCGCGCACCATGCGCCATACAATTTCCGGTTCCGTGTAGCTGGATAGATCGGGCCATTGCTGTTTCGCCAGCGACACCATGAGACCGGCGTAGTCTTCTTTCGCTTCGGGAACCCGATAGGGTGCCTTGCCGCCGGCGATTTCCACCTTTGCCCATTCGGCCCACATGTTGATGCCGGTTCCGGCTTCGACCAGATCGGCAATGTGTGCGCCGCCCACGCGCGCTGAGGTTTCGAGAAAGTAAATCTTGCGATCCCCATGGGCGACGATGAACTCCGTATGCGAGACGCCACGCAGCAGGCCCAGACCGGCGAGCACCTGCGCGTTCTTCGCCCGGAGGGCTTGCTCGAGTTCGGTGCCACGTTCCATCAGCCGCGTTAGGAAGATGTCGCCGCTGTGAGACACATCGAGCGGCGGCCTGCCATAGGCGGAGGCCACGGCGTAAACGAGCTTGTTCTCGTACATAATCGAGTCGACGTGAAAGATATCGCCGGGCACGAAGCGCTCGAGCAAATAGAATGATTGCTCGTCCCGCATGGCGTCGATCAGATCCCACGCCTGCTGCTTGTCGTGGACTTTCTTGATCCCGATTGCGCCTGCGAGCATTCGCGGCTTGAGCACCCACGGTGCCGGAACGCGATCCATGAACTCATTCACTCGCTGATGATTCAAAACATGGACGAACTCAGGGATGCTGAGCCCCTTTTCCCGAGCTTTCATCCGCATCGCGAGTTTGTCGCGAAAGTAGCGTGTGGTGGTCTCGCCCATGCCGGGGATGCGCAGGTGTTCGCGCAAGAACGCGGCCATTTCCAGATCGAAGTCGTCGAGTGGAACGAGGCGGTCGATCACATTGGTTCGGCAGAGGTAAGCAACCGCAAGAAGGGTTTGCTCGCGGTTCCATGCCTTGTTGTCATCCGGCATGTAGAAGATCTCGTCAATCGAGTCTTTTGGCCATTGCGCTGTCTCTTTGAGCGATTGGGAAGTAAGCAGAAAGACCCGCGCTCCCGAACGTTTGCATTGTTGCAGAAAAGCGTGGCCTTTCTCATAACTGGCGATGCAAAGTATCGTGATCGGACTGGTCATTGGTGCATCCTACCACAGGGTTTTCATTCGCTTGTAACCACATTGGCCACTGTGATACGTTGCAGTGAGTGCATCTTCTCCGAGGAACGATATGAAACGCAGGCGCTTTCTGAAGTCCGGGCTACGGCCTCTGGCCGCGTTTCGCTCGTCAACTTCCCCTATCGTCTCTTTGGGTGTGAACAACGGGAGACCGCGCAGGATCGCATCGAACCTGGCCCGCGGGGTGCGGAAGTCTCGCGTTTGGCGATGGGGACCGGTACCAACGGATTTGGTGGATCCTCGAAACAAACGACCTTCACGGAAAAGGAGATGCGAGCCGATCCCGATCGCAGCGCAAGAAAGGCGCGATGGCGGTGACTTCCGAAGCCCGCAAAAGGGTATCGTAGCGTTGAGAACCGCGGCAAGAAGAGCGTCGACTGTAGCGTCCGCGGCTGATCTTTGGAATAGCGGAATAGCGGAATAGCGGAATAACGGAATAGCGGAATAACGAATTTCGACAACTGGAAGAAGAAGAGGAAACAAAATGAAGCTGTTTGTCTGTATGATCGCAACCTGCGCACTGCTGGTGACTCCGGTCATGGCGCAAAAGAAAGAGAAGAAGAAAGCCGCCGCCGGTGCCGGGATCCTGCATCCCGAAATGGCCATCGCCGCCAATGGAGGCACCTACGAAGCCCCGATGGGCAAGATGGGCGAGAAGGGCGAGGCTTGGTCAGGAACCTCGATGGCAGCGGGCGTGGACGGCAAACCGCAGATGGGAACCGCCACGGTGATGGTCGGTGAAATCGTCGATATGTCCTGCTACCTGCAACTCGGCAAGCATGGCGATAAGCACGCTCCCTGCGGTAAGAAGTGCATCCTCGCGGGGCAACCGATTGGGCTCGTGAGCAAGGCTGGCGACGTGGTGTTGTTGATGGAAGAAGAGCACGATCCTCGCCGCGACGGACAGACTTCGGCTTTCCGCAAGGCCGCCGCCGATCACATCGGTCACATCATGGAAGTGACCGGAACCCATGCAATGCACGCTGGCGTCAAGGCCGTTTTCGTGCAGGGCTTCGTCAACAAATAAGCGCAAGAATAAGAGGCTAGGGCAGAATGACAAGACTGATTGGTGGAGTATTCGTATTCGTAGCTCTTTGCTCACTGCAAGGCGCTTCGGATGAAATGAAAGCACCGGTTTCGGCGGCCGCGGTCAAGATCCCACTGGGATTGCAGCCGATTCCTTGGCCGAAAGACAATCCCTATTCGCCCGAGAAATGGGATCTTGGCCGGGCGCTTTACTACGACACGCGCCTTTCGGCGGACAACACTGTCTCTTGTGCATCCTGCCACAGCCCGAAGATGGGCTTTACAGACCAGATGCCGAACTCGGCTGGCATTCTTGGGCAGCGCGGCGACCGTAGCGCTCCCACGGTGATCAATCGCGCTTATGCGCTGGCCCAGTTCTGGGACGGCCGCGCGAAGTCGCTCGAAGAACAGGCGGTGGGTCCGATTCAGAATCCAATTGAGATGGGCCACACCCATCCGGCTGTGGTTGAAAAGCTGACGAGCATTGCTGGCTATCGGGCGATGTTCAAAGCGGCGTTCGGTTCGGAAGAGTTCGACATCGCGCATGTGGGCAAGGCGATCGCGACATTTGAGCGCACAGTGCTCAGCGGCAACGCGCCTTATGACAAATACAAAGCCGGTAACAAGAAGGCGCTCAACGCGTCGCAGGTGCGCGGCTTGGATGTCTTCGTCAACAAGGCGAAGTGCGATCAATGCCACGAAGGCATCAACTTCACGCTGAATGCCTATCATAATCTTGGCGTTGGAGCGACCGCGGCGAATGCCGACGGCGGGCGCCAGAAGTTCAGCGGCAAAGATGAGGATTGGGGCGCTTTCAAGACGCCCACTTTACGCGACATTGCGAATACCGCGCCGTACATGCACGACGGCTCTTTGAAGACACTCGAAGAGGTTGTGGATTATTACGATAAGGGCGGCACGCCGAACAAGAACCTCGACGAGCGCATGAAGCCGTTGAAGCTCACGGCACAAGACAAGAAAGATCTTGTGGAATTCATGAAGTCCTTGAGCGGCGAGGGCTGGCAGAATATGACGGCTCCGAAACAGTTCCCGCGGTAAGAAAGCAAATCATGCGCAGACGAGACTTCGCAGTAGTGGCAAGTGCCGGATTTCTAGGCGCTTGTTCTACCAAGGGCAAGAGACTGATCGGAGTGGTTCCGAAGGGGAGCGCCCATATATTCTGGCAATCCGTCCACGCTGGAGCCGTTAAGGCAGCGCGCGAATCGGACGTTGAGATCGTTTGGAACGGTCCGCCGCAGGAAACGGATTTCAATCAGCAGATCCAGATCGTCGATTCGATGATCAACCGGGGGGTGAGCGCAATTGTGCTGGCGCCGATCGACAAGAAGTCGATGGTGGGCGTGGTGGAACGGGCTGTGGCGGCAAAGATTCCCGTGATGATTTTCGATTCGGGCATCGACACCGACAAGTTCATTTCACAGGTTGCGACCGACAATTATCATGCTGGCGAATTGGGCGCCGACCGCGTGGCGAAGCTACTCGACGGACAGGGCAAGATCGCGATGGTGATGGTGCAACCCGGCGCGGCATCGACGATGGCCCGCGAACAGGGGTTCAAGGATCGCATCGCGAAGGTGCACCTTGGAATCAAGATTGTCGATGAGCGTTACGGCTGGGCGGATTTCTCAAAGAGCCTCGCGGTATCGGAAAACATTTTAACGGCGCATCCCGAAGTGCAGGCGCTCTTTGCTTCAAATGAGTCCAGCACGGTGGGAGCGGCGCAGGCGCTGAAGGCCCGCAAATCGAAGGTAAAGTTGGTGGGATTCGATTCCAGCCCGCAACTGATCGAAGATATGAAGGCTGGAGTGGTCGACTCGCTGGTAATTCAGAATCCGTTCCGGATGGGTTACGAGGCGACAAGAGCCGCCATCGACCATCTCGACGGCAAGCCGGTGACCAAGATCAACAACCTTGCTCCGAGGCTGATTGAGCTCGCCAATCTCAATGCGCCCGACGTGCAAGAACAGTTGAATCCGGATCTGAAGAAATACCTGGAGTAGGTATCAGCTGCCTACGTTGTGCGTGGCGGTGAATGAACTCTGAAGCCTGGAAAAGATTTGGCTGACGCTGGGCGCGATCGTCGAAGGGAAGGTGGCTGCAATCGCCACGGCGATCATCGCGACCATCAGTGCATATTCGACGAGATCCTGACCCGATTCATCGCGTAGAAATCTCTTGATGTTCTGCTTCTTGATGCCTTCGACTAATTCGTTTCTGAGGGAATTCATGGCGGTCACCTTTTCGAGCGATCCTCGAATCTGTATTCCCATCTTGAGGCAACCGCCATGTTCTTACAACTGAGTATTCCCTGTACCTGACTCTCTAAAACCCCTTAGTACTGTGCGCTGCCGCCAGTTTCTCAAGGCTGTAGCGCCGGATACCGGATGACAGTGTAGTGCCGCAGACGGACGGTCTCGGTGGAGGAGCCAAAACCGAGTAACCCCTGCATCGTCAGCGTAACCGTGCCCGTCGTCGAGCCAGTACTCGCCCCGGAGGTCACCAGGGTCGATTCCAGTGCGCCTTTGGATTCCGTGATCCATTCGGCGGCATTGGCCGAAGCGATCGACAGTTCCACGGTTCCGATGAGAGTGGATTCCACGGCGACGAGGCCACGTTGCAAAACGGTTTGGCCGTTCCAAAGAACATTGACCTGCACGGGCACGGTGCTGCCCGTGTGGCCAAAGGCGAACCGGAGCTCGACCCGGTCGCCAACCTGCAACTTTCCCGAAGGAATGACGCAGGTACCGATCGTGCTGAACGTGGTGAGCGATGCGGATTGTCCGATGCCGGAACAAAGCACTTCAGTCCCCGCGGCGGTGAGTGGACCGGCCCCGCTTGAGGTTCCGGCGGTTCGGTAACTTGCCAGAAGACCGTCGCCGGTTTGGGGAACGGACTGCACCGTAAACGCGATACTGGAACCGGATAGGTTGAAATCCAGACCACTCCTCATCAACAAACCGTTGCGATAGAGCATCAGGCTCGACGCCGGTAAGGGGGCCGCCGCAAGCGAGAAGGTCGCGTTCGAACTGTTGACCAATCCGGCAGGAACTTCGTGATCGACGAAGCCGGGGCCTGGATCCACTTGCGAGCCGCAGGGTCCGGCGCTGCCATCCACACGGAGACAATCCCCCAGATTGCCCTGCGCCGCGTCAATCTGGCCCGTGGAGTTGATCACAGCGACGCGTCCGGGACCGAAGGCGAATCCGCGCATCGGACGCAGCAGGAGCTCGTTTTCAAGTCCTGCGATATCGCCAATCTGGGACAACTGGCCGAAGACGGGCGGATTGCCCACCGTCGTGCCAGCCGAAACCCGGACGTCGCGAACTTTCAAGATGGAAGCCGTCGGCGGAACGGCCCAGGTTTCGGTGAACAGAAACCGGCCCTGGCTGGAAAAGGTCGCCTCGTAGTTGGCACCGGGCGACGCGTTGGTTGTCGCCACGAGCTTGGTTCGCAACACGCCGTTGACGATGTCGATGCGCAGCGCCTGCTGCGGGATAAAGGTTGAGTTGCCCGACTGGAAAGGCTTCCAGGCGATCTGCAAGGTTCCGCTGAACCGGGTGCCATCGGCGCGGTACAGAATGTCCTGAATTGTCGTGAGCGCCGGCTGCGCCGAGCTCACCGCGCCGCCGCAGACAAGCAGCAACGCCAGCAACCGCAAGATGATTCCGCCCCATGTCTTCGCGCCGAGACGGCGGATGATGGTGGCGGAGGTTTGGATCTGATTCTTCATGTGATCTCCTCGTTCCCCGGCGCGCCTCAGCCTGTTACTTTTCCAGGCGCTCGGCTGTACAGGCCGCGAGTGCGCGTACCGGTTCACTTTCAACCCCAGTTTCCGAATCGGGTCTGAATTGTCCGAGTGAAAGTTTGCCAGTGCGAAATGCGAAAGCCTCTGATTTCTCAGAGGCTTAGGTCACGCGAAATATTCTTCAAACTGTTGTGAACGGCGATGTTGGATTTTTTGAGTTCTATTTCAGCAATCCCTCGCGGGTGATCCGTTCAGCGTTTAGATAGGGCTGAAGCGCGGCGGGAACGCGAATGCTGCCGTCGGCCTGCTGATGGTTTTCCACAATCGCAACCCAAGTTCGGCCAACGGCCAATCCGCTGCCGTTGAGCGTGTGCAGATACTCACTTTTGCCTTTGCCCGCCTTGCAGCGAATTCCGGCACGACGCGCTTGGAAACCCTCGAAGCTGGAACAGGACGAGATCTCCTTGAAG
>CAZCPL010000159.1:0-697 GCA_964500255.1 uncultured Solibacteraceae bacterium | reverse complement strand
CACTCTGCCCCGGCAGCCAGACTTCCAGATCGTAGGTCTTGGCGGACGAGAACCCCATATCGCCAGTGCAAAGCAGCATCGTGCGATAGGGCAGTTCGAGCAGTTGCAAAATCCGCTCGGCATGGCTGGTCAACAGCTCCAACTGATCGAGACTCTGATCCGGCGGGCAGAACTTCACCAGTTCGACCTTCTGAAACTGATGCTGGCGGATAATGCCGCGAACGTCGCGCCCGTAGGAACCCGCCTCGCTGCGGAAGCAAGGCGTATAGGCGCAGAGGCTGATCGGCAGCTTGTCCACATCCAGAGTCTCGTCGCGAAACAGGTTCGTTACGGGCACTTCGGCGGTGGGTGCGAGCCAGTAGTCGGTCTTATCGATCTTGAACAGGTCGTCGGCGAACTTCGGCAACTGGCCGGTGCCGAACAGGCTCGCGGAATTGATCATGAAGGGCGGCAGCACTTCGGTGTAGCCGTGGTCGCGCGTGTGCGTATCGAGCATGAAGTTGGCCAGCGCGCGCTCGAGCTTGGCACCGATGCCCCAATAGACAGCAAAACGGGCGCCGGTGATCTTGGCGGCTCGTTCCATGTCGAGAATGCCTAATTCCGGGCCGAGATCCCAGTGCGACTTCGCCTTGAAGTCAAACTCACGCGGTGTGCCCCAGCGGCGGACTTCGGCATTGTCGTCAGCGCCCTTTCCTAC
>CAZCPL010000158.1:0-13472 GCA_964500255.1 uncultured Solibacteraceae bacterium | reverse complement strand
GCCACGGTGCCGGCGCCGACCGTGCGTCCGCCTTCGCGGATCGCGAATCGGAGGCCCTTCTGCATGGCGATCGGGGTGATCAGTTCGACAACCAACTGCACGTTGTCGCCCGGCATCACCATTTCCATGCCTTCCGGCAACTGCGCCACTCCGGTCACGTCCGTTGTGCGGAAGTAAAACTGCGGACGGTAGCCCTTGAAAAACGGTGTGTGACGACCGCCTTCATCCTTGCTCAAAATGTAGACTTCGCCAACGAACTTCGTATGGCCCTTGATGGTCCCCGGCTTGGCGATCACCTGACCGCGTTCCACGCCTTCTTTGTCGATACCGCGCAGCAGCAAGCCAACATTGTCGCCCGCTTCGCCGCTATCCAGCAGCTTCTTGAACATTTCGACGCCCGTGATGACCGTCTTTTTGGTGTCCGAGAATCCGACGATTTCCATTTCTTCGCCGACCTTGCAGACGCCCTGTTCGATGCGGCCAGTCACAACGGTTCCGCGACCCTGAATCGAGAAGATGTCTTCGATCGGCATCAGGAACGGCTTGTCCTTGACGCGCGTCGGCATCGGGATGTAGGTGTCGACCTGTTCCATGAGTTCGTCGATCGCCTTTTCCCATTGCGGTTCGCCGTTGAGTCCGCCGAGTGCGGAAACCTTGCAAACCGGGATGACATCGCCTGGAAACTGATAATTAGTCAGCAGTTCGCGGACTTCCATTTCGACCAGTTCCAGCAATTCCGGATCGTCCACCATATCGACTTTATTCAGTGCGACAACGATGTACGGAACACCGACTTGGCGGGCAAGCAGGATATGCTCGCGAGTCTGAGGCATGGGACCGTCAGTGGCGGCGACCACGAGGATCGCTCCATCCATCTGGGCTGCGCCCGTGATCATGTTCTTGATGTAATCGGCGTGGCCGGGGCAGTCGACGTGGGCATAGTGCCGGTTCTTGGTTTCGTATTCGACGTGCGAAGCGGCAATCGTGATACCACGAGCCTTTTCTTCTGGCGCGTTGTCGATCGAGTCGAAGCTGCGGAACAGCACCTTCGGATTGTGCTTGGCGAGCGTCTTAGTGATCGCCGCCGTGAGCGTCGTCTTGCCGTGATCGATGTGGCCGATTGTGCCAACATTCACGTGCGGTTTGCTGCGGTCAAATTTCTCTTTCGCCATCGTCGTGCGTACCTGGTTTACTCTTGGGTGGTTTTGTTCTTGCGTGGAAGGAAATTCTGGAGCCGTTGACCGGGATTGAACCGGTTACCTCGTCCTTACCAAGGACGCGCTCTACCATTTGAGCTACAACGGCTTCTCGGGGTTGGTGAGCCGACCTCGTCGGCGCACTGGAACAGGGCGCGAGTAGCGCATTCCTTGCTCTTTCTTACTATAACTGACGACTACATCCCGCGTCTAGTCGAAGTCCAACACGATTCTAGGCCGTGGCGGTCGCCCGACTGGTTTGAGCGGAAAGAGTGGAGGGACGAAACACTTCGAATTCGCGGCGCTTCGCGTCCCTCGATTCAAAAGCGAAGGTGTCCATGATCAGATTCCTAGACCATTCCATCTTCCGGATCGAGTCCACCGAAGTGTCGTAGAAGCGATAACGAAACCAGCGCCGGGCGACAAAAACCATCTTTCCATCGGCTGTGAAAGTCAGGTAGCCAAGAGAAGATTTCAGACCGTTCAAACCGTTCGACCCCGCACAACGAATGCCACTCACATTCGACCCCAATTCGTAGCGCTTTCGCAGTGCTACGAGGAATGGAAGCGGAATGGCGCGCATGTGGGTAGCCAGTTCCGCTGGTGCGTGGTGGAGCGCCGCGGGAACTACGGCGTTGGCCGGGGCGGTTTCCGATCTACCCATCCAGCCTGAAATCACCGATCCAATGGCCCTCGCTTCGACTCGCATCAGCCGGTAAATCTTCGGCGACAGCCACCAAGTGAAGAGGACAAAGACACTGACCACCGCAAATGTCACGGTCGGATACTGAAACGTCAGCCACGTGGCAATTGGCACGGCTGCGTCTCCGGCCAGGCTCAGAGCGATATTGGAGAACGGTTCCGGACTGTGATTCACCGCCAACCGGGTTGCCGATTTTGCGGAATGTCCAGTAAGCGCCACGCCGCCACACAGGATCATGAGCATTGCCCTGATTGCGGGATCGGCATGGGCAAAGGCGCTTGCGCCCAATAGCGCCGCGCCAACCGGGCGTATGAAGGTGTGGATGGAATCCCAGGCACTGTCGACCCAAGGCACCTTATCGGCGACGAACTCGACTCCGCAAGCGATACCTGCGACGGTCATCACTCGCCAGTCGGCCAGGATATGCAGCCCGGAAAACGAAGCGTTCAAATGCAGCCACTGGAAGTGAATCGATGCTCCGATTGCCAGAATCGTGAGGTACAGACGTACGCCGGACAGCAACCCGAGTCCGAGAGCGGTGCCCAACTGCTGGACGATGTCCATGTTCGTATTTGTGGTCCTGACGTGAGCTGGTTAGTTGCCGCGCGCGCCGCCAGCGGAACCGCCGCGGGCCGATCCGCCGCCACCCACATCGCCGCGTCCCGCTGCTGGGGCCGGTGCCGAAGGCGCAGCCGATGCGGAAGGAGCGGAGGGCGAAGAGTACGAACCTACATCGCCGCGGCTTGTCACCGTGTATCCGCGTCCGCCGTCGTAGAACGTATCGCGGTTCCAGGAATTGGATCCGTTGTTGCCGCCTGCGTTAAATCCGCCACCGCCATAGGTTGCTGCAACGTAGTTCTGGTAGACATTGGCAATCACAGCCGGGCTATAGAATCGATAGCCGAACGGGCTGTTGTAGAATCCGCGGTAGGGCAAGTAAGTGTACATGCCGTAGAAGGGGTTGTACATCCAGCCACTATAGCGCCAGACGTTGCTGTTCGAATTGACGGTGCGCGCCGCCGAGAAGCTCGCGAGCGAGAGAGGTTCTGCGCGGCGCGACGCCCACCGGTAAAATGAGTCCCCGGCCTTGCTGTCGAACTTGGTGGCATTGAGTACGCCGCTCAACTGCGACTGTTTGCCCTTCTTGAGCATCATGACCTGCCCCTCGCCTGCAACCTGCACTTCGCCTTCGTATACCTTCACCGCAGCCGGATCGGCTTCGATACGAAACAGGCCAGGCTTGCGGATCGCGATGTTGAATTCGCCGAAAGAGAAGGTTACCGAGTTATCCTGCAGTAGTTCCGCGCACTCGATGAGGATAGAACCCTCAATGAGCCTGATGCGCGTATCGGAAAGCCGATTGTCGATGAGTATGAGTTTGGAGTTTTCGGCAACACGAAGAAAAACACCGGGCGTGAGCAGCACTTCGGCGCGGCCTTCGGTGGTCTTCAGTTCCTGATCTTTCTTCCATTCCGGGAACTTTCCGTTCTTGGGCTCAACCACTTGGCCTCCGGCGAGCACTTCGCCTTCGGTGTAGTTGATCACGCCAGCTTTGGCGGAAATCACCGCTTGCGCCCAGACGGCGGAACCGCAGGTAACGGCGGTCAATAGGGCGAGGTTTTGTATACGACCGAAGATCATGTTGCTCACACTCCTTACTGAGTAATGGTCCCGGCTTTTGAGACGGGAGTCAAGGGGGGTGCGTTTCAAAAAATGCGACGGGACGTTCGCAATTGCAAACACCCTTCGTTTTCTCCGATCGGAAAGAGCCTATTGAATCGGTATCACGACCGAGTTGCTCGCCTTGCCGTTGACCATCACGCGAAACTCTTGCGCCACCTCGCCTGTCATATCGGGCGGAACACGGAACCGCGTGACGGCCAGCCCGATTTCGTTGGTGGCGGCTCCGCTCCAGTCCGGTTGGATCAGGCGATCCCCGGCAAACACTTCCAGACGGTCCACCAGTGCGTTGCCCAGCGTGAACGTATTCAGGAACCCGTCCACCACGATCCGCTCGTAGGGGCCGAAGCCCGTTCCGTAGAGCGTCACTAGTTCGCCGCGCTTCGCCGGGGACTGGGCCGTGATCTGGGATCCGTCCGCGTGGGTTGCGAGCGCCACCGGTTCATTCTCGAGGCGGAACAAGCCGGGGGAATTGCGGGAAACGATGAACTTTCCAACCACTTCGGGAGTGCCTTCCCAGCGCACACGCAGTTCATGCTCGCCATCGGGAATCGTGGAAAGCACCTGCGCTCGGATTTCGGTGGGAGACACCCAGAGCAAGGGCAGCAGACTGTCGCCGACGCGAACGGTAACATTCGCCAGCGTCTGTTGCAAAGGATTGGTACGGCCTGCTTCATAGTTCGGCGCGAGGCTTTCGCCAAGGATCGCAATGATCGATCCGGGAGCGACAGTCATGTCTGGAGTTTCGCCGGCAGCGTTCCGAATACCTGCCGGAGGAATGAAAGGAACCTTGTCCAGCTTGGCGAGAACCGTTCGCGGCGAGGACATCACAATCGTGCCCTGGTTGTAGGTTCCCGCGAGGTCGCCGTCCCACCGCTTGAACTTGAAGCCACTCTTGGCCTCGGCCTTGACGCGAACCACCGCGTCGGCAGAAAAGAATCCATCGGTTGAAGCCGGTTCGGTGACGAATGTGACGCCATTTGCCGGTTCCCCGTAGGAAGCAAGCTGGTGGGCCAAGCTGTACTGTGCGACGAAAACCTGACGATCCGAATCGAGCGAAATCACTCGCGTGTTCGTTTCCGTGTCACCCCAACCCTGAAATTCATAACGGGTCTGCGGGCTCATCGAGATCACTTTCGAAGCGCGGACACTGACTTCGCTGCCAGCCGCCTTATCCACCGTGCAAGGGGTGGAACAATCGCGTCCGTCGACATGGATGGGAAGCCCGGTGGGGCTGGAACTGATCACGACTTGGGGCAAGGCTTCATAAGTCGCCGTCATCCGGATCGGACCCGTAACCGTCAGTGTCTGCGTAGCGGGGCCATCGTTTGACCAGCCTTTAAATCTCCAGCGGCGGCCGTTGGCATCCCGCTGTTCGGAGGGTGCCGAGATCGTATGCGTATGCCCGATGGCCCACGCGAAGTTGTAGTTCAAAAATAGTACGTCGCGATTGTTGATACTCAGCTTCAGGTTTGCAGGATTGGTAAGGAACGAGGCATTCACGCCCGGCAAAAACTTCGCCGTCAAAATCTCTCGCACCCCGACGTTGGTTCCGGCGACAAAGACCGCGTTGTCGCCTTGGCCGTTGCTGAACTTGTCGAAGACATACATTTCGCCGGTTCTGGTGTACTGCGGCGAGGGAGCTCCGATGGTATGGCGCGATCCGGGAATAAAATCGAATTCGCCAAAGCAGAGCACGGGAACCGTGAGCGGCGGATTGGGAGGCAGGTTGAGATTCGACTGGCACGTCGGATTGCCAATACCCGGACGGTCGTCCGCCAGCACGAACCGGTCGGATGTTGGCGTCAGCGACCGGTCGACCAGAACATTCAACGCTGACGGTTCGGTGAGAAACTGCACGCGCTTCGACTGGGTAAACTGCGCGGCAATGGTCACCGGGCCATTCAGCACAATGCTGCGGCTTGCGACGGTCGAAGTGCTTCCATTCACAGACCATCCCACAAACACGGACCCGGGAAAAGCAATTGCCCGCAACTGGGTTGTTCCGGCTGCCATGAAGGTTTCGGAATCGGACCCGAAACAGGTTCCACCGACAATCACGAAGCCCGTGCGCAACGCGTCTTGAGGAATCGGCGCGGCAGGGTCACATGATGTCGTCTTGGGGAATGAGGAGAACCTCACCGTCACCCGGTACGCGGGCGCAGCCTGGGTTCTGATCCATTTCAGGCTAGGATCCGCCAGAATCACAATCGCGCTCGATGTATATGGTGTCCCGTTCGAGTCCTGCCAGCCACTGAACGCAAATTGGCTCTGCTTGTCCAGGCTTTCCTGATAGCTCTCCAGGCTTCCATCCAACTTCGATTTGAGCGGAAACTCAATGACATGCTTCGAACCTGCGGGCCACGTGAAGGTCTGTGACGCGTAATATGTCACTCCATCCACCATAAAACGCGCGCCCGCGCCCGGCTCGGTATAGACGCGGACACTGCTGCCCACGATATTGGTCTGGGCCGACAACCCGCCGCCCAGCGCCAACAAACCGCCCATCAAGAAACCGATTTTTGAAATTAGCTTTTTCATGATCAACCTGACCCGGACTCACCCGTTCTGTTCGCCGCAAAGCGAAGCTTCGTGGTACGCACCCGGAACTTGTCCTACGAATGCAATCGACCAAGTGGGAGGAGGATTTTATAGGGAGATCACCCTAGAACCGTCTCAGGCGAGTCGCCTTGCGCTGGCACCGCTCAATGGATTATTATTCAAAGCAGAGAATAAACTTTCATTGCGCACGTTCCGACCGGACGTGCATGTTCGTCTTGTCTCGGGCGATTCGACGGTAGCCAAAGCCGCACCGTTGTACTTTGAGAACAGGAGGAGACCATGCCAGCCGCGCCGGTTGCCCAGATGCCGACATCACCCATTACCATCGCTGCGCCGGACTTCACGCGCGACACCGACATCTCGACCTCCGAACTCCACCATCTGCTGGATCTCGCCGCGGAGATGAAAGCCTCGCCCAAACGGTTTACGAAGACGCTCGAAGGCCAGTACCTCGCCTTGCTGTTCGAGAAGCCCTCGCTCCGCACGCGCCTCACCTTTGAATTGGCGATCAAGCAACTCGGCGGCGACTGCGTGGTCAGTTCCGGATTGATCGGCGAACGCGAACCGATTAAAGACATCGCCCGCAATCTCGACCGCTGGGTGCAAGGCATCGTCGCGCGCGTTTTCAGTCATCGCACGGTGACGGATCTCGCGGAGTGGTCCGCTGTGCCTGTGGTCAATGCGCTCTGCGACCGCTTTCATCCCTGCCAAGCCCTGGCGGATGCCCTCACCATCGGCGAACATTTCGGACGCTGGGATGGCCTCACACTGACCTTTGTCGGCGACGGCAACAATGTCGCGCATTCGCTGCTGCACACGTGCGTGCGGCTAGGCATGAACTACCGCATTGCGTGTCCCAAAGGTTATGAGCCGGATCCTGAGGTGATCGCGGAGGCGCGCGCCATGGCCCCGGATGCCGAAATCATCCTCACGGACGATCCGTACGAGGCGGTTTCCGGCTCGCACGTCGTTTATACGGATGTGTGGGCCAGCATGGGGCAGGAATCTCAGGCGATTGAGCGCCGGGCGATCTTTCATCCACTGCAGGTCAACTCCGAGTTGATGGCGGAAGCGGCGAAGGATGCGATCTTTCTGCACTGTCTGCCTGCCAAGCGCAATCAGGAGACGACGGATGAGGTCATGGAATCCGCGCAATCTCTGGTGTTCCAACAAGCGGAAAACCGCCTTCACACACAGAAGGCGCTGTTGTTGATGATGCTCGGCAGCTAAGCTAAGGAATACACTTTTCCTGGGTGAACTGCCACCCATCGGGCCTGCAACGCAAAACTGCGGTATCCCAACGCACGTATTGGCTTCCCGGCCAGAAGTCTCACCAGCCGCTCGTCCAGGTTTTGGGCACCCCAGTCAGGGCGCGCCCAGACATCTTCAGAACGCAGCACGCGAAGCCCAGTGAAAAGCGATAATAGTTCGTTATCGCCGAAGGTACCGGCGGGCCAGACGCGTTTGGTGTCGAGATGCCGATCCTCGACAACCACAACGCCGCCGGGTTTTAGAGCCCCCGTCACCTTCGGCGCGATCGCCTTCGTCGGCTCGTAGGTGAGGACAATGAGATCCCACTGGTTCTCTCCAAAATCGAACTCTTCGAATGTAGTGACCTCCGCGCGGACTTTAAGTCCGAGACGAGCCGCTTCGGCTTTCGCGATCCGGACTCCTTCGTCGGCAGGATCGATGCCCGTGACATCCCAGCCTTGTTGCGCGAGGTAGATCGTGTTGCGGCCCTGTCCCGTACTTACGTCGAGAGCCCTGCCGGGCTTTCGATTCCTAACGGATTCCACTCGCAATGCATTCGGTTTCGGCGACACGATCGCACCGAGTTCACCGCGATAGATCGGAGTCGGCTGCTTGCGCCTGGAAGGCCAGCACGCACAGCAGCAAGGTCAAAGCTTTTCTTCTTTCGCGATGATCTCACGCATGATTTCTGAAGTGCCACCGCCAACCGTGGCGAGCCGTGCATCGCGCCACATGCGGCCGATCGGATACTCGTTGGTGTAGCCAAATCCGCCGTGGATCTGCATGCTGTCGTAGGTGACCTTTTGCTGCAGTTCCGACAGATAGAGCTTGGCCATTGAGATCTCTTTGACGGCGCGCTGGCCGCGGTTGTAAAGGTCGAGTCCGCGATAGGTGAGACAGCGGCCCGCTTCGAGATTGGTGAGATGATCGGCCCAGCGATGCTTCCAGACTTGGAAGCCGCCAATCGGCTGTCCAAAGGCCCGGCGCTCTTTTCCATACGCAATACCTAGGCGGATTGCGCGCTCGCAGCTACCCAGCGATCCCAGTGCCAGCGCCAGTCGCTCGCCCTGAAAGTTTTCCATGATGTAGTAGAAACCGCGATTCATCTCGCCCAAGAGATTCCTCATCGGGACGCGCACGTCGTCGAAAAACAGTTCCGCCGTATCGGATGCGAGGTTGCCGATCTTGCTCAGCTTCTTGCCCACTGAAAAGCCCTTCGTCTTCGTCGGCACCAACACAAATGAGATGCCGTGATGGCCTTTCAACCGATCGCCACCGGTGCGCACTCCCACGATAACGAAGTCCGCGCGAACGCCGTTGGTGATCCAAAGTTTCTGGCCTTCGATCACAAGATCGCCGCCCTCGATGCGGGCTGTCGTTTTCATATTGGCGACGTCGGATCCGCCGCCGGGTTCGGAAATTCCCAGCGCGGCAATCTGCTCGCCTTTGACCGCGGGCCGCAGGAACTCTTCCTTTTGCTCGCGCGTGCCCAGCTTGTCAATCGCCGGAATCGTGATGTCCGACTGCACCATGAGCGCCATCGAAACAGAGCCGGAATCCGAATACGCCATCGCTTCGAGATATGCAGCGGAGGCCCACCAATCCATGCCCGCGCCTTCCCATTCCGGATCGATACGGATACCGAACAGACCTAAACTTGCGGCCTCCTGAAAGATCTCACGCGGAAAGATTCCTTCCTCGTCCCATTTGGCCGAATGTGGGGCGATCCGTTCCTGGCAGAAGCGCTTGACGGTTTGACGGATGAGGTCGTGTTCTTCGGTAAAGTGTGGAAACATCGAGTGCCAAGCTTTGATGCTAAACCTTTTTGGGAGGCAACGGCGTGCTCACCGGAATCGCATCGCCCAGATTCATCGATCCCCCGCCCTCGCTCACATAGTTACGATTCCAGGTCGGAGTCTCCACCACAACATCGCCTTTGATCACGCACTGGCAGCCTAGACGCGACTGCAGACTCAGATCGGCGGCCATGTCGAGACGGTCCTCCTCGTCATCCTCAGCCGGAAGCACATTCGCTCCGCCCTCTTTGATCCAAACATGGCAGGTCGTACAGGCGCAGCTTCCACCGCAGGCGTGTTCCAACGGGACATCGAAGTGCATCGCGATATCGAGCAGCGACTCCGGCAACCCGTGATCCGAATACGGCAGCTTGCCGGACTCAAACTCCACGGTCTTCTCATGACCCTTGCCGTCGTAGTTGCGAAATGTGACTTTGGGCATTCTGCCTTAATTCTCTCGCGTTCCGATGGCGAGAGTCCACCCGGATTCGTCATACTGGAAAAACAGTGTTCCAAACAGTCGAAAAGCGGGTGCAAGAGGCCTTTCAGTCTCACATCGCCACCAAGTATGGCCTGACGGCCGAGATCGTGATTGAAGAGCCGAAGCAGTCGTCGTTCGGAGAGATGGCCCTGCCGGTTGCCTTTCAATTGGCTCGCGGACTCAAAAAGGCCCCGCGTGCGATCGCCACTGAACTGCTGGCGGATCTCGCCCCGATCCCGGGCGTCGCATCGTTCGAGGTCGCCGGTAACGGATACATCAACGTACGCCTCGACCGCGGTATCTACGCGGCAATGTTGCTCGCCTCCGGGGGTTCGGATGTCACGCCGGCCAAAACAGGAAAGATCATCGTCGAGCATACGAACATCAATCCGAACAAAGCCGCCCATATCGGACACTTGCGAAACGCCGTCCTCGGCGACACTTTCGTACGGCTGCTGCGCGCCACCGGAAATCAGGTCGAAGTGCAGAACTACATCGACAACACCGGCGTCCAGGTCGCCGACGTCGTGGTCGGATTTCACTATCTCGAAAAGAAGTCTCTCGCAGACGTTAAACAGATGATCGAGTCGCCCGAACGCCCCTTCGATTACATCTGCTGGGACCTCTACGCGCGCACTTCGGCCTACTACGACACCCATCCCGAAGCCAAACAATGGCGCGTGGATACTCTGCATGAGATCGAGGCCGGACATGGCGAAGTCGCCGAACTGGGCCATCTCATCGCCGACGCCATCGTCCAGCGCCATCTGAAAACGATGCTGCGTCTCGGCGTCGTCTATGACGTGCTGCCCCGCGAAAGCGAAATCCTGCACATGAAGTTCTGGGCCCATGCCTTCGAACTTCTCAAAGATCGCAAAGCCATCTATCTCGAAACCGAAGGCAAGGCCAAAGGCTGCTGGGTCATGCCCGCCAGCGCTTTCAAAGATTCCAAAGAGGACGCCGACGACAACAAAGTCATCGTGCGCTCGAACGGCATCGTCACGTACGTTGGCAAAGATATCGCCTATCAGCTCTGGAAGTTCGGCCTGCTTGGCAAGGACTTTCACTACACGAAACTGCTCACCTACGACAACGGCCACGATCTTTGGCAGAGCACGGCAGAGCCGCAACCGGTTAGGCAAAAGCAATTCGGCGGCGGAAGCGAAGTCTTCAACGTGATCGATTCGCGACAGTCTTATCTGCAGGATGTAGTCGTCGCGGGATTGCGCGCACTTGGCTTCGACGAACAGGCGGATCGCTCAATCCACTTCGCTTACGAAATGGTGGCGCTGTCTCCACGAACATGTGTGGAGATGGGCATCGAGTTGTCAGAGGAAGACAAGAAGAAATCGCACGTCGAAGTTTCCGGACGCAAGGGACTCGGCGTCAAAGCCGACGACTTGCTCGACAAGCTGATCGAATCCGCGAGGATTGTGGTGGATTCCTCGAAAAACGCTGACAAGCCGGAAGAAGAACGCGCTCGCGTCGCCCGCCAGATCGGCGTCGGAGCGCTGCGCTACTTCATGCTGAAGTACACCCGCAATACCGTCATCGCCTTCGACTTTCAAGAAGCGCTGAGCTTCACCGGCGACGCGGGTCCGTATGTGCAATACGCCGCGGTGCGTGCGGCGAACATCCGCAAGAAGGTCGCGGCGCAGTACGAGATTCTGGATGCGGAGTCTTCGGGCGCATTCCTCACAGATGAGAACTTGTGGCAATCAATGCTGCTTGCGTCGAAGATGGATTCTGCGCTGGCAAGCGCGGCGAAGACCGGCGAACCTGCGCATGTCGCCAAGTACGCGTTTCAACTGGCCCAGAGCTTTGCGGGCTTCTACGACAAGTTCCGGGTGCTGGAAGAGTCCGATGCCAAGCGCCAGCAGTTCTTGTTGTGGCTGACGGATCTCTATCGCCGGCAGTTCGAGCGAACGCTTGAGGTGCTAGGCATCGAGGCTCCGGAGTTTATGTAGTGTTCGGCTCACAATTCCAAAATGAGACGCAGCCTTTCGTCCAACAACGACATGATTCGCGTGTTCCGCAAAATAAGGTGCGGTCCAACGAGAACAGTTGCGAGACCTTGACGACAGAGTCTTTGGGCAAACCTGACGCTGAAGCAGGCAAAAACACATTGCCGGGACATCGGCCAGCGCAAGATTCGTCGTGATCGCAGCGACAATCACGGTGCGCAAGCGGCTTCGATCGAACGGCGCGGATTGATTCACCAGAACAGGCCTTCGATAGCCGGGTTCAGAACCAAGAGGCTCAGGCAAATCCGCCCACCGGATTTCCCCGCGCTGCATCGAGTCGCTGCCGTGGCTCACCATTCATCTTTCGAAAAGAGAGTAGCTGGAGCCGAGAAAGAACGGGGGTCCACTTCACACGGACTTGCACCGTAGACCTGATTGAGCCGTTCCGTCACGTCTTCTGCCTGGTGGCGACCGACAAACTCAGCGATCGCCTTGGCATAGAATTCACTTCGAGAAACCCCAAGTTTCCTGGCCTCGGTTTCTGCTCGAGCGAATAATTCGTCGGGAAGAAAGATTACGGTCTTCACATTTTCAGTTGTTCAGTATAACCGCCGTTATACCGACATCGACGCCGCGGACGGAGTGTTCTCCCATGCCCAGATCGATGACTTTGCCTCTTCGCACGGCGACGGCGTCTGCAAATCCACCGACGCGGGACACACCATGAGCGAATGCTTAAGGTCCAGGCCCGCAACACTGGTTCCGTTGTTGCCGTGTAACTCGAAAAACGGCTACTCAAGCACCTCAGCGAGTGGCAATTCGATCACGGGGGACTCGGTCCGCAAAACTCCAGACTTGACCTCGCGCAAGCCATCCAAGGACGTGGCCACATACACTTGGCGCGTCTCGGGATCGAGGATCCAAACCCAAGGCACGCCCATCGAAAGATAGTCGTTGATGCGGACTTCAATACGGCTCATGCGATCATCGGGCGATAGGATCTCGATGCAAAGAAACGGTGGCGTCGTCGGCACGCGCTGCTTTGGATCCGTCAAAAAAAGGCACAGATCTGGAATTCGAACCTTGCCGGGCGAGACGCGGATACGATGTTCCGTGAGGATTCTCATTCCTGCCGACCCGTACCGCGCGACAAAGAAAGCAGCGATATTCGCCCGCAGAAGAGAATGATCCCATTCGCCCACGTTGCGCTCCTCTAGAAATCCATCCACGAAGTCGCAGTCCGGCTCGTAGGCAGTCTCCAGATATTGTTCGAGAGAAACCATCGTCCCAATAGTGGACATGACTTAAAGCTATCACGACCCCGCCTGGACTATGCTAGCCTTTGAAACCATGAGTGCAGTCGCAGCCCTCGCCCTTACTTTCGCCCTCCAAGCCCAGGATCCCAAGACCTACCAATCCATGGAATGGCGCAATATCGGACCCTTCCGCGGAGGCCGCTCCGTCGCAGTCGCCGGCATCCCCAACGACACCCAAACCTACTACATGGGCTCCGTCGGCGGCGGACTCTGGAAGACCAACGACGCGGGCGAGAACTGGCGCAACATCACCGATGGATTCCTCAAAACCTCCTCCGTCGGAGCCGTGGCCATCGCACCTTCCGATCCCAACGTCATCTACCTCGGCATGGGAGAACACTCCGTCCGCGGCGTCGCCACTTCGCACGGCGACGGCGTCTACAAATCCACCGACGCGGGACGCACCTGGAAACATATCGGACTCGACCGAACCCGCGCCATCTCGCGCATCCGGATCCATCCCACCAATCCCGACATCGTTTACGTCGGCGCACAAGGCGCGCCTTACGGACCAACCAAAGAC
>CAZCPL010000157.1:0-13545 GCA_964500255.1 uncultured Solibacteraceae bacterium | reverse complement strand
CGTTATTGCGTGCTCGACAGAGTCACCCGGACCAAGCCCGATCGCGGTGCGTTGGCCGTGAGTGCCGGCGAAAGATTCACACCGAGAAACGTGTTGGCCATCGAAAGACGCGACGAAAACAATAGAGAATCCTTGGGGCGGAACTGCACAAAGCCCTGTCCCCCGGTGTTGCGGGCGCGATCGTCGCCATCCACACCTTCCATCACATTGAGGTGTCCGACACCCAACGAATAGTTGAAGCGGTTTTGCGCCGTGCCGCCGCCGACTCGCAACTGCGAACGCAAGAAGCCAAGTCCGCCACCCTCAGTCAGCAAATCGCCGCGGAACTTGCCTCCTCCTGTGTCGGTAAGAATATTCACCACGCCACCCATCGCGTTGCTGCCGTAAAGTGACGATCCGCAGCCACGCAGCACCTCCAATCGGCTGATGTTGAGCGTCAACATGTCTTGTACGAAGGCGCTACCGTCACCTTGCGTAGCGGCAGGATCGCGAAAGCGCATGCCGTCGATGAGGATAGCCGTGTCCTGGTTGCGCAGTCCGCGGATGCGTATTGTTGAAGGCGTACCCGGTCCGCCGAGTTGCGCGACCCGGACGCCGGGCGTTTCGCGCAGCGCCTCCGCGACAGAAAACTCCAGTCGCCGGTCAAGCTCGCTGCGGCCCATGACGGTGACGGCGCGGCTCGAATCGTCAAGGTCCTCGAGGAATCCCGTGGATGTCACCGTGACCTGCTGCGCGATGCTCGCGGGCAAAAGCGTGATCGCGATGTCCTTGGAATCGGCGGACGTGAGGGTCTTGACGGCACGCTCAAACTTGGCGGCTTCCGCCACCAGCACAAGCCGGTTGGGCACGACCCGTCCAAACTCGAAGCGCCCCGCCTCACTGGTTTTTCTCGTCTCGATCAAGGCACCGGTGGTGGATTCGAGGCTGATACGAGCACCTGGAATAACAGCACCGGAACTGTCACGCACCACGCCAGTAACGGCATGTTGTGCGAAAAGGGAAGCGCAGAGCGCTGGAAATACGAACAAAGGCAATGATATCCGCATTGCTCACCTCTCTCTAGAAAGTTGAGACAAGCCGGGATCTTCGAATAAAAAGGATGCTGAAGGGCGCCCGTTCCACGAAGCTCCATGCTTATCCACCGCAGTGTTGCGGTGTGCAAGGGCAGGTCTTCGGACTTGCGGGATCAAACCTAATTGCCGCGGCTTCCCGGCGTTTCGCCAGTGCCTATACTTGCAGCTTTCGTACCCGTTACCGCTGCGGGACAGTCTTGGATTCTCACCAAGTTCCCTTTTCAGAACCGTTGCCGGTTCACCACTTGCAGGGTCAGTGTATCACGTGCAACCTGTGGATCTCCAGAACTTTTCTCGCGGAAATTTGACGAATGTCATCGATACGCAACAAATTTGTAACTCGATGTAATTTTCGAATCGCTAACCTGTGACCGTGACTCTGTTTCAATCTTTGGGCCGACTTGGACTCTTACTGTCTCTCGCCATCGGCTGTTGGGCGCAAGTGGATCGCGCGACGTTAAGCGGCGCGGTCAGCGATTCCACGGGTGCCGTTGTAGATAACGCGAAAATTCTGATCGAATCGAGCTCCACCGGATTCCGTCGCGAGACGCTGACGGGATCGGACGGAAGCTATCGCTTTCCTGGCTTGCCGGTCGGATCTTTCACCGTCTCCATTTCGAAAGCCGGTTTCAATACCGTCAAGTTCGATCAGGTCACTCTCGCCGTCGGCCAGTCTCGCACGTTGAATGCGACCGTCACGGTGGGTGCGATTTCCACCTCGATGGAAGTGATCGCCGGTGCAAATCCAGTGGAACAAACCAACGCTGAGATCGGAACCGTCATCGGTGAACAACAGATCAAGAACATCCCTCTCAATGGCCGCCATTGGGCATCGTTGATGTTGCTCGCCCCTGGTGCCGTGAATGTTGGCGAAGGCAATCAGAATTCCATTCGCTTCTTTGGCCGTCCACGCGACGACAACAATTGGACCTTCGATGGCGTCGACGCCACGGGCATCAAAGATCCCCGGCAGGAAGGCAATCTGCGCCTCGTGATCTCCACCGATTCGATCGCCGAGTTCCGAGTGAACTCGCTGCCTTTCACTGCGGAAGGCGGCGTAGGAGGCGGTGCGCAAATCAACCTCGTTTCCAAGACCGGAACCAACGATTTTCATGGTTCCGCCTATGAGTTCTTCCGCAATTCGAAACTCGATGCTCGTCGGCCCTTCGACGGCTTGAATCCTCCACCGTTCCGCCTGAATCAGTTCGGCGGCAATCTCGGTGGCCGCATTGTCAAAGACAAAACATTCTTCTTCGCCAACTACGAAGGCCTCTTGCAGCGCTTGACGATCTCGCGCGCCGATGGCCTGGTGCCTAGTGCGTCGTTCCGCCAACGAACGCCAGCTCCATTGCAGGGCCTCATCAATCTCTATCCCGTTGGCACCGGCCCCGGTGCCAATGCGAACGTTGACCGGCTGGTCGCGGAAACCCCCGAAAAACGCGATGAACAGAGCGGTATGGCACGCATCGACCACCGCATCAACGAGCAGCATAGCCTCTTCTTCCGCTTTGCGATGACGGATGGAACCATCAGTCAGATTCGAAACGGCCTGCTCGAGACCCGCGATTCGTTTATCCGTCCCACGAACGTAACCACGCAGTGGCAACAGATCTGGTCGCCTGCGGTGGTGAACGAAGTGAAGCTTGGTTTCAACCGCTCGGCGCTTACTCGCAACGATGTGGGGCGTATCCCCGAAGGCGTGTCCATTCCCGGATTCACATCCACGCAGCCGACCACCTACATTATCGAAAAGCCCAGCGCCTATTCGATTGTCGATAACATGTCGTGGGTTCGCGGACGCCATACCCTGAAGCTCGGCGGCGAAATTCGAAGGATCCATCTCAATGTCGGTAACGGCCCCGCAACCAGCGTCGCCTTTGCGAATATCGACGCATTCTTGCGCAATTCCCTCGACAGGGGCTCTGTTGGAAGCCGTCTCGACACGGTGGGCGTGCGCCGCACCTTCCACTCGATCTACTTTCAAGATGAGATCCGCTTCAGTTCCGAGCTCACACTGAACCTCGGCTTGCGCTACGAACAATACACCGTTTCGAAAGATGTTGTAGGCCGCGGCCGCGTGTTTGACATCGTGAGATGCCAAGGCTTCTGCGCGCCCGGCACACCGTGGTTCTTTGGCGACAACGACAATATCGCTCCCCGTCTATCGTTGGCCTGGGCCCCCAAAATGTTCGGTGGCAAGACTGTTTTCCGCACAGGATATGGGCGCTATATTGGCCCGGGGCAGAATGACGACGTGACGGCTGCCATCGACAGCTTGCCGGAAAACCTATCGCTGACTGCGGCCGACGCACCGACGTTGAGCTATCCGCCGGCTTCGTTTCTCGCGCAACTGCGTTCGCAAGGGCAGACGCCCCGCGGCGTGCAACGCGACCGCAAGGAACCGGAATCGCACATGTGGACGCTCTCCATCCAACGCGAGTTGCCGAGGGGCATGGTGGCGCAGATCGCTTACGTCGGCAATGTGGGACGCAATCAATTGACGCGCACCTACGTCAACACGCTCGATCCGATCACTCGCCGACGTCCTCTGGCGACCTTCGGACAAATCGATGAGAAACGCTTCGACGGCAATACCAACTTCAACGGATTGCAGTCGTCATTGACCCGGTCGTTTTCGAAGGGCTGGCTGTTTCAAGCTCAGTACATGTGGGGACACGCGATCAGCGACAACGCAGGCTCTGGCGAAGGCGGTCAGATTCAAGACACCACTTGCCGCGCATGCGACCGCGGCGACGCGGATTATGACATCCGCCAGACGCTCACCAGCAATGCCGTGTATCAGTTGCCGTTCGCCCGCGCCAAGTGGTACGGCGGTTGGGATCTGAGCGGTATTTTCACAGCTCGAACGGGCACGCCCTTCTCAGTAACGATCGCGCGCTCAGCGGCGACCGTTCCTTCGGGACAGACCCAGAGCCAGCGTGCCGACTACATCGGAGGCGAGGTCTATCTTTCGAACAAGAGTCCGAATGGGTGGTTGAATCCTGCTGCCTTTACGCTGCCTGCCAACGGCGTCTATGGCAACGCGGGACGCAACCGCTTTCGTGGCCCGGGACTCTGGCAGGCCGATACCGGTATCTCGAAGAAGTTCCGCTTGACTGAGCGGATGCAGTTGGATTTCCGTACGGAAGTGTTCAATCTGTTCAATCGCGCGCAATACGGCAACCCGGTCAACGGACGTCAAAACTCGACATTCGGCAGGATCCTGGTGACGGCGAACGATGGCGCGACGGGCACCGGAACCTCACGTCAGTTGCAGTTCATGCTGCGTTTGAACTTCTAGATGCTGCCTCTGATCTTCGCGTGCCTTTTCGCGCAGCCAGTCGATGTTAAGCCGCTGCGCGAGACCGCTTCAGAACCGCACCAGACCGACGATCCCGCAATCTGGGTGCATCCCACGAAGCCTGCGGAAAGCCTGATCTTCGGAACAGTGAAGATGGCTGCACCCGATGGTGCCATTGCGGTTTATAAGCTCGACGGCACGCGCCTCATGCGGATTGATGGCGTCGATCGTCCCAACAACATCGACATCGCCTATGGTGTTCCCGTTGGCAAGCGTGTGATCGATATCGCAGTGGTCACAGAACGCAACAAAAAACGCTTGCGCTTCTTCGAAGTGGTTCCCGGTGTGGGTCTCAAAGATCTTGCGGCGGCGCCTGTCTTCGCTGGGGAAATCGGACAAGCCGCGCAGCCGATGGGCATCGCAATGTACAAGCGCAAGCGCGATGGCGCTGTGTTTGCGATCGTCAGCCGCAAGTCCGGCCCCAGCGGCCGCTACCTCTGGCAGTACCGTTTGCACCCTGACCTGCATCTTGAAAAGGTTCGCGAATTCGGGCTCTATAGCGGATCGAAAGAGATTGAGGCCATCGCGGTTGACGCCGAACGCGAGCAACTTTACTATTCCGACGAAGGCGCGGGCATCCGCAAGTACCACGCCGATCCAGCTCATCCATATGCCGCGAAAGAGCTCGCGCTATTCGGCCAAAACGGATGGAAGGGCGATCGTGAAGGGCTTGCGCTTTATGGCAAATACGTCATCGCCACCGACCAGCAGCCCGGCAATAGCGTCTTTCATGTTTTCGATCGCGATTCCTTGCGCGAGGTCGGAACCTTTCGCGTCGGTGCGGATACAACCGATGGCATCGATATTTCGCGCAATGGACTGTTTGTCGCTATGAATGACAACCGCCACAATTTCATCCTGGTGGATTGGAAATCGATCGCCACGGCGTTAGGACTTCGCTAGAAAGGCGATGCCGGTGTTATCGGCGGGAGTGCGGAAGCGCTTATCCTGCTTCGATGCCAAGGCCCACAAAATCACGTCCGACCGCCCGATCGGTGCCGGCGACGGACGCGGATGAATCGTGAGAAGGGCGTAGAGACGGCCGCGAGGAGTGTGCGCATTTTGCCCAGTCGCAATTCTCGCACCATTCTCAAAAGAGCTCATGTCGCCCGACTGCGCTTCCAGAACGGTTTGCCCATGAACGGCTTTTCCGTGTAGACGAACAGCACCGAACAGATCAGCAGGATCAGCGGAACGAACACTGCCGCCTGAATGCCAAGATCCACCCACAGCGGCGCGTTGGGCGAAGCCAGTCCGCGCATGATCGGTTTGAACACACTGATCACGGCCACATGATAAAGGTAGATCGTGTAACACATGCCGCCAATGATCACGATCGGCCTTGTGGTGAAAATCCGTTGCAATAGCGGCCCCCGGAACGCTCCACAATAGAAGGCCAAGACGAGGAAGGGCAGTGCGCAGTAAAGAGGTCCGCGCCAATACATCATCGTGAGCAAGGTCATCGTTGCTCCTGCAAGTCCCAGTACATCCCACGTCCAGTTGGCCCTCTTCAACGCACCCGATTGATACAGATCCGCCAACAGAAATCCCGCAAGAAAGTACTGTAAATACGCCGCCAAGCTCATCTTGACCGCTTCCATCTGCGTCGCCCACAGAATCTTTTGCGTGAACAACGCGCAGCCATAGATGGCCGCAATCAGCACACCACGGCGCACAACCGTATTGCGTATCGACAGAAACAACATCGCCAGCAAAGGCGCCACGATGTAGAACTGCACTTCAATTTCCAATGACCACGTCACGCCGTTGAGTGTGCTTCCGCGGCTGTAGATCGCATTATGGACATAAAACAAACTGGCTAGAACATGTTCTAGTGTGTCGCGGTAGATCGGCGGAGCGTTGATGGCGAAAAGCGCGAGACAGACCAGCATGTTGAGCACATACGGGGGCTCAATGCGCGTCAATCGGCGTACGAATAGTTCTTGATCGAAGGCTTCGATTCGCCGCCCAGGTAGTGGCGCACGAACGGCAACCCCAACACAAAGCCACTCAGTCCGAAGAAGAGATGGACCCCAAAGTAGCCCTGCCACAGCGAATGAATTAGCGTACTCTCGTTCGAAAGCCTCCGCCAATCGCGGGGAAAATGAATGTCGCCGCCGAACCTTCCGCTGCTCTCGAGGTAGATGGAACAGATATGATGCAGCACCACCGCCGCGATTGCCACAAAGCGGAGGCCGTCGATTTCTGGAATGAATCCGCCGTTGGATGTAACGCGGCTGAGGCGGTCTCCGATGCGTCTCAGGATCCCACTCTCGCTTGCCGCTTGCGTGGTTTCCACGGGCGCTAGAACTGTAGCCAAACTCTTCTATCCTAACTTTTCTTCCGTCCTATTTCAGGCCGAGGACCTTGCGCGCAGTCTCAACGCCACGCACCGGCAACGATTCATCTGTGATCAGGCCGATCTGCTTCAACACGGACGCCTGATCCCAATAGATATGTTCGTGGGCGAGCTTTCCATCGCGGAACTTGACGATCGCCACCAGCGGCACTTCCACGTGCTTGCCCGTGGGAGCCACGCCCGGCAACATCCAGGGCATTTCCTGCGTGTGGGTGAAGGCGAAGATCATCTCGTCCACGAGTTGATCCGTGCCCACCGTGCGCGAAACCGGCGTCAGCGTTGTATCCGGAGGCATCGATGGAATGAAGTCTTTGGAATAGAACTCGCGCAGTTCAGTTTTGCCATTCCCCCCCGTCAAAACGGGGATGTGATTGACGTAGGCATCCTCGACCATCGTCGCCAAGGTTGCCTCAGTATCGCGGGTCGCGAACTCATGCGAGGTGTGCTCTTCCCAGAGCTTGCTCAAATCCATATCCGGCAAACGTATCATGAACCTTATATGCCTCGTTTTGTTCTTACGCTTTTACTCGTTAGTTTGATCCAGGCCCAGCCCCGCGTACGATCCTTTGGCGATATCACCGCCGAAAGCCGCAAGATAGCAGGATTTGTGAATCTCTACTGGGACGAGAAGGGCGGCAAGATGTGGATGGAAATCCCTAAGCTCGACACCGACCTGCTCTACGTCACTTCACTTGCCGCGGGACTCGGCTCGAACGACGTCGGTCTGGATCGCGCGCAACTTGGTCGACGTCATCTCGTCCGTTTCGAACGCATAGGTCCGCGAGTGTTGATGGTCGCTCCCAACATGAACTTCCGTGCCATCAGCGATAACCCGGCCGAGCGTCGCGCGGTGGCGGATTCTTTCGCGCAATCCGTCCTCTTCGGATTCGATGTGGCCGCCGAATCGGACGGCAAGATTCTGATCGATGCGACCCCACTGTTTCTGCGCGATGCGCACAATGCAGCCAACAATCTGCAGCGCGAAAAGCAAGGCGTCTATCGTTTCGACCCCTCGCGCAGCGCGATCTATCTGCCGCGCACCAAGGGCTTTCCGAAGAACACCGAAGTGGAAGTGACCGTGACTCTCGCAGGCGAGCCGCAGGGCCGCTTCGTTCGTGAAGTCACACCGAGCCCTGACTTTGTCACGCTGCGCGAACATCATTCGTTTATCGAGTTGCCGGGTGCGGGATTCGAACCGCGTCCCTTCGATCCACGGGCCGGCTTTGGGGACTTCGCCTACCGCGACTACGCCACACCGATCGGCGAGAACGTCGACAAGAAGTTCGCGCCGCGGCATCGCTTGAAGCCCGGTGGGCAGATCGTCTATTACGTCGATCGCGGTGCTCCGGAGCCCATTCGCAGTGCGCTTGTCGAAGGCGCGCGCTGGTGGAACCAGGCGTTCGAAGCTGCTGGATACAAGGATGGCTTCAAGGTTGAAGTCATGCCGGAAGACGCCGATCCGATGGACGTTCGCTACAACACCATCACCTGGGTTCACCGGTCAACGCGCGGATGGTCGTATGGATCGAGCATTACCGATCCGCGCACGGGCGAGATCCTCAAAGGCCATGTTTCATTGGGTTCTTTGCGCGTGCGTCAAGACTATCTGATCGCCGAAGGCGTGCTCGCGCCGTATGAAGACGGCAAGACTGTTTCCCCGAAGATGCTGGAAATGGGCATCGCGCGCTTGCGCCAGCTTTCGGCCCACGAAGTCGGCCACACCATTGGGCTCTCGCACGCTTACGCCGCAAGCGCACAAGGCCGCGCCAGTGTGATGGATTATCCGCATCCGTTTATTGAACTCACTGGCGGTGTTCCCGATCTAGCGAACGCCTATGCAATCGGCATCGGCGAATGGGACAAGGTCGCAATCAACTGGGGATACCGCGATAGCGCAACGTCGCAACAGCTCGACAAAATCCTCATGGATGCAGGTGCGAAGGGTCTCGTCTTTCTCACCGACCAGGACGCCCGCCCCGAAGGCAGCATGCATCCGAAGGCGCACCTGTGGGATAGCGGTGAGAATGCGATCGATGAACTAAACCGCTTGATGAAGGTACGCGAACGCGCGCTGGCGCGCTTCGATCAACGCGTGATTCGAACAGGCGATCCGATGCAGAAGCTCGAAGACATACTGGTGCCGGTTTACATGTTGCATCGTTATCAGATGGAAGCGGTGTCCAAAGTCGTGGGTGGCGCCGACTACACAAATGCTCTCAGAGGCGACGGTCAAAAGATTATAGAGATCGTGCCCGGTGCCGAGCAGAGGCGCGCGTTGAAGGCCGTGTTGGATGGGCTCGACCCAAAGGCGCTGGAAATCCCCGAGCGAATTCTGTCGTTGATTCCGCCTCCAGCGAATCAATCCGAGCGGATGCGCGAGAATTTCAAAGGGCGCACGGGCGTGGGCTTCGATCCCCTGGCCGCTGCCGAATCAGCGGCGAGCCATGCCGCTGGATTGCTATTGCATCCACAACGCGCAGCCCGGTTGATCCAGTTCGCGGCGACAGATGCGAAGAATCCTGGCTTGGGCGAAGTGATCGATGCGCTGTTGACGTCGACGTGGAAGGCTACTCCGCGCACGGGAATGCAAGGCGAGATCCAGCGCACCGTGGACGCGGTGGTGCTCTATCACTTAATGGCGCTGGCCTCGAACGAGACGACGTCGTCTCAAGCCCGCGCGATCGCGCGCCACCGGTTGAGCAAACTGAATGAGTGGGCGAAGACGCTGAGAGGTCCAGGCTGGGAAGAGTTCGGGATGTACGCCAGCGAGCGGATCCGCCGCTTTGAAGAAAATCCCAAGGAAATCACGGTTCCGAAGCCCGCGGAGGCACCTCCCGGGCAGCCCATTGGTTGCGACTGGAACTAGGCATCTGCGCGTATTGCAAAAATCAAAGACGGGATGAGATGGCGTAGTTTGTCGAGTTGCTGGAGACCGCGAGCATCTCAAGCCCGGCTTTGGGAGATGCGCAGAAGGGGCGCGCTGGGATTTCCCGCTCAGTTTATGTCACCGCAAAGGTCATCGAGTCGTTGTCGTTCGAGTGTTCGCGATGAAGACCCAGACGTGCTCCGAAAGTGAAAGTTGCCATCGCTCTCGGTCACGATCTTGAGATCGCTGTTCGACCCTCGCGTGGCGAACGCGGAGACGTATCGTTGACGATCGCCTGAACGTTACACTTCTAAAGTGCGACCTCTCTCTCTCTTCCTGCTCCTTCTCACCGGGCTCCAGGCCGCGCCCAAAACAGAGATTCTCTGGGACCGCTACGGAGTCCCACACATCTTCGCCGACTCCGTCGAAAACATGTTCTACGCCCACGGTTGGGCCCAAATGCAGAACCACGCCGATCTGCTCCTCCGCCTCTACGGCGAATCCCGCGGACGCGCCTCCGAATACTGGGGCGAATCCAAAATCGACGCCGATCGGTGGGTCCACATCAATGGCGTCCCCGAACGTGCGCGCGAATGGTATACCGCGCAAGACCCGCAGTTCCGTCGCAATCTCGACGCCTTCGCCCGCGGCATCAACGATTACGCCAAGAAGCATCCCAAACATACATCGCCAGAGTTCCGTGTGGTTCTCCCTGTCTCCGGCGTCGACGTCGTGGGACATTCCTTGAGGGCAGTCCATTACATGTATATGGGATCGCAAGCCCGCCTCAAAGGCGAACTCGCACCGCTACTCCGCCCTCAAACTTCCGCAAACCTCAGCGCCGATCTCACCGAGCCGATCGCCGATGCCGGATCCAACACCTGGGCCGTTGGACCCTCGCGCTCGGCTTCGGGCAAAGCGATGCTCGTCATCAATCCACATCTCATTTGGGAAGACTTTTATACCTATATGGAGGTCCACCTCACCGCGCCTGGCTACGATCTCTATGGCACGCCGCAGATCGGCTTCCCCGTCCCCGTCGTCGGATTCAATCGCCACAACGGTTGGGGACGCACCGTCAACACCATCGACAACGTTGACTTCTATCGCTTGAAAACGCGCGACGGCAAATACGAGTTCGACGGCGCGTTGAAAGAATTCACCCGCGAAACCAGGCGTTTCAAGATCAAACAGGCCGACGGCAAGCTGCGTGAAGAAAGGATAGAAGTCCGCAAAAGCATCCACGGGCCCGTCGTCTTCGACGAACAAGGCATCGCCGCTGCGATGCGTGTGGCCGGTATCGATCGGCCGAAGATGCTCGAACAGTGGTTCCGCATGGGCGGTGCCCGAAACCTCGAAGAGTTCAAAGACGCGATGCGCATGATCTCGGTGCCGATGTGGCATGCAAACTACGCCGATGCCGACGGACATCTCATGCTGCTGTTCAACGGTGTGATTCCCCGGCGTCAGTTCGGCGACTTCGCCTACTGGTCGAAGATCGTTCCGGGCGATACTTCGAAAACGATGTGGAACGACTATCTGAACTTCGACGAACTGCCCAAGTCCATCGACCCCGCGTCCGGATTCAATCAGAACGCCAACGAACCACCTTGGTTCTTCACGTTCCCTCTGGCGGATCCCACGAAGTACGCGAGCTACATTGCTCCCGGAACCGCGAAGCTGACATCCTTTCGCACCAAACGATCTCTGCGCATGATCGGTGAGGATCCTTCGATTACTTATGAAGAACTGCTTGCCTACAAGCATTCCACGCGAATGGAACTTGCCGATGCAGTGGTTCCGGATCTGGTCGCTGCAGCCGAACGATCCATTGACGCATTAACGCGCGAGGCTGCGGCTGTGCTCAAAGCCTGGGATCGCCAAACCGAAATCGAAAGCCGTGGCGGCGTGCTCTTCGAGATCTTCGCCGAACGCGGACTCGGCCCTGGCGACGGCTTGGGAGACGACTTCAAGGTCCCCTTCGATCCGCAACGCCCGCTCGAAACCGCGACCGGATTGAAGGATCCGCAAAAGGCCGTAATCAAGCTGAAGCAAGCAGCGGAAGAGTGCAACAAGCTTTACGGCTCGCTCGATGTCGCATGGGGAGATGTTCATCGATACGCGCGAGGCAAGCTCGATTTGCCGGCCAATGGCGGTAGCGGACGCCTCGGTGTCTTTCGCACCATGCAATTCGCGCAACGCAAGAACAATAAGCTCTATGCGACCCACGGCGAAACCATCGTCTGCGCCGTCGAGTTCGGCAATCCGCAGCGCGCCCAGTGCCTGCTGGGATACGGCAACGCCTCGCAGCCGGGGTCGAAGCACATCGAAGATCAGCTGCCCTTGATGCAACTGAAGAAGCTGCATCCGGTTTGGCGCGAACGCGCCGATATCGAAGCGAATCTCGAAGAGCGCGTCACGTTACGGTAGTTGTCTCCAGTAACATCGCGCAAAACGTTTTCGCCGCGAAGTGTTCCTGGGAACCGTAGTGGTGCTCGAAACCGATCGCTGCGCTCAAACAAACGGCATTCCCGCCGATGAGGTCCAACTAGGTGAGGTTGGGTTTCACAGAGCATCCGAAATGTCTCGAATCCCTCGCGCCGCCAGAACGGGCGGCGTTGCGGGAAGAGACGCTCCACGAATTTTCGCGGCAGTTCCTCAACTCGCTCTACGTCTATCCGATTGAAATCGTCAGCCTCTGGTGGACCACGAGCTACTTTGCGGAATACCCGCAATATGCCTGGTCATTCAGCGCCGCAGTGCTGGTAGGTTTGGTCATAAGGATGGTGAACGTCGCGACCCGGCGGAGGGTCTGCGCTTACTCTGAAGATCTGTGGATGCTCCTCAATGCACTCACAGTAGTCCTCGTAGACGGGGCCAACGGCTTCCTGCTTGCTCACACGATGCTCGTCTACGGCTTCACGGACTGGACTTTTATCGTCGTCATGATGTGGGCAACCCGAGTTGCACCCGGGGCGCTCATCACATTCCTTTCTGCGTATCGCCTGCTACTTCTGCACATCCTGTTGCTGCTCGCCCCCGCTCTCGCAGTAGCCTTTCATCTTGGGGGTCCACAGGCGGGTGCCTACGCGGCAGCAAGTTCCGTACTGATCATTTTCAGTATGATTCGGGGCCGTCGCCTCTTCCTTGAGTATTGGAGTAACGGCGTTCGTCGGATGTTGGAAACACAGCGCGCCCGCGAACTCGAACACGCCAAGCAAGCGGCCGAAGTCGCTAGTGTTGCCAAAAGCCAATTTCTTGCCAACATGAGCCACGAAATCCGTACGCCGATGCATGGCGTTATCGGTATGGCCGAACTGGCCCTCGCTACGGATCTCAACGCGGAACAGCGAGAGTATGTCGTGACCCTTCGCGATTCCGCACAAAGCCTCCTGTCGATCCTGAACGACATACTGGACCTTTCTAAGGTCGAATCCGGCAAGATGGAACTGGAACGAATCGCATACTATCCGGATCAGGTTCTCGAAGACGCCCGCAAAACGCTCATGGCTCGCGCGGAACAGCAGGGCATTGAACTAATCACGAAGGTAGAAGGTGTTCCGCAGGCGGTGATAGGCGATCCTGTTCGGTTGCGTCAGGTGTTGCTCAACCTGATGGGGAATGCCGTCAAGTTCACTGGTGCAGGGTCGGTCAAAGGGATCCTTCGTATTGCCCAGGCACAGGATGGTCTGATCAATCTTGCCTTTGCCATGGAAGACAGTGGTTGCGGCATCCCACCCGAGAAGCACAAAGAGATCTTCGAGGCGTTCTCACAGGCCGATGGTTCAGTGACGCGCAAGTTCGGTGGTACAGGTCTCGGACTGGCAATTAGTTCAAAGCTCGTGTCGTTGATGGGCGGCGGTCAGATTCGCGTGGAAAGCCAGAC
>CAZCPL010000156.1:0-13609 GCA_964500255.1 uncultured Solibacteraceae bacterium | reverse complement strand
GTCGAGCCCGCGGTCTCGCATCACTTCCAAAACCCGCAGGGCCGTCAACATGCCGTCGCCGGTGGTGGCCCACTGGCGGAAGATGATGTGGCCGGATTGTTCGCCGCCCAGCGGCAGATCCTGCCTGACCATCTCTTCCAGCACATACTTGTCGCCGACTGCGGTGCGCACCAGGCCGATGCCATGTTTCCGCAACGCCACTTCCAACCCGAGGTTCGACATCACCGTCGCGACCACAGCCTTGGCCTTCAGTGCCACTCCGGTGATCAACATCACGGCGTCGCCGTCGATGATCTTACCCGAGTGGGACACAAACAGCGCACGGTCGGCGTCGCCATCGAAGCCAATACCGCAATCCGCGCCGGTTTCGCGAACCGCGTTCACCAGGCCATCCAGATGCGTGGATCCGCAATTGAGATTGATGTTTCGTCCGTCAGGACTCACGCCCAGGCGGGCCACAACCTGCGCGCCGAGGCGCTCAAATAGTCCTGGAGCCAGCGCCGCCGCGGCACCGTTCGCGCAATCGAGCACAATGCGCAAGCCGTCGAGGCGGGTGTGGCAGGTGGCGGCAAGAAAGTCGAGGTATTGGTGGTCGAGACCCTCATCCACAGGCAACGCGAGAGCTTCTGGAACCACGCCCGATTCCAAACAGGCGAAGATATCTGCCTCAAGCTTCAGCTCTTCCGCATCCGCCAATTTGAAGCCGGAATGGTCGATGACCTTGAGTCCGTTGTCCAAAAACGGATTGTGCGAAGCCGAAATCATAACGCCGGCGGCGAAGTCGCCCGTGCGGGCCAGGTACGCAACACCGGGCGTCGAAATGATACCTGCAAACCGCGCGCTCACGCCTCGCGACGCCAATCCCCCCGCGACATTCTCCGCCAGCCAATTGCCGGATTCACGCGTATCCATACCCAACATGACGTTGGGCATGTGCTTGCCCTCATTCACCCAATTGCCGAGGGCGACGCCCAGAGCGTACGCGGTCGCGCGGTCTAGAGGCGGCTCGCCGGCAACGCCACGGATGCCATCGGTTCCGAAAAGTTTTCTGCTCATGTGTTCTGACTCAAACTACTTGGACACCCGGTCGACGAGTGTCTTCATTTACTACTTGGACACCCGGTCGACGAGTGTCTTCATTTACTGCTGGGACACCCGTTCGACGAGTGTCTTCGTTTACTGCTGGGACACCCGTTCGACGAGTGTCTTCGTTTACTGCTGGGACACCCGTTCGACGAGTGTCCTTACTGTAACCATCGGCTCAGACTCGAACCTTACTTGAGGGTCTCCTGCAAAAACATGCACCCGAGTCGTCTTTTCCCCGGGAGTCCACTCCAAATCAATCGGATCGGTCAGCGCGAACTGCAAACTCTCGACCTTTCCAGCAGGACCCACAATCCGCAAAGACATGGGTTGGATACGCTCCGCAGCGATATGGAACCCTGCGGGAACTTTTTCCTCATATCGAACCCTAACTGCTACTTCTTTCGTCAATTGACGGTCAAAAGCCAACTGCAACTGCGAGGGAACCGCTCGCTCAAAGGTCACGCCAAAAGGCAGCATGATGTTCGACCGGTCGACGGTGAAGCTCCGCTCACCGGATTTCGTCACTGCGGAGAGATCCACTTGCACGGCCGTATCCTTCAAGGCTTCGGGACTCAACTTACTTGCCGGGCCCCGGATTTCCAAAACGATTCGGTCCGGTGCGGGCGAAGAAAACTCAAGGTTTCGGGGCAAGTTCTTGAAGAAGATCGGTACGGACGCCGATGTCACCAGATCCGGCTCAAGAATCAGGGTGAACCAGAGAGCCATGGCGAGCAGCAGAGCCGCAATCTTCCACCAGAAATTCTCGAAGACTACCTTCAACATCAGGAACGTCCTTCTGTGACGGGCACCTTGCGTTCTTCAGGCACTTCCGACGAAGTAGCGGAATCGCGAACGCCGGCCATGTGGCGAGTAATGCGTTCCTGCACGCGTTCCAGCGTCACGCCGCGTTCTAGTTCGCCAAAGGCAGCGATGGAAATCTTGCCGGTCTCTTCGGAAACAATGAGCGCCAGACAGTCGGTTTCTTCCGTGATACCAATCGCTGCGCGGTGGCGGGTGCCAAGTTTGCCGAGCACTCCAGGATTCGTGGTGAGCGGCAGAAAACAGGCCGCGGCGGCGATGCGTCCGCCTTGCAAAATGGCTGCGCCATCGTGCAGGGGTCCGCGATTTTCGAAGATCGTGATCAACAGATCGCGCGAAACATTGGCGTCTAGAGTCACGCCGCTCTCGATGAAGGTGCGCAGCCCGGTATCGCGTTCCAACACGATCAGCGCGCCTGTTTTGTGCTGGGTCAAATAGGTGACCGCCAGCAGGATTTCATCGGTAGTTTCGCGGCGCTCGAAGCTGTTCTTGAATCCGAGTAAGCGGCTTCTCCCAATACGCGCGAGTAGCCGGCGGATTTCCGATTGGAACATCACAATGATCGCGAACGCCGTGTATGGCGCGAGCCGCAGCAAAATCGTGCGCAGCAGTTCCAAATGCAGCCATGCGGAGACGATGTACACCAACATCAACACCCAGATGCCACTCAGAATCTGCGCGGCGCGACGGCCGCGGACGATCATCAGAAACTGGTAAATCAGGAACGCGACCGCAAGGATATCCACCGCGGTGAGCAGTAGATCGCCTGTTGCCGGTAGAATCCATTCACGGCCTAAAAACTGCTTCATGGGTTGGCCGCCCTTGGCGAAACACCGCATACTGCAATGGGCGAATTGTCACACTTGGCAGCGAAGGCGAGCAACTCACGTGTAGTCATGTCTTCCTCTAGTTTAAATCACATCGGGATGGATTTCGAGGAAAATGAATGGGTTACGGCATGGCGACGTGGCGACGCGTGACTGCGGTGATCTCAATACGCGCCCAGTGCTGAGGATTCAGGCCTTCAGCCAAATCAGCGCGATCACCCCACGCAGGCTCCAAGCAACGGTCCGGACCCAGTTCCACGCCACCAACCGCCCGTGAACTCCCGGCTCAAACCCGCGCGCGCCCAACTGTTCATGCATCGGAACAATCATGAAAAACGTCGTAGCCCAAACAATGAGCAGCAGGGTGAGTGCTGCCCAACCGAGCATCCCGCGACCGCCTTGAAACGCGATCCAAACGGCCAAAGCCAGTTCGAGCAACATCGGCGGCGCCACCACGATACCGATCGCTGACGAATGAAACGCATGCGCCTCGGTGAACTGCGCGCGGTCGAGGTAGGCGAACATCGGATACTGCACCATCTGCACCAGCCAGACCAGCCCGACCAAATACCACGTGACCGCCGCATGAACGTTATACATGTGTGCGCTTCGCCCGCACCAGGATGATCGCGAAAGGGATCCACCAGATCAGGTCGTTCGTCACGTTGATCCAGCCGAACACCCATGGGAACCGCCCGGCGGCAGCGGCCTGCAGAAAGCCGATGGGTCCGAGGACCTTACCCAGGAATCCGACCAGCACGATTGGCCAATGGCGCATCGGGTCAGTGGCCGCAATCCAGTAGCCGACGCCGTACACGCCGACGATCATCCCCACGCATTGCCATATTTCCGGATAGTTCGGTTCCGCCAGCCCGGCGATGCGAAAGAAGGCCAGCGGAAAGAGCACCACCAGCGTTCCGAAGACAATATTATAGACGGCCGCCGCGCGCAACACCCAGGACATCCAATGCATATACTCCAGGATGCGCAGATCCGTTTGTGTTACTCAAGAAATGCATGGATAGCGACGTGAAGATCGTCTTCGAGTTGGCACAGGATGGCGATGCGCCTTATCAGGTGGAAAGTTTGTGGGCGGTGCCCTTGGATGGAGGCGGCTACCGGATCGACAACATCCCCTGGTACGTTTCCAATATCGCTCTAGGGGACGTCGTCGCTGCGGCACCCCGCAACGATGAGCGGCTGTTTTTCACGGGCGAGATCCTGCGGCGGAGCGGAAACCGGACCATCCGGGTAAGGCTCGTCGAAGAGTCGATTGCGCGCAGTGCGGCGATTCACGACGCGATTGAACGTCTGGGCGCGAAATCCGAACTGGATCATACCGATCTACTGGCTGTCAATGCCCCCGCGGATCGCTTGGCGGATGTCCTGAAGTTTCTCGAGACAGGCGCAGCGCAGGGGCATTGGTCGCTCGAAACTTAGGCGATCTGGTTGAGGCGTTGCACCCAGCCTGGTTGCAACATTTTGCCTTCGAGGCGAGCACGGCCCGCTGCGATGTGAGCCGATCGGGAATGGGCGTCGAGCGCTTCGGCGCTGGTCCACTCTTCGATGAAGGTAAACCGGGTTGGATCGCTGAGATCCGCGAACAGGTCATACCGCAGGCAGCCTTCCTCTTGGCGAGTGGGTGCGACGAACCCTTCCAAAACCTCCCGGGCCAGTGCTTCGTTTCCGGGCGCTGTGTAGAGGTGCGCGACAACGTCGAGTTTCATCCTTCCATCGTAATCCAGCGAGCTTGTTGAAAAGTTGAAGCGTTTTGACGCGATTTTCGTCTAAGATGGTGAAGAGGAGTCTATCCGCGCATGAAAAAGATGCTTTTGACCGTTCTGCTTCCGCTCGCGATGTCTGCGGGCAACGTGACGATGACCGGCTGGATTAGCGACGCTGCTTGCGGGTCCGGCAATGCCGGCTCTGCCTCCGCAAAGCGCGATTGCGCAAAGCGCTGCATCGAAAGCGGCGAAGCGCCCGTCTTCGTGGACGAAAAAGATCAGAAGGTTTACAAGGTCTCCGATGCTGCCAAGGCGAAGGCCCACCTGGCCGGCAAGGTGAAGGTCACCGGATCCATCAAGGGCGATGTGTTCACCCTCGCCGCGATCGAAGACGTCAAAGAATAACCCGCACGCACCATGGTTTAGGCGTCCTGGCCCCTGCCTCGGGTCCGGGGCGCCTTTTGTGTTTTGTACTATGGAATGGACCACATGATGCTTCCTTTCTTCCTAATGTTGACCGCAGCGGATTCGCCTCCGCGCCTGGTGGAGGGCAACGCCTCGAGTGCCATCCGCGTGGTGATCTATGAAGATCTGCAGTGCAGCGATTGTGCGAACTTTCGCGAGATGTTGGACAAGCAGCTTTTGCCGCGGTTTGCCTCGAAGGTCGCCTTTGAGCATCGCGACTTCCCGCTGCCCAAACACAATTGGTCTCGCAAGGCCGCCATCGCATCCCGGTTCTTTGAAAAGAGCAGCCCGGCTTTGGCGGTGAAGTATCGGCAGGAAACCATGGCCGGAATGAAGGGCATCACGGCTGATAATTTTAATGCCTCCTTGTCGGCTTTCTCTTCGAAGAATGGTGTGGATGCGTCTAAGGCGATCGCCGCCCTCTCGGATGCAGCCCTCGAAGCGTCTGTGGAAAAGGACTTCCAGGACGGAATCGCCCGCGGTATAGGTCGAACTCCTACCGTACTAGTAGACGGTGAGCCGTTCATCGAGCGCTTTACCTTCGAGGAGATCGCCACCGCATTGGAGAAACTGATCAAGTGAAACCAGTTGCTATCGTAACTGGAGCCAGCCGTGGAATCGGGCGGGCGGTCGCCGAGGAACTTGCCTCCGACCATCAGGTGATCGCCACATACAAAGGACGGCTCGATGCCGCCGAATCCCTGGCCACCGCCACCGGCGCGGCGATCATTCAATGTGACATCGGTTCCTCTGAGGATCGCAAACGCCTCGTGGACTTCGCCATCGGCACCTACGGGCAAATTGACTTATTGGTCAACAACGCGGGAATGGCTCCGCGCGAACGCCGCGATCTGCTTGAGGCAACAGAAGATAGCTTCGATGAGTTGATTGGGACGAATCTCAAGGGTCCTTACTTTCTGACGCAGGCTGTTGCGCGTCACATGATTGAGCGGGCCAGTGGCCGGATCGTGTTCGTCACGTCGATTTCCGCTTATACCGCCTCGGTGAACCGCGGGGAATACTGCATTTCGAAGGCCGGTCTGGCGATGGCCGCTCAACTTTGGGCGACTCGACTGGCTGCGACTGGTGTGACGGTGTTCGAGGTTCGTCCGGGGATCATCCGCACGGACATGATTTCGGCCGTGGAATCGGTCTACGACGAGAAGATCAAGAACGGCTTGCTGCCACAACGCCGGATGGGTGAAGGGTCGGATATCGCGAAAGCCATTCGCGCGGTGGCCAGTGGATTGTTGGACTATTCCACTGGCCAAGTGCTAAACGTGGACGGCGGCTTCCACTTACGATCGTTGTAGTTTCCTGCCTTGGCTCCAGGTTGGCTGATTGCCGAAGTCTGCTAGGAACGCACCGGATCCGGTGGACCAAAATGCCACTCCCGGGGTTCGCAGGGGGTTGCCGGTTCCCCCGAAACTGGTGATCGGCACCTAACCAGAGGCGAGTTTTTCACAAAACCAGGACCAAAGTTTTTAACTTGCGGAAGCTGCGCGGGCTTTCGCTATAGGTGACTGATTGGTCAAGAATCCCAGCAAGGCCTCAACCACTTCCTCGACCTGAGCGAACGGCGGCGCAGACTTTCCAACGACACGCATTCCCTCCAATGCCGTGACGAGCAGTTGGGCGAGGACTGGTATCGAGACTCTAAAAGTTATGGCCCGTTCCATCTGTATCCGCTCGAGGGCTTCCTCCAGGATCTCGCTAAGCTGTTGAAAATGCCGCTGGATGCGATCCGTCACAGCCGCATCGCCAGGGATGAGTTCAAGCGCCAGATGGGAAATCAGACATCCGCGTCGGCCTCGATGTCCGGAGGACTGTTCCGCCCAATCCAGTAGTGCGAGCCTCAAGCCATCGGAGGCAGCGATATCCGGTTGATTCAGCTTCCTGCGCAGTTCGTCTAACTGCGCGATCCGGTAACGATCCAGAACGGTCAACAGCAGACTATGTTTGTCGGGAAAGACTTTATAGAGACTTCCGCGCAGGATGCCCAGCGCGTCGGTCAGGTCGGAAATCGAAGTAGGCTGATACCCGAGCTCGCAAAAAAGGTCCGTGGCAATCTGAATCGCTTCATCGACGTCGAACTCACGGGGCCTGGCCATGTCATCCAGCTTATCTGGTTGGTGAACGGTAAGTCAAAAACTACCCATCACAAAAGGCAACGGACCGGGTGGGCACCCGGTCCGCTTTGCCAAAAGGACTGACAACCTCTAACTTGCCTATCCTCAAGAACCGGGGATGGCACCCGATCCTCGCATCGCATCCGACGCTATCGTAATCTTGCCGTCCTCGTACAGTTCCCAAAACGGAACGCAGCTTGAACGTGATTCCAGTATAGATCTGTATGTCCCGTTTTGGTTACAAAAACCCAGAAGATCTCATCTTTTTAGCGTTTGGAGGGGGGAATAGTCGAATACACCACCAAAAGCGCTAGTTCCTGTATTCCAGTACTCTGTGTCTGACGACCTTCTGTTCACCGATGCGAGGATGTCATTCGCCGATCTGCTATCGCGCTCTCTAAGCAGACCGGATATTGTGGAAATATGAGGATGGACTGGACGGCAAAACGAGCGGACCGCTGGCGCATGAAGGCACACAATCGTAGCAAGAACTCCAGCGCTCTGGTCGGCGTCATCCTGATCGCCTTCGGCGCGCTCCTGCTACTGAAGAACTTTGGCGTCTTCTCCGTTCGCGATGTGTTCGTGTTCTGGCCGCTGATCCCCGTCGCGTGGGGCGTCCAAGCCATCGCTAAGGGCAGGTCCACTTTCACCTACCTCGTGGGAGGTATTGCTATCGTACTCGGAGCCATCAAGCTTCTAGACAATCTGGACGTTATCGATGTGAGCTCAAAGCTCTACGCCCCGATCCTGCTCATTGCTCTGGGTGTGGCGTTTCTGGTCTGCAACCTCAAGGGCGACGAAATTCGCAAGGATGGCGATGTTACAGTGCTGCCTACGATCCACCCAATGGTGGTGTTCGGAGGTATCGTACAGCGAGTCGACTCGCAGGTCTTCGAGGGTGGCGAGATGATGGCCCTCTTCGGTGGCATAGAAGTCGACTTCCGCAAGGCGAAGATGAAATCGAACGTTGCCACCATTGAGGCCAACGCCATCTTTGGCGGATGCAGTTTGAAGGTGCCCGAGAGCTGGACCGTGGAAATCCAGGGAACCGGCGCCTTTGGCGGTTATGAGGATAAGACCATTGCACCCCGGCCGGAAGATGGCCCCACCCAGAAGCTGATCCTCACCGGAAACGCTGTGTTCGGCGGTATCTCGGTAGAGAACTAGCCCCGGATGCACCCGATTCTAGCCAACCGATCCAGGCTCAGGCTCTATCTCCTGGCCTGGATCCCCTTCGACCTGTTTCTCGTCTACCTGCCTTATTCCGCCGGCGCGCTTACCTTGGTCGAAAGTGCAGCCTTTGTTGCGCCCCTTTTAACACTGTTCTCGTTTCTGACTTTGTCATCCTGGTATCTCTGCAGCGCGCTGCCCCTGGCCCGCACCTCGCCTTTCAAACTGGTGATCAACCACTTTGCCTCGGCGTCCGCCATGGGCGCCTTCTGGGTGCTGATCGCCATCGTTTGGGCGTGGATCCTGACCCGACTTTTCCCAGGACTCGAAAATCGCGTCGAGCGGTTCTATCCTCTTTACTACCTAGCCGGCGTACTGCTCTACCTGCTGTGCGTCGCGCTGCATTATCTGATTGCGTCCATCGAAACGTCCCAACAAGCACAGACCCTTGCGCGCGACTCGCAACTGCGGGCCTTAAAGATGCAGATCAACCCGCATTTTCTCTTCAATAGTCTCAACTCGATTTCAGCCCTCACGATGGTCGATGGTGCCCGGGCGCGGGAAATGTGCATCAAACTGTCCGACTTTCTGCGAACCACATTACAACTCGGCGATCGCGAAACCATTCCGCTGGCCGAGGAACTTGCCCTATGCCTGAACTACCTGGAAGTGGAGCGCGTTCGTTTTGGCAGCCGATTGGCGATCGAGCAGCGAATCGACCCAGGCTGCGGCGATTGCGAGGTTCCCTCATTGATCGTGCAACCGCTTGTGGAAAACGCGGTGAAACATGGAATCTCCGGTATGCTCGAAGGGGGCACGGTGACCCTCGATGTCCGGAGCTCAGGTGACATCCTGCGCATCCGTATTACCAACCCCTACGATCCCGAGTACCAGCCTGCCAAACGCAACGGCATCGGACTGAGAAACATCCGTCAGCGGCTCGAAGCGCGTTATGGAGATCGGGCCCGGCTTGAACTGGAACCGCAGGAAGGGAACATCTATCGGGCGGAACTCCGGCTGCCTTGCTCCAAGAAATAGGCTTGACTTTCGCCATTTGTTCGCGCATACTGAAAGCGAACAAAAGGAGAACAAGCGACATGGGCGAAATCGTACTGCCGCGCATCGGAGTCGCAGGTTGGAGTTACCCCCACTGGGAAGGGCTCGTTTATCCCAAAGTCCGCCGGGGTGCCGCGCACGCCTTGGAACATCTCTCCTCTTTTGTGGATGCCGTGGAGATCAACAACTCGTTCTACCGTCCGATTCGGCCGGAATACGCGCGATTGTGGCTGAAGGTGGTGGAATCCAACCCTCGGTTTCTGTTCAGCGCAAAGCTGCACCAGAACTTCACCCATCGCCGGGAAATCAACGCAGCCGAGGCCGAAGTGTTCAGCGAAGGCTTGCGTCCGATTCACAGAGCGGGCCGCCTGGGTGCTCTGCTGATGCAGTTCCCCTGGTCGTTTCGCTTTACTTCTGAGAACCGCGCATTTCTGATACAACTGCGCCGTACGTTTCACGAGTTTCCTCTGGTAGCGGAACTCCGCCACAAGAGTTGGCTCGCAGAAGAGGCTCAGGGAACCCTGATTGACTACAAGATCGGCTTCTGCAACATCGACCAACCGGCGCACACCACGGCGATGCCTCCAACCGCGCTCCTCACCTCCGGTGTCGGATACGTTCGATTGCACGGACGAAATCCGGAAAACTCGGTCGCCGCCTACCGCCCGGATGCGACGCGGCAGGCGCAGCATGATTATCTGTACAACGCGGATGAGATCGCCCAGTGGCGGCTACGCATCGAGAAGTTCCGGCAGTTCGCCGGGCGCACGATGGTCATTTTCAACAACGATCCGCGAGGCAAGTCTGTGGTGAATGCGCTGCAAATGCAGTATCTCTACGACCCGGCTCGCAACGTGGCTCCGGAACCTCTGAAGCAGGTCTATCGGCAGGCGCTGGCAGGGTTCTATGGCGATGGCCGGGGTCTGCCGTCGATCTACGCTCCAGCGGCTATGCAGCAACCGCTGTTCCATGAGGCAGCCTAGTCCTTTCGCAACAACAACGGCGGAACCTCCAGCGATTCCAAATTCGTATCGATGAACTTCACTGTGACTTCACGCTCATCGATCCTGATATCCAGGAACGCGCTCTTCACCGCCTGGAAGACCGAAGCTGGATCCTTGCGGCGGAACTTGCGGAGGTGAGCTCCACCGCCTCCACAGATGACGAAGTGGATGCCATTCTTTGCCAGATGCTCCAGGTCGTGATCGTGTCCACCGATGTAAAGGTCCACTTCGTTGGCCTCTAGCACTGGAAACAGCTTTTCGCGCAACTCGCCAATGCGGCGCTCATTGAGGTGGGTCCCGGACGTGAAGAGGGGATGGTGGCCGATGACAATCCGCCAGCGGATTTCCGGCATACTTGCGCTGCGCTGCAGCGTCTTGCCAATCCAGGCGAGCTGTTCGCCAGACCAGCCCTCTGTGTCCGTCACCACAAACAGCGCCGAGCCAGCTTGGAAGGAATAGTAGCGCGCTGGCATGCGCCAACTCTTACTACGAGCGCTGTAGGCGATCTCCGCATCCGGTGAGCTGCCGGCGCCAGGGCAGATGATAGGCGGATGTCCATAATCGTGGTTGCCGAGAGCCGCGTAAAAGGGAATCCCCAGCGGCACGCCATAGAGATCTTCCCAATGGGTTTTCCATTTGGGATCTTGCACACCACGAACGCCGCAACGGTAAAAATTGTCGCCTAATGTGAGGCCGAAGTCGAATGGCGAGATGCCATGGCTGCGGACGATCGCCTCGGCCACGGACTTTTGCCGCTTACTCCCGTCCCCGAAATCGCCTAGTGCGACGATGTGCATCGACGATTTGTCCCAGACCCTGCCCAGATCGACACCAGGGGCCTGAACAAACAAGACGGCAAGAACAAGCGGCGTCATTGCCCTATTGTAAGGCCGGGGAAGTCGGGGGCTTCATATAACGGTTCAGCCACAGGTCGAGCAGCAGCAATCCAAACACTTCGCGCGAGAACTTGTTCTCAGCGGTGAAGTTCATACCGCTCAGCTTGTACATGTCGCGGAACTTCGATGTCATAATCTGCTCGCGGACCCGATGCGCACCCTTGTTGATGAACGTCCCAATCGGAGTGGTAAAGCCCATCTTGTCGGTGCGGTGCGTGACCGACCGCGGCACGAATCCTAAGGCGATCTCGCGACCGATGCCCTTCAGCATGCCGTCCTTGATCATGTCCTTGGCATCGAGTTGCAGCACGTGGCGAACAAAGCGCTGGTGCAGCAGACTGGGGCGGCTTTCGAGCGAGTGACGGCCGCACATCTTGTCGTCGATATTCAGCAATCCGCTCAAGAAGTAGCGCTGGTCGAAGGCCAGCATCGCCTCGAGATCGGTGCCATCGCCGCGGCAACTTTCGTAGGAATCGAGGAAGGTCTGCTCAACCTTCGGATCATAGAATTTGTACAACGAGACATTGCCCTTGCGGTGGGTCATCTCGAACCGCTTTGCAATGTTCGTTTCCGGCTTCATCTTGTCGAAGAGCATCCGGTAGGAATCCTGGAAGCACTCGCCCAGAGCCAACTGATAGCGCACGTAGCCGGCGAACAACTCGTCGCCGCCCGTGCCGGTGAGAATCACTTTGTAGCGGCGCTTCACTTGGGCCAGCAAATCGTCGAGCGGCAGAATCACCGAACCGATCGTGAGTTCGTCGAAGTCGTCCACCAAATCGCGCATTTTCTCGACCAAATCGAAGTTCTCCGATGCGTTTACCACCATCAGGCGCGTCTTGGTGCCCGCCACCACCTCGCGCGCGTAGAACGTCTCGTTGCATTCTGGATCCGAATAGTTGCAATGATAGGCGACATCCGGTTCCGTAATGCGAGTGATCAGGCTCGAATCCACCCCGCCGCTGCAGAACGTCGTGAACGAGGTATCGGAAATCGTCGACTCGCGGCAGCATTCCACTAACAGTTCGCGCGCCTGTCGGATCTGCTCGGCGTCAATCGAATGACGGCTGCGACCGGAGGGCACGAGGATGTCTTCATACGGCTTGGACGAGACATCGCCCGTCGTGAGATCGATCTCGACCACATGCCCAGGCAGAACCTTCTTGACCTGCTTCACAAAGGTCTTGTCGCCGAACGTGAACTGGTAGCGGACGTACTCGCTAAGGGCCTCGTAATCGAGTTCCGGAGATTCGTCGACCGTTTCGAGAATCGTGCGGATCATCGACGCCGCTACGAAGCTCTTACCGGACTTCCAATAGTAAAGCGGCTTGATGCCCAACTGATCGCGCACCAGAAACAGCTTGTGCGAGGCCTTTTCGTAGATGGCGAATGCCCAGAATCCAGAGAAATCGCGCAGCACTTCAGGACCCCAAAGCGTCCAGGCATGCAGCAGCACCTCGGTATCGGAACCGCCATGGATCTTGATGCCGCGCCCTTCTACGCGCTCACGGATCTCGTGGAAATTGTAGATCTCACCGTTGTAGGTGATGACGTGGCGCTCGTTTTCCTGCGGTTGTTCACCGCGTTCGTCGAGCCCTAGGATCGCGAGCCGGGTCTGGGCCAGCTTGACGTAGGAATCCGCCCAGAAGCCGATCGCATCCGGACCGCGCTTTCGCAAGCTCTTCAACAGACCTTGATGAAAGGGCCGGTCGAGGCCGCCCATTGCCAAAATGCCGCACATATTTAAACGATCTCCGACAGGACATCCACGATGCGTTCCGCCGCATGTCCATCCCAATATTCGAGGGCCGGCGACGGGGTGCGGCGCGGCGTAGCCAGCACCTTCTGCACTTCGTCCACCAACGAATCGATTCTCTCCCCAATCAATCGGTTGGTTCCCTCTGTAAGTGTAATCGGCCGTTCTGTGTTGCTTCTTAAGGTCAAACAGGGGACGCCGAGGTAAGTGGTCTCCTCCTGGACACCGCCCGAATCGGAGATCACCGCGAGCGTTTCCGACTGCGCGGCCACGAAATCCAAGTAGCCGAGCGGATCGCAGAGCGTGATCCTTGCGCTGAGCGTGCCCGACTCGATGCGCGAACGGGTACGCGGATGGATCGGGAACAGCAACGGGTGAATTTCCGCCACTTTATTGAGAGCATCCACCAGCTTGCGCAGGCTTTCCGGATGATCGACATTTGCCGGGCGATGGAGCGTCGCCAGAAAGAACGGCTTGCTGACGTTGAGGCGTTCCTGTAATCCAGGCCAGCGCAGTTTCGCTTCTGGAAGCAGGCGAACCAGCGTGTCGATCATCACGTTGCCAACGAATTTGATCCGCTTAGGGTCGATGCCTTCGGCGATCAGGTTGGCGTCGCCGTCGCGCGACGGCGTGAGCAGGAGATCGGAAATCTGATCGGTGAGGATGCGGTTGATCTCCTC